>CAYZAY010000001.1:0-10792 GCA_964476515.1 uncultured Rhodobacterales bacterium
AGTCCGTCTCAGGTAAGGGGAAGTCCGGTCCTCAGCCGATTTGTGCAACAAAGCCCAGACCGCCACCACAGCCTGACCAGCGTACCCACAATGACACCACCCAGTACACCGGCAATATCAGCATAAAGGTCTGCGATTTCGCGGTGTCTGCCGAAATAAGGTTTTATATACTCGATCGCTGCTCCGAACCCGATGGCCAAAGGAACCAGCCACAAAAAGGTCCAGCGGTGGACCATTGCGCCCGGAAAAACGAGAGCGAAGAACGCAATTGCGTGGTATATCTTGTCGTGCAAAATCGGACTAGATGGTGTCTTAGACGCATAAAATAAAGTCAGGAATACAATAGTCACGGCGATGACGGCCATCATCACATCAGCGACGATCTTCAAGCGACGTCCGGGGCTTAATTGTGCCACTTGGTTTCCTGCTCTTTCCATGTCCGCCCGTGTTTACTCTGTAGGCAATCGCGATACGAGACCTATTTTTGCGCCACGCGGTCGCTTGCCAACACCATTTTGTGAAGGCACAACAAACGCATGACCATACCCCGCCCTTTTTCCGTGATGACCAAACCTATTGGTCCCAGATGCAATATCGACTGCAAATATTGCTACTATCTTGAGAAGGAAAATCTTTTCCCTGACGAAAAGAAATTCCGGATGTCGGATGATGTTCTGGAAAGCTACATTCGTCAGCTGATTGAAACTTCGGTTGAAGCGGGAATGCGGGAAGTTCCGTTTGCTTGGCAGGGTGGCGAACCGACGATGCTGGGGATCGATTTCTTCAAAAAGGTGGTGGCACTTCAAAAACAGCACACCCCGACCGGCATCAAGGTGAACAACGCGTTCCAGACCAATGGGTTATTGCTGAACGACGACTGGGGGCAATTCCTGCATGATAACGGTTTTCTGATCGGCATCAGCATCGACGGGCCCAAGAAAATTCACGGCCGTTATCGCATTGACCGCGCAGGGCGGCCGACCTTTGACAAGGTCATGAAGGGGCTAGAGGTTCTGCAGCGCAACAGTGTTGAACACAACGCCCTGACGACCGTTCACCGCGCTAATGGCGGTAAGGGGAAAGAGGTCTACAAGTTCCTCAATGGGCTTGGCATCGACTTTATGCAATTCATCCCTATCGCCGAAAGATCATCCCCCGAAGGGGGGCTGGCCAGTGCGCCTCAGGTCGATATGGACCCCGGGAACACGGTGACGGATTGGAGCGTCAGCCCGAAAGCCTATGGCAAGTTCCTGTGCGATATCTTCGATACGTGGTTCAAGGCGGACATCGGTGAGGTTTACGTTCAGTATTTCGACGTTCAGTTGGGCATATGGCTGGGGCAACCATCGGGGTTGTGCATCTTTGCGGAAACCTGCGGCAACGGTCTGGCGCTTGAACATGACGGGTCGCTCTATTCTTGCGATCACTACGTTTATCCGGAATTCAAGCTTGGCAACATCACCGAAACCCCGATGCGTGAAATGCTTTGGACGGATCGACAGGCAGAATTCGGCAATGACAAACGCGACGGCCTGACCGAGCAGTGCAAAGCTTGTTCATTCCGTTTTGCCTGTAACGGGGGCTGTCCCAAACAACGCTTTGCTGCGAACAACAGAGGTGAGCCGAACCACAATTATTTCTGTGAAAGCTACACGATGTTCTTCCGCCACTGCGGTGATCGCATGCAAGCAATGGCCAATGCTCTGCGGGCGAACCAGCCTGCTTGGTCCGCGTCGCCTATGATGGTGAAGCGCCGCCAGAAAGACTAGACGCCGCGGGGGTCTTGTGAGCCTTGGGCCAAACGTCCATATAGAGCGCAACACGCATTTTAAAGGGTAAGACCATGCTGGAACTGGGAACGAATGGTGCAGCAGCACCGGCCGGTGATTTGATTAAAGACGTCACAGAAGCAGACTTTATGGTCGAGGTTGTAGAAGCCTCGAAATCCGTTCCGGTGATCGTGGATTTCTGGGCACCTTGGTGCGGACCGTGCAAGACCCTTGGGCCAGCGCTTGAGGCGGCAGTAACCGCCGCGCGCGGGGCTGTGAAAATGGCCAAGGTGAATGTGGACGAGAACCAGATGATCGCCGGCCAATTGCAGGTTCAATCCATCCCGACTGTTTACGCATTCTGGCAAGGTCAGCCGATTGATGGCTTCCAAGGCGCGGTTCCGGGGTCTGAGATCGATGCCTTTGTCGAGCGCGTCGTAAAAGCGTCCGGCGGCGATGCCAGCGGCGGTTTGGATGATGCTGTTGAAGCGGCAGAAGAAATGCTTACCGAAGGCGCTGCTGAGGATGCAGCGCAGATCTTTGCGGCGGTTCTGGGCGAAGAACCAAACCACGCGGCGGCATTCGGCGGATTGGTGCGGGCTCAGATCGCAATGGGCGAACTTGAACAGGCCGAGGCTACGCTGGCGGCTGCGCCGGAAGACATTGCCAATAGCGCCGAGGTTCAGGCCGCAAAAGCACAACTTGATCTGGCCAAACAAGCCGCAACGGCTGGTCCACTTGATGATCTGAAATCCAAGATCGAGACTGACGAAAACGACCATCAAGCCCGCTTTGACTACGCTGTCGCTTTGAACGCTGCGGGCGAGGACGAAGAGGCTGTGAACCAACTGCTTGAGATTTTCCGCCGCGATCGTGAATGGAATGACGGGGCTGCCAAGACCCAGCTGTTCACGGTGTTTGACGCGCTAAAGCCAAACGATCCAATAGTTCTCAATGGTCGTCGCAAACTCAGCTCGATGATATTTGCCTGATTTTGTGATGCAGGATAGGATTGGACTATGAAGTTCAATGCGGCCGATCTACCGGATAATATTCCGATATTCCCGTTGCCCGGGGCCGTAGTTTTGCCCCGCGCCTATCTTCCGCTGCACATTTTTGAGCCGCGCTATATGGCGATGCTTGAGGATACGCTGAAAACGTCTCATCGGTTGATTGGTATGGCTCAGCCGCTGCCCAATTCGACCGAGGGTGGGCTGCATCTGATCGGGTGCGCAGGGCGATTGACGCAATTCACCGAAACAGATGACGGGCGGTATATGATCACCCTTACCGGTATCAGCAGGTTCCGTATCACGCGCGAGGCGGCAGGGTTTGCACCCTATATGCGCTGCGATGTGAGTTGGCGAGGATTTGAGTCTGATTTGGGAAGCGCCGAAACCGACAATGGTGTCGACTGGGACGCTTTTCTCGATCTGGTCGAGCGCTATTTTCACAAGGCAGAATTGTCGACCGATTGGGACAGTCTGAAAGACGCGGACGACGAGATCGTGATCAACGCGTTGGCAATGATGTGCCCGTTTGAGCCTGAGGACAAACAAGCGTTACTGGAATGCGCGACGTTGAGTGAACGGCGCGAAACGCTAAGCGCTTTAATGGAGTTCGCGCTTCACAGCGACGGCGAGGAGATGATGCAATGAGTGACACCAAGTTTGACCGCCGAATGCTTGAAGCCTTGGTTTGCCCGCAAACACACGGGCGGTTGGAATATGATGCTGCGCAGCAAGAGTTGGTGTCAAAACCTGCCAATCTCGCGTTTCCGATCCGCAATGGTATTCCGATCATGCTGATTGACGAGGCGCGCGAGTTGGAAGACTAGGGCTTTCGCCCGCTGCGCGGTCGACATTTGGGGCGCTGCCCCCTTGCCCCAATCGGGGCAATTCCCCCGGGAATATTTTTGGACAAAAGATATGATTGTCAGCCTGCGGCGGAAGGCTTCCGGTAGGTTAAGGGCGTTCAGGGTTTGTTTGTCTGTTTCTATGGAAAATGACGGGCCCGCCAAAGGGGGTCTAACCAAAGCGTTTCGCGATAAAATCAGCAAAGAGTTTAGCGGGAAACGCTCATGACCTAATGATGGAGTGGGCGTTTTGAGATCATCTCGCTTCGCAAGTTGATCACAAAACGCTTTAGTTTCAGGGTTAACCCCTTCACCTAGCTCGCATTTACGGTGGTCTGGTGGTCTAGTTGCGTTAGCTTTCGACCTATAGCCCATGTGTGACGTCACGAGAAAAGATGGGGGCGAGAGATTAACGTTAGGTTGGGGGTGAGAACGGTGGGTTATGGCCCACCCAATCTCAGATCAATCCGGTTGTCTGGTCTACGCCCATCATCAGGTTAAGGTTCTGAACCGCCGCGCCCGATGCGCCTTTGCCGAGGTTATCGAGAACCGCCACAAGGATCGCCTGACCTTTGTCGTCACTACCACAAACCCGAAGTTCAAGACGGTTGGTGCCGTTCATCGCTTCGGCCTCAATCTTGCCCTGCTCGGCATCTGCGGGCAGGACCTTGACGAAATCCGAGCCATCATGGTGCGCTGCAAGAGCGGACTGAAGGTCAGCGATCGAGTTCCCCGCAAGATGCAGCGGGATTTGTACGATCATGCCTTGGGCGAAGTTACCGACCGAAGGAACGAAGATTGGCTGGTTATCCAGCCGGCTGTATTTTGCCATTTCCGGCAGGTGTTTGTGGCCTTGGGCGGTGCCGTAGACAAAGCCTCCGGTCAGCGCACCGGATTCAAACTCGGCAATCATGGCTTTGCCGCCGCCGGTATAACCACTGACTGCGTTGATGCTGATCGGTGCGTCAGCGGCCAAAAGGCCAGCGGTACGCAGAGGGCGCAGCAAGCCGATAGCGCCGGTGGGATAGCATCCAGGGTTCGAGACGAATTGCGCGTTGGCGATCCGGTCTGCTTGGCCGGCTGTCATTTCGGCGAAACCATACGCCCAATCGTCATTTACCCGAAATGCGGTTGAGGCATCTAGCAGCCGTGTCGAGGTACCCTGAGCCATATCATACGCCTCGACTGAGGCTGCATCCGGCAGGCAGAGGATCGCAATGTCGGCCTCTAGCAGGGCGGCTTTACGCGCTGCGGGGTCTTTTCGTTCGGAATCGTCCAGTCTGATCAGCGAAATGTCATCCCGCTTATCAAGCCGTTCTGAGATTTGCAGGCCGGTGGTTCCGGCCTCTCCGTCGATGAAAACCTTGGCTGTCATGGTCTTTTCCTTTTGCCTTGCCGCGCGGGATAGCCAATGCGGCTAGCTTTGGCCAGCCCCCGAGGGTGGTACATCCAAACAGTTTTGACGCGACGGACAGCCGACGAGGTGATCGTTGACCATGCCTACGGCCTGCATAAAGGCGTAAACGATGGTCGGGCCGCAAAATTTGAAGCCTTCTTTCTTGAGATCCTTGGATATCTGCTTGCTGAGATCCGTCTCGGCTGGGATCTGATCCATCGAGGTCCATTGGTTCACCAAGGGATTGCCATCCAAGTATTTCCATAAAAAGGTATCGAAACCTTCGCGCGCTTCGATAATTTGTCACGCCTTGGCATTGCCAAAAGTCGCTTGGATTTTGCCCTGTGGCGGATTATGCCCTTGTCCTGAAGCAGCCGGAGAACATCTTCTTCGCCCCATTCAGCTATCACATTCGGGTCGAAACCTTCAAAGGCGGCGCGGAAATTATCCCTTTTTTTCAATATGGTAATCCAGCTAAGCCCTGCTTGGAAACCGTCGAGGATCAGCTTTTCCCAAAGCGCGCGGCTGTCGTATTCTGGCATGCCCCATTCATGGTCATGATAATCGACGTAGATCTGTTCTGACCCCGGCCAACCGCAACTTTCACCCATTTTGCTTCTCCCTTTTTGTTAGCTCTTGTTTACCGGTCGTTATGCGCGCTGGCCATAAGTTTAGGGGGTGGATTGTAAAGGTGTGCCATGGCTCGGTCGAATACATTTGTTCTTGAAAGGGGTATGAAAAGCCCCCTCGCCCATGTTGAAGAAGCGGTTTACAGCGCGGGCATTGATATTGTTGACGCGGCTGTGCGTGCCGGCAATTGCGGGCTGGCCTTTCAGCCGGTGGTTCACGCAAAAACCCCTGATAAACCGGCATTCTATGAGGGGCTGATCAGGGTTTATGACCCAGCAAAGCGGGTCATTCCTGCGCGGGATTTCATAACCAAGGTCGAAAACACGGAAACCGGACGGCAGATTGATTGTGTGGCGCTTAAAAAGACGCTTCGTATTTTGGATAAGATTCCCGGGCTGCAGCTTTCTTTGAATGTATCGGCGCGCTCGATCGGGTATGCGCCTTGGACAAACAAGCTGTATCAAACCCTGCGGCGCAAACCTGATCTGGTTAAGCGCATGACGATAGAAATTTCCGAAAAATCGGTCATGCAGTTGCCGGAAATCACCGCGCGGTTTGTGAACGATCTGTCTGAAAAAGGGGTGCGGTTTCTACTTGATGATTTTGGCGCGGGGCAGTCTTCGTTTCAAGACCTTCGCGACATCAATTTTAGTATGTTCAAAATCGACGGGCACTACATTCAGGGCATCGCAAAACGGGCCGAGAATCAGGCCGTTGTTCTGACGATGAGCTCGATGAGCCGCTTTATGAAGAAGCGTATAATTGCGACCCGCGTAGAGCGCGAAGACGACATGCAATGGCTGCAACGTGCTGGAATAGATGCATTTCAAGGTTATTTATTTGGCATTCCGACGCTAAATCCTGAATGGGAGAGAAGCGACGATTCCGCGCAAGTGCAGCAATAAAAATCTAAAAAAGTTGCCGCATCGCAGAACTTCCCCTAGGAAAGCAATCAAGCGAGGACTTTGGCACACCTACAAAGACGCCCGAGTAGCCTCGTCAAATTGACTTGGTAAAGGACGAATAGATGACCAATGTTGTAATCGCTTCGGCTGCGCGGACTGCTGTAGGCAGCTTCAGTGGCTCTTTCGCAAACACTCCCGCTCACGATCTGGGCGCCACGGTTCTTGAGGCTCTTGTTGAGCGCGCAGGCATAGATAAGGCCGATGTATCGGAAACGATCCTTGGTCAGGTTTTGACTGCTGCTCAGGGCCAGAACCCTGCACGTCAGGCCCACATCAACGCTGGCCTTCCTCAGGAAAGCGCCGCTTGGGGCATCAACCAGGTTTGTGGTTCTGGACTTCGCGCCGTTGCTCTTGCAGCACAGCACATCCAGCTTGGTGATGCGAGCATCGTCGCAGCTGGCGGCCAAGAAAACATGTCGCTTAGCACGCACGCAGCGCATTTGCGTGCCGGTCACAAAATGGGTGACATGAAATACATCGACACCATGATCCGCGACGGTCTTTGGGATGCGTTCAACGGTTACCACATGGGCCAGACAGCCGAGAACGTTGCAAACCAGTGGCAGATCAGCCGCGACATGCAGGATGAATTCGCGGTTGCGTCGCAAAACAAGGCGGAAGCAGCTCAGAAGGCTGGCAAGTTCGCTGACGAAATCACACCGTTCATCGTCAAAACCCGCAAGGGCGATATCACTGTGGACAGCGACGAATACATCCGTCACGGCGCGACCATGGAAGCCATGCAGAAACTGCGCCCTGCTTTCGTCCGCGACGGCGGTTCGGTGACAGCGGCCAACGCATCAGGCATCAACGATGGTGCTGCTGGCGCTTTGGTGATGTCGGCTGACGACGCTGAAAAGCGCGGTATCGAGCCGCTCGCACGTATCGCATCTTACGCGACTGCTGGTCTTGACCCGACCATCATGGGCGTTGGCCCGATCTATGCATCGCGCAAAGCACTGGATAAAGCCGGTTGGAGCGTGAATGATCTTGATCTGGTCGAAGCCAACGAAGCCTTCGCTGCACAAGCTTGTGCCGTGAACAAAGACATGGGCTGGGATCCGGCAATCGTAAACGTAAACGGCGGCGCGATTGCTATCGGTCACCCAATCGGTGCTTCGGGCGCACGCATCCTGAACACCCTTCTGTTCGAAATGAAACGTCGCGACGCGAAAAAGGGTCTCGCGACCCTCTGCATCGGTGGCGGCATGGGCGTGGCTATGTGCCTCGAACGTCCATAATCGGAAACATCGGGGCGCTTCGGCGCCCCTTTTTACGTGATTATCCAAAAATACTTCTGCATTGCGGCAAAATGGTCGCGCAATATTATTGCGGAAACTTTATTCCAAAGGTAACAGAGTTACCAAGCAAACAACTGATTCACTGGAGAAAACAATGGCAAGAGTTGCACTCGTCACCGGTGGTTCGCGCGGCATCGGCGCGGCCATCTCAAAAGAACTAAAATCCAAGGGCTACCAAGTTGCTGCGACCTACGCAGGTAACGACGAAGCTGCGGCGGCGTTCACCGCAGAAACCGGCATCAAGACCTACAAGTGGAACGTCGCAGACTATGACGAATCTGCAGCTGGCATCGCACAAGTCGAAGCCGAAGTTGGCCCGATTGACGTCGTTGTTGCGAACGCAGGCATCACCCGCGACGCACCATTCCACAAAATGTCACCACAGCAGTGGAAAGACGTCATCGACACCAACCTGACCGGCGTGTTCAACACTGTTCACCCTATTTGGCCTGGCATGCGCGAGCGTAAGTTCGGCCGCGTCATCGTGATCTCGTCGATCAATGGTCAGAAAGGCCAGTTCGCTCAGGTGAACTATGCAGCGACCAAAGCGGGCGATCTGGGCATCGTCAAATCGCTGGCACAGGAAGGCGCACGCGCAGGCATCACCGCCAACGCAGTATGCCCAGGCTACATCGCCACCGAAATGGTTATGGCTGTGCCTGAAAAGGTACGTGAATCGATCATCGGCCAGATCCCAGCGGGTCGTCTTGGTGAACCAGAAGAAATCGCGCGTTGCGTTGCATTCCTAGCAGCCGACGATTCAGGCTTTGTGAACGGTTCGACCATTTCGGCGAACGGCGCTCAGTTCTTCGTGTAAGATCTACGTCATATGATTTTCAAAGGGCCGGTCACTTCGACTGGCCCTTTTTTGGTTTGCGACCGCGCCAAACGCTTGCGTTAGCGTCGAAAACCCCGCACGCTTTTAGGCCAGTTTGTCGAAGGTGGCGTTTGAATGCAGCAACACTCTAAAGCAACCGTCATCGGTTCCATCGCAATCCTGCTTTGGTCGTTGCTGGCATTGTTTACGGTTGGCACCAGCCCGACGCCCCCTTTTTTGCTTAATGCGATGTGCTTCACCTTGGGCGGGGGCCTTGGGCTGATCTGGACGATCCGCAATGGGTCTCTGGCGGTGCTACGCAAAATTGACTGGCGGATATATCTATTCGGAACGATTGGGTTGGCGGGGTATCACGCGCTCTATTTCAGTGCTCTCAGACTGGCGCCCGCCGCCGAAGCTGGCTTGATCGCCTATCTATGGCCGCTTTTGATCGTGCTGTTTTCGGGTCTGTTGCCGGGCGAAAAGCTAAAGGGTGGTCATTTGATAGGCGCACTTCTTGGGTTTGCTGGCGCGGCCATGATTATCACTGGAGGCGGCGCTGGCTTTCAGACGGAAAACCTGTCTGGATATTTGTTGGCGCTGGCGTGCGCTTTCACTTGGGCGGGGTATTCGGTTTTCAGCCGGAAGCTGGGTGAAACACCGACCGAGGCCGTGACTGTGTTTTGTATCGCAACTGCGATCGTATCCGCGCTACTGCATCTGGGGTTGGAAGAAACGCAGCTTCCGGTTGGCACCCTTGGCTGGCTTTCGGTCGCAGCACTTGGGCTGGGGCCGGTCGGCGCTGCGTTTTATGTCTGGGATTACGGTGTGAAAAAGGGCGACATCCAGCTGCTGGGCGTCATGTCATACGCCGCGCCGTTACTATCGACTTTGGTGTTGGTGGTTGTAGGCGTTGCGGCCGCCAGCTGGTCGCTGGCGCTGGCGGCGCTTTTGATTACCGGTGGCGCGGCCATCGCGGCCCGCGCGAGTTTAAAAAATAGCTAGCCTGCTGCTAGACGTTCAATTTCTTCTTTTAATCGAAGTTTTTGTTTCTTGAGATCGGTGATTTCGGCATCGCTGGTACTTGGCGCTCGTTGGGCCAGTTCCACTTTATCCGAGAGAGTTTCGTGTTTCTTCTTCAGCTCATCCAAATGCGAACCCAAGCTCATATGTAGTCTCCTCTCAAAAAGTTTAGCCCGTCGAGTGCAGCATAGTTTTTTCGTTCTGTCACGCACCAGATGCAAAAAACTTTCCCCATCGGCGTAAGTCCGCAAAATTACTTGGGAAACGGCAGGGGTGCGGCATCGCGCAAACACTGCTCTATGGCGGGTGAATAGTCGCCTTCGTCGCGTTCATGGCGCTGCCCTTGGTGCATAACAAGAGAATCATGCAACCGAAGCGGGGCTTTCCCGCGCTTTTTGGCACGCACTATGACAAGGCTGGCGTCACGGCCCACGCGGGCGACGAGTGGCAGTATCTGAATCGATCCAAGCCTACCGTCCATGGCCGCTAGAAGATCGCCCAAGCGGTCGGCCCGATGAATAAACGTGGCTGTGCCTTTTGGCGTCAACCGCTTTGAGGCCGCCTTTACCCAATCTGAAAGCGGCGTGTCTTCGCCCAATGCGGTTTCACGGCCGCTGTTACTTGCTTCGGTGCTTTTGTCGCGCTGATAGTAGGGTGGATTGGCGAGAACATGATCGAACGACATTTGTCTAAGCTCGGGAAGCATGTTTGCCAGATCGCCAATAATGGTTCGAAAGTTTGCATCATTCTGCTGCGCGTTTAGGCGGGCCAAGTCGGCGTATTCGGGCTGTAGTTCAAGCCCTATAAGCTCTAACCCTTCAATCCGCGCGGCAAGGCACAGGCTTGCGACCCCTGCCCCACATCCCAGTTCCAGAATTTTCTGACCCGGCTTGGCAGGAACAGACGCAGCAAGCAGCACCGGATCGACACCCGCACGATAGCCGTTTCGCGGTTGATACGCTTTGATACGCCCCCCCAGATAGCCGTCCAGTGTCAGGTTTGGATCGTGGCTCACAATGGCTTCGATTCCGTTGTC
>CAYZAY010000001.1:10802-47439 GCA_964476515.1 uncultured Rhodobacterales bacterium
AGGATCACACGTGCTTCTTCGACGTGGTCTTTGTGGATCATCAGGCGACGCGGCAAAATGCCAATTGACCCTTCAAGGATGCTCATATTTACGTCGAATTCAAAGCAGTCTATACCCTCGCCCCGTAGCAATGCTGAGGCGTGGGAAAGTGTAACTGGGTCCGTGGTGCGTAGGATTTCTTGCATTGCATTGAAATAGTGTCTGACTCTTCGTCCGTCGAGGGGTAGATAACGGAGACATGAACAAAGTGGTGATACTGTGATAAAACCACACGAAGCTCTGGCTGAACACCTAGCGGGTGATATGGATGCCGTTAACACTCTTGTTGCCGAGCGTATGGCGTCAGAACACGCGCCCCGCATCCCCGAAGTAACCCGCCACTTGGTTGAAGCCGGCGGCAAACGGCTTCGCCCGATGTTGACCTTGGCGGCTGCGCGTCTCTGTGGTTATGACGGCCCCTATCACGTCCATCTGGCAGCGACAGTTGAATTCATTCACACGGCGACTTTGCTGCATGATGATGTGGTGGACGAAAGCGGTCAGCGGCGCGGACGCCCGACGGCGAACCTACTTTGGGACAACAAATCCAGCGTATTGGTCGGTGATTATCTTTTTTCGCGCAGCTTCCAGCTGATGGTCGAAACCGGAAGCCTTCGGGTTCTGGATATCCTTGCGAACGCGTCAGCTACAATTGCCGAGGGCGAAGTTCTTCAGCTTACCGCAGCACAGGACCTGCGCACAGACGAGGCTATTTATCTTCAGGTTGCACGCGGCAAAACCGCAGCGCTGTTTTCAGCAGCGACCGAGGTTGGAGGCGTGATTGCTGGTGCGGATGAAGATATTGTGCACGCGTTATTCGACTATGGCGACAAGCTGGGCGTTGCGTTTCAGATCGTCGATGACCTTTTGGATTACGAAGGTGATACCAAAGCGACAGGCAAAAACGTTGGCGATGATTTCCGCGAGCGCAAATTGACCTTACCAGTCATCAAAGCCGTGGCAAAAGCCGACGATGAAGAACGAGCATTCTGGAAGCGGACGATTGAAAAGGGCAAGCAAGAGGACGGCGATCTAGAGCACGCTCTGCAATTGCTGGCCAAGCATTCTGCGCTGGATGAAACGCGAGCTGATGCGTTGGAATATGTTGAGCAAGCCAAAGCGGCGATGAAAGCGCTTCCTGAGCATCCGATCAGGGACATGCTGATCGGTCTGGCCGATAACGTGGTCGCGCGGATTAACTAAGCGGATTGATCTTGGTGGCGACTGTCCACCAGTTCGGTCGAGAAACCTGAATAGCGGCGGCGGCTTCGTCTGCCGCTAGTTTATTGCCAAACAACCCCCAACAGGTCGCGCCCGATCCTGACATGCGCGAAACAAGACAGCCATCTTGGGCGGCAATCAAATCAATAGCCTCAGCCACAACAGGTTCCAGTTCAATCGCAGGTATCTGTAGGTCGTTGCGCGTGCCAAGAAGCCAATTGGCGAAATCAGCCGTTGACGAAAAATCGGGGATTGAACCCATCGGCGGTTGGTTCTTGTCCGTCAGTCGGTTGAACACCGCAGGGGTTGCCATTTCGACCCCGGGATTAGCCAAAACAAGCCATGCATCCGGCAGGTTCGGGATATCCGAAAGCTCTTCCCCAATCCCGCGCATACGCGTCGGACGTGCGCGCAGACACACCGGAATGTCCGCCCCCAGAGAATGGCAGTCATTGGGCGGTACTGTATTCCACAGCTTTGACAATCCTCGTATCGCCGCTGCGGCGTCGGAAGACCCTCCACCAATACCAGCCGCTGCGGGAAGGTTCTTTTGAAGCGTTATCTTGGCCCCTTTATTCGCGCCCAACAGCCGCGCCGCGCGAAGGACGAGGTTGCTAGAGCCGGTCGGAACTCCATCTGCTTTCGGGCCAGTCACAGACAACGTCAGATCATCCGAGAGTTCGAAAAACAAACGGTCGCCCACATCAACAAACACCACGAGAGAGTCCAACAGATGATAACCATCATCCCGCTGACCGGTCACATGCAGCGATAGGTTTATTTTTGCCGGTGCAAAGGCTTCAATCATCCGAGGCATTCGCTTCTTCTTCAAGAACCACACTTAGGCCCACGTCCAACTTGCGACGGATGCGGTCAGCGTCGACAGGTTCGGGATCAAAGGACATCGCCCTTTGCCATTGAAAGCGTGCTTCGTATTCGCGGCCAACCATCCAGTACACATCACCCAAATGGTCATTCACGATCGGGTCGGTTGCCAATAGCTCTACAGCTAGCTCCATCGGCACCACTGCGTCTTGAAAGCGACCAAGGCGGTAAAACACCCAGCCGAGGCTATCAACGATGTACCCACTGTCGGGACGAAGGGCGACGGCTTCTTCGATCATGGCCAAAGCCTCGTCCAGATTTTCCCGACGCTCGACAAGCGAATATCCAAGATAGTTCAGAACCTGCGGCTGTGCAGGGTTAAGCCTTAGTGCGTGGCGAAAATCGGCATCGGCTTGTTCCCACTGGCCAAGGCTTTCATACGAAATTCCCCTGACATAGTGCACATACCAATCTTGATACCCATTTTGGATCTGTCCATCTATGCGCTGACTATAAGCTCCAGCGGCGGCGTCATACTGGTTGAGGTGCCTATAGATATTGCCAAGAGTAACCAGAATATATGGGCCGGGACCTATGTCGCTGATCACCCCTTCCAGATGCGCGGTGGCTTCTTGCAATTGGCCTTCGGCCCGCAAGGTTTCGGCAACCCCCATCGCAGCGGTGTAAAAAGCAGGGTCACCTTCATCAACGTCAAGATAGTAGCCACGCGCCATTTCCGTGAGACCTAGCTTTTCGAACATGTCGGCAAGTAGCAGACTTGCTTCGCTGTCATCCGAGCGGATTTCGGCGGCCATTTGCGCGTAGTATAGGTTAAAGAGATTTGGCGTCCCGCTGTTCAAAGCATCCGCGAGGGTAAAGAAAATCTCTGCCATGCCGTCCGAAGGGGTCGTGATTATCGAAAACTCAACTGGATCGCCATTTCTGATTTGCCGCAACAGGCTTTGAACCGCAACGCTCTCGCCGAAGACTTCGCGTAGTCGACGTTCCGCTTCGACCCTACGATCCAGCTTCGCTAGAATTTGTGCCTCTGCCAAAATCGCGCGGGGTGATTGGAAGTTTCGATCCGCCGCCGTTCGGAATGCGGCCAACGCGCCTTCGAAGTCTTGGTTGAATGCTTTTGCCAAGCCAAGGTGGTGAAGACCGAAAGCCATGTATCGGTCATCATCAACAACGGCCTGAAACAGATCATAGGCCGCGTCGGGATTACCGATTCCCATCAACGCCCAACCCAAAACAAGATCGTCCGATAGCTTGCTCGTCGAAACCTCGGGACCGCCAAGAAGATCGACGATTGCAGAATAGTTGCCTTCGATTGCGGCATCGGCGATTAACGCCATAAATGTTGTAGGATTTTCGGCGTCGGTCCCCACCAACCCAGATGCAATTTCTGCCGCCATTTCAAAGTCGCCAAGCGCCATGAGAGATTCAACAGCACCCGCCGCCAAAGCGGTGTTTTGCGGATCAAAAAATAGCGCGTCTAGGTAGTATTCCGCCGAAATTTCAAAGTCGTTGTGACGGTCAGCGTGGCGCGCAACAAGAAATGAAGACGCAGAGGTATCCGCAAGCGCTACACCTGACATCAAGTGACCCGCTACCACAACAATCGCGGCTATTCGTGACGTAAAGAATTGCAAAGTGTTTCCGATATTTTAGTTGAGTGGAAACTAGGCTTGCTTGCCGCCCAAAGCAATGAGGGGTGGCGATAATTGCCACCCCTCTGGGTTTAGAGACCAAATAACAAACCACTCACTTTACAGCGCTGCCCTAAAACACAGGCAGCACGCGCCTCTGTGCTTCGAATAGGCGAAGGAGGTATAATTCACATTTTTCGATGCGTTAATCAGTTGGAAATTTCGTGAAATTGTCATATTTTGCAGTTCGCGATGCGTGAATTTTCGTCATATAAAAGCTTACGTAACGGCATCTGGATGACTGTATTGTCTGTTGCCGTACTGGCTCTATCGGGTCCGTTTGGAACCTTTGACAGGTTTAATCTGGGTGAACGCGTTCTATATTGGTCAGCCGCAATGCTGGCCGGAACTTTGTTTATTCACTTTTCGGTAGCTATGGCGATCAAGCTTGCACCACGTACAATGCGTGGCATTTACGGGGGTGCAATTGTTGGAACGATCTTTGGATCAGTGCCAGCAGCCGCGCTCATAATGATAATTCATGAATGGTTCACGGGTACTGATTTACCCATCGCAGGATATCCATTGTTATGGAGTAACGTAGCCTTGGTTGGCTGCATTGTTTCGTGCGCGCACGTTTTTGCTCAGTATGGGAATAATCGTAGCGACAATTCTGACACGCCGACTGAACAAGCCGACAAAACGCCAGAAGCCCAAACCATTCCGCTTATGTCCAGATTGCCTGACGGTATTTTGCCGCATCAAATCGTGTCTTTTTCGATGCAGGATCACTATGTCGAGGTGACATCAGTTGAGGGTCAGTCGCTACTTTAGATGCGCCTGGCGGATGCGATCAAGGAACTAGGGAATCTGAAGGGGGTCCGTGTGCATCGGTCACATTGGGTAGCGCAGCAACATTTGATCGACATCAAAAAGGATGGCCGTAGATTTGTTGCCGTGCTCAGCGATGATCGAAGACTGCCGGTCAGCGCGCCCTATCTTGAAGATACGCGCGACATGCTGAAAGAAAAAGCGCGGCCAAATAAGCCGCGCTTTTTCTTTTACATATTCGGGTAGTTCGGCCCGTCGCCACCTTGCGGCGTGACCCAAGTGATATTCTTACTCGGGTCTTTGATATCGCAGGTTTTACAGTGCACACAGTTCTGGAAATTCACCACGAACGCGCCATCGACGACTTCGTAAACACCGGCTGGGCAATAACGCTGCGCTGGCTCTGCAAAGTCAGGCATGTTGACCGACATCGGAATGCTTTCATCTGCCAGTCGAAGATGCGCAGGCTGGCTTTCTTCGTGGTTTGTCATCGAGAAGCTGACGTTGGTCAGGCGATCAAAGCTAAGCTTTCCGTCTGGCTTAGGATATTCGAGAACCGGATAGTCAGCGGCCTTGCCTGTGCTTTCAGCATCGTTTTTGCCATGCTTCATTGTGCCAAACAGTGAGAAGCCCAATGTGTTGGTCCACATGTCAAACCCACCTAGACCAAGCGATGGCAAAAGCCCCCATTTCGACCACATCGGCTTAACGTTGCGAACCTTCTTAAGGTCTTTGCCAATCGCGCCAGTGCGAACTTCGGTTTCGTAATCCGAAAGCTCATCGCCAGATCGGTCGCTCTTGATCGCAGCAAATGCAGCTTCAGCCGCCGCCTTACCCGAAAGCATAGCGTTGTGGTTCCCCTTGATACGCGGGACGTTGACCATGCCAACCGAGCAACCCAGCATCGCAACACCAGGTGCAACCATTTTTGGCATCGACTGATATCCGCCCTCGGAAATCGCGCGGGCACCGTAGGCGACGCGCTTACCGCCTTCGAGTAGCTTGGACACCATCGGGTGATGCTTGAAACGCTGGAACTCCATGTAAGGGAACACGTGCGGGTTTTTGTAGTTCAGGTGAACCACAAAGCCGACGTAGACCTGATTGTTCTCTAGATGGTAGATGAACGACCCACCGCCAGCGTTTGACCCCAAAGGCCAGCCCATCGTGTGGGTCACGGTGCCTTCTTTGTGCTTGGCGGGATCAATCTCCCAGATCTCTTTCATTCCGACGCCGAACTTCTGCGGCTCTTTGCCAGCAGACAGGTCGTATTTCGCGATGACCTCTTTAGCCAGCGATCCGCGGACGCCTTCAGATAGGAACACGTATTTACCGTGAAGCTCCATGCCCGGCTCGTAACCCGGTCCGGGGGTGCCGTCAGCACTTAGTCCGAATTCACCCGCTACAACGCCTTTGACTTCACCGTTGTCGCCATAGACCAGTTCAGAACAGGCCATACCGGGGAAAATCTCGACGCCAAGTTCTTCGGCTTGCTCAGCCATCCAGCGGCAAACGTTACCCATCGACACGATGTAGTTGCCGTGGTTGTTCATAAGTGGCGGCATCGGAAAGTTTGGAACGCGCAGCTGCCCCGCTTCGCCCAGCATATAGAAGTTATCTTCTTTGACTGGTGTGTTCAGTGGGGCGCCCTTGGCTTTCCAATCGGGGATCAAGGCATCAAGACCACAAGGGTCAAGAACTGCACCCGAAAGGATGTGCGCGCCGACCTCGGAACCTTTTTCCAAGACGACCACATCAAGGTCTGCATCCAATTGCTTAAGACGTATTGCCGCCGATAGCCCTGCAGGGCCTGCACCGACGATCACTACGTCATATTCCATCGCTTCGCGTTCGATTTCCGACATGTCCTGTCCTTCTCTAGACCGCCAATTGACGGCGCAATAATCTTGCTCTCAAGAAACGTGGATAAAGACCCATGCTGCACCGCGTCAATTGGCACACGACGTCAAATCGTCTCATTCCGTCATTTTTGGGCACTCAAAGGCGAAATTAGAGCAACATTAGTGCTTTCGCTTGCATTCACTCCTGTGGTTTTGTCTGCTAACGAGAGCGAAATTACGCAAGTATAGCAAAACGGAATACACGGTTCACGCATGGAAAAGATCCCTATGACACGCGCAGGGCACACTGCGCACGAGGCAGAACTGAAAGTCCTGAAATCGGACGAACGGCCAACGATCATTCAAGCGATTGCCGAAGCCCGAGAGCTTGGCGATCTCAAGGAAAACGCCGAGTATCATTCTGCCCGCGAAAAGCAGGGTTTTATCGAGGGTCGCATCAAAGAGCTTGAAGGAATTCTAAGCCTTGCAGAAATCATCGACCCGGCATCGTTGAGTGGTTCGATCAAGTTCGGCGCGACCGTCACGTTGGTCGACGAAGACACCGACGAAGAAAAGACCTGGCAGATCGTCGGAGAGCATGAGGCGAATATCGACAAGGGTTTGCTGAACCTGAAATCCCCCATCGCCCGCGCATTGATCGGCAAGGAAGAAGGCGACAGTGTTGAAGTGCGCACACCGGGCGGCGAAAAGTCGTATGAAGTCCTTAAGATCGAATTTGTTTGATCTGACAAAGCCTGAACACGCATAGTCGGGGAAACCCCACAAGAAAGACACAGGCATGAGTGTGGACGAAGATCCTATGGCCCCGTCGAATGGTTGGACCAGAACCGAAGTGTCGGCCATGGCCGGTGGGTTTGTCTGGGCGCTTGGCATTCTTACCTACACGATTTTTCAAGCCTACGACGGTGACGAAGGTTTCAATCTGGATCTGCTATTTGTCGTCATTGCGCTGGTTCCACCTGCGTTGATCTGGCTTTGGGCGCGCAGTTCTATCAGGACACGAGAGTTGGTGACGGAAATTAACGTCCTAAACGCGCGTCTTGTATCGCTTCGAAAGCATGTCGACGAATTAGAGGACGGATTAGGCCCTCAGTCCGAGAACGACGGGTTGATGGACAAGATCAACCAGCTTGCCGAAGCTCAGGAAAAGATCGACACGACGCTTGCAGTGTTCATGTCGTCCAGAACCCCTGAGGCGGAAGGTCAGTTCACCCACACAGCCACGGGTCTTGACCCCAAACAGCAAAGTCTTTTACCGCGCGATATGGTGGACCCCCAAAGCCCGCTGTCACACGAGGATTTTGTCCGCGCTGCCAATTTTCCCCGCAGTTCAGAAGACAGGGTTGGTTTCGCTGTGCTGCGTCTTGCGCTGGAAAACGACAAGACCAGCCCTTTCATTCGCGCCGCTCAGGATATTCTGACCCTGCTTTCGCAAGAGGGCATCTATATGGATGATCTTGCGCCTGAAAAGACACGCGCCGAGATATGGCGTCACTTTGGCCAAGGTAAACGAGGCAAAGACATTGCATCACTTGGTGGCATTCGGGACCGTAAGATACTTGAAAAAGTGTCACTGCGCATGCGGGAAGACATGGTATTCCGCGACGCCGTTCATCACTTTTTGCGCAAGTTCGATCTGGTGTTCACCGAATTCTGCGAAGACGCTTTGGACGAAGACCTAACGCTATTCAGCGAAACACGCTCGGGCCGTGCGTTTATGCTGCTTGGGCGCATCGCGGGTACATTCGACTAAGCGCAAGAACCGGATTGCCGTGCTTGCTGCATGGGTCTACCAATTTGGCCATGACCAGAGACGTTTCCCCATTCGGACTAGGCATGAGAAAGGGTTTTCCTTTCATCTTTGTCGTGCTGCCCTTTGCGCTGCTGTTTGGCGTGGTCGGCACCGAAGCGGGTCTGAACATCGTGGAAGTCATGGCATTCAGTGTCGTTGTGGTTGCTGGTGCTGCTCAGTTCACAGCAGTTTCGCTGCTTAGTGAAAACGTCCCGACGATTATCGTTTTGCTGTCGTCGCTTGCTGTAAACCTTAGGTTTGCGATGTATTCGGCATCTCTGACCCCATATCTTGGTGAAGCGCCGCTGTGGAAACGGGCGTCGGTGGCCTATCTGCTTGTGGACCAGGCGTTTGCTTTGTCCGCCGTTGAATTTGAAAAGCAGACATCTTGGAATGTTAACCAGCGGTTGGCGTTCTTTTTCGGTGGGGTGCTTCTGGTCATTCCGTTTTGGTATTTTGGGACTCTGGTCGGCGCATTGGTCGGCAGCGCAATTCCGCCCGAATTCGCATTGGATTTTGCCCTGCCCATTTGTTTCATCGCCATGATCGGCCCATCGCTTCGGACGTTTGCGCATGTGGGGGCTGCGTTCACCGCAGCCGTGATGTCGATTGCCTTTTCTTGGATGCCACACAGCCTAGGTATCCTTGGCGCAGGGATCATTGCAATGATCGTCGGAGCTGAGATTGAGCGGCGCATCGATAGGGGGCAGTCATGATCGACACCGTCAACCTATGGATTGTCATCATCGGTCTTGGGATCGGCAGCTTTGCCTTCCGGTTTGTCTTTCTAGGACTAATCGGCAATCGCCCTATCCCACCGTGGATACTCCGACATCTTCGCTATACGGCGGTGGCGATTATTCCCGCCCTTGTCGCGCCGTTGGTGATGATGCCCAAGGCCACCGGTGGAGAGTTCGACATTCCAAGATTTTCAGCCGCGATGATGGCGCTGTTGGTCGGGTATTTCACAAAGAATGTACTGTGGTCGATGTTCAGCGGGGCAGTTGCGCTTTACGCGCTTCTCTATCTACTCGGCTGAAACTTCTTCGCGGTATCTGCCCAATGCCGCGTTGAATTCGCCCAGAACAATCGACTTATCATCATCGTCCCAGTCATAGACGCTGCGCTCTTCCACGCCGTCCATCGCCGCAATCGCCTGACGTAGTTTTTCGGGATAATACGTGCTTTTGATGTGCTCAAAGCCGGGCAGCCCAGACAGAACGTCGGTCACGGCAACGGTGCACATCATTTTGCTGACAGCGCCGTAGGCTTCGATCTTTTGGATGGCCAGTTCTGCGACCTCGGGCGACACTTCGATTTCCTGCGCGACCGTGTGATAGCTTTCGCGGGCGTGGAACAGTTCATAAAAACCGCGCATTTTTTCGGTGATGCCGTAGTGAACATCATTGCGTTCCGGAACAATGTTCACGCTGAACGTGCCTGCGGGGTCAAAAAGAACCCGCTGATGACCGTTGATCATCAACCCGCTATGCGCACCTTTACCAGTGGAGTTCTTAACGATTGTATAGAGGGTAAGGGTCGTTGGACCTTCGTGCCGATACGCAGCACGCGCCAAAGCATCATCAGGAGCCCAAATAGGCTCTGCGCTGCATCCGGCCAAGCCGGCAATAATCAAAAGCAGAAAGGCGAGACGTTTCATAAAAGCCTCGCCGATGTTTTTAGCTGTTAAAGATCGCCAAGAAGACGAGAACAGCAATGCTGATCACAGAAACGCGGATCGAGAATTTGATGAAACCGTCGAACGTGCGTTCCTGATCTGCGGTATCCATTGTGCCATGCTTATGTTCAGCCATGATCATATCCTCATAGGGTATTCAATTGTTACCGGCTCAGTTAACTGATTCCAAGGGGCCTGTCATTAGGTCACTAACGCGCAGGGGTGTTTTCGTCCAAATCTTCGGCCAACCGAAATCCGATACGCGTGGGTTCTTCGTCAAACGACACCAACGGCAGTGCACGAAGAATCACATTTAGCTGTGTCACATGTTGTACGAGCTGCATTTTGTTGCCTTCGTGATCCGACCCGTAGAATGTGACGATGTCGGGATCAAAATATCCCATGCCTTCGATCCGCAAGACGCCAGCGTCAGACCCTGCAAAGCCCATTGCCACTTCGTGTTCGTTATCAAGCTGCTCTTCAAAATTCTTGATATAAAGGATCAACCGCTCATACGCCCAGCGCGCGGCGCTTTTGACTTCTACAGGTTGCTCAGTGACGGTCTTGGCCAAGGCTTGCTCGGACGCCTTTTGCACCTTTGGATCGGTGTGGCATTCATGCAAAGCAGGTTTGTCGGCACCGTTTGTCTGCGATATTTTCGGTTCTTCTGTCATCAACTAACAGTTTGCCACAACCACGCGCCGTCGTCACGTCGCGTTCGCGTGATATCGCCCTGTTGGTAAAGATGGTTCAGATGCGCAAGGCTTTCGAACAAGGCCAAACCATAGGCACCTTCTTCGATTTCGCGCTTGAACAGCGGAATAAAGCATTCGGCGGCGGTCTTTGGTTCATCCAGATGCTTCACCAATCTTTCCAATGCGCCGTGGTGGTTGTCGATAAGCTGACGCATCCGAACTGGCATACCTGTGAACGGAAGCTTGTGACCGCCCAGAACTAAATGATCTTCGCGGGCGAATTGCGATAACCTCTCGCAAGCTTCTAGCCAGTCGTCCACGGGGTCGGCGTCTGGTTCGGTCGCGTAGACCCCGATGTTTGAGCTGATTGACGGCAGGATCTGATCGCCGGCCAGCACCAGACTGCAATCTTTGCTCCAAAACGTTGCATGCTCAGGCGCATGGCCATTACCGATGTGGATATCCCAATCGCGGCCACCAATGCGGATCTGGTCGCCTTCTTTGATCCGCTTAAAGCCAAGCGGCATCGGGTAAACAATATCCGCAAAATTAAACGGGCGCTCTGAGGCGCGCTTGGCGTAGATGTCGCCATCCATTCCGGCGGCTTTCCAATGCGCAAGCGTTTCATCCGTCGGAAGCGCTTGATTGTCGAGAGTCAGCATTCTGGCGAACAACCACGACGTCCGCGTGGCGACTAACTCAGCGCCGTGTTCCTTTTGGAACCAACCTGCAAGGCCAACGTGATCAGGGTGGTGGTGCGTAATGATAACACGCCCAATCGGCTTCCCGTTGAGAGGTCCGCTTAGAACCTTCTCCCAAATCGCCCGCGCGCGCTTTGAGTTGAAACCCGTATCAACAATCGTCCAACTGTCACCGTCATCCAACGCGTAGCAGTTCACGTGATCCAGCTTCATCGGCAATGGAAGGCGTATCCAAAATACGCCTTGTGCAACTTCTATTGCATCGCCTTCTGCCGGAGGGGCTTCGAACGGGTAGCGGATAGGTTCAAAGTTCGTGGTCATTAACCTGCCAGATCATCAATGCTGAAGGCATATAGATCAGACGCCCCCTGTTTCGCATGCTCAAATAGCCCAGCATGTTCCGGAAGCAAACGGTTGATGTAGAACTTTGCCAGCTTCGAACGGGGACCTTCGCCGCCTTCGTGGTCAGCGGCAAGCAAGTGGAAGTAGCCGCCAAGCACGCGGGCAAAGCCGGTCAGATAGGGGACCGCACCGGCAAACCGGTCGTTCATACCAGCCGCGACAATGGCTTGGGTCGTTTCTTTCAGCTCATCAGCAGCTTTTTCTACCGCAGAAGCTAGGTCGCCCAGCGAAGATTCCGCGGTGGCGTCTTTGATTTCGTCGATCAGCTTAAACGCGGCGTCTCCTCCGTCCATCATTTTGCGCCCGACAAGGTCCATCGCCTGAATACCGTTAGTGCCTTCGTAAATCGCAGTTACGCGCACATCGCGCGAATATTGCGCTGCACCG
Organism: uncultured Rhodobacterales bacterium; assembly: GCA_964476515.1. Classification (GTDB taxonomy): domain Bacteria; phylum Pseudomonadota; class Alphaproteobacteria; order Rhodobacterales; family Rhodobacteraceae; genus JASMHC01. The sequence goes on from CAYZAY010000001.1 coordinate 22,888, forward strand.
GTTTCTTCGATGAAACCCATGCCGCCGTGAACCTGAACGCCCATCTCGGCTACGCGGATGCCTGTATCGGTTCCAAACGCCTTGTTGATCGGGGTAAGCAGCGCCGCGCGGGCTTTCCAAGCCACATCGCCGGTTGCGTTGCCCATGTCGATGGCCAACGCACAGCTTAGCGCGATCGCACGTGATGCAAAGACATCCGCCTTCATCGTTGCCAACATCCGGCGTACGTCAGCGTGGTCAACAATCGTGCCATTTCCGCCTTCGACGGGTGACTTGCCCTGTTTGCGTTCAAGCGCAAAACTCAGCGCGTGTTGGTATGCCCCTTCAGCAACCGAAAGCCCCTGAACCCCCACGCCCAAACGCGCGTTGTTCATCATGGTGAACATCGCGGACATGCCTTTGTGGGGTTCGCCAACAAGCCACCCTTGAGCACCATCGAATTCCATGACTGCGGTCGGGCTGCCGTGCAGACCCATTTTGTGCTCAAGCGAAACAACCCGAAGCGAGTTCGCAACTCTCGGTTCGCCGTTTTCATCAGGGATGTATTTAGGCACCATAAACAGGCTGATGCCTTTGGTGCCGGGAACACCATCAGGCAGACGTGCCAGAACTAGGTGACAGACATTTTCGGTGAAATCATTGTCGCCCCAGCTGATAAAGATTTTCTGCCCCGACACTGCATAAGACCCGTCCCCGTTCGGTTCAGCCTTTGACGACAGCGCACCCACGTCCGACCCTGCCTGAGGCTCTGTCAGGTTCATCGTGCCGCTCCATTCGCCCGAAATCATTTTCGGCAAGTAAATGGCTTTCAGCTCATCGCTGGCGTGGTGCTCTAGCGCTTCGATTTGGCCTTGGGTCATCAGCGGGTTCAGTTCGAGAGACAGACAGGCACTGCCCATCATTTCGTTCACGGCCGTGGTGACGGTCATCGGCAAACCCATGCCACCGTTCTCTGGATCAGCCGCCATACCGACCCAACCACCTTCGGCAATTGCGCGGTAGCCTTCTGCAAAACCGGGCGAGGTACGGACAATTCCGTTTTCAAGAAAAGCACCCTGTAGATCGCCATTGCGCTGCAGAGGGGCCAAAACCTGTTCGCTTAGTTTGCCCGCTTCGGTCAAAATCGCGTCGGTCAGATCACCGGATGCTTCGGCAAACTTTTCGGTATCTTCCAAGCAAGACATGCCAATGATGTTTTCGAAAATAAATTTGAAATCATTGATGGGTGCTCTGTAAGTCATGTGTCCTCCGACGCGGATCGCTTGGCATTTCGTGCGGCGGGCGGTATCACCCAGCCATTCGCCGCGAACCTAGCCAGCCTTCGGAACGCATCAATGAAAACCCTACGTCACTGATATTATGTCGCCACGTGATACGAGATCCCTTCCAGCCACCGAACAAGGCTTGGACACAGCCGTCGAGATACTAACCGGCGGTGGTCTTGTGTCGTTTCCGACCGAAACGGTTTATGGGCTTGGCGCGGACGCTACCAACGACAAGGCGGTTGCGCGGATATTCGAAGCCAAGGGCCGCCCTACCTTTAACCCGCTCATCGCCCACGTGGCGAGCGTTGAGATGGCCAAGAACTGCGTTGAATGGTCGGTTGATGCGGACAAGCTTGCGTCGGCATTCTGGCCCGGGCCTTTGTCTCTTGTTTTACCGCTCAAAAAGGGGGCCGAGGTTTCGCCGCTGGTGACCGCCGGCCTGTCGAGCCTTGCTGTCCGCCTGCCCGAGCATCCGCTGGCACATGAATTATTGACGAAATTTGGCAAGCCTGTTGCTGCACCATCGGCAAACCCATCCGGCAAAATCAGCCCAACGACCGCAGCGCACGTACTGGCCGGTCTGGACGGCAAAATTGAAGCTGTCATCGACGGAGGCAATTGCGATGTCGGTCTGGAATCGACCATCGTCGGCCTTCTGGGGCAGCCGACCCTGTTCCGCCCCGGTGGCGTTCCGGTCGAGGCTATCGAAGCCGCGCTTGGCATGTCGCTGAGCGTCGATACCTCACCCGATACGCTTTTGGCGCCGGGTCAGATGACGTCACACTATGCACCGGGTGCCAGTGTTCGACTGAATGCAACCGACTGGGCAGACGGAGAGCTTAGGCTTGGGTTCGGACATGTCGATTGTGATCTGAACTTGTCGGCGTCCGGTGACCTGATCGAGGCTGCGGCTAACCTGTTCCATCACCTGCATGCGCTGGATGAAATGGCAGGAGACAAAATAGCAGTGTCACCTATCCCGACCCACGGGATTGGGGCGGCGATAAACGACAGGCTTAACCGCGCAGCGGCGCCGCGTTAAGCACGACCGCCTGAACCGGACAGATGCAGGGCGCTGATGCCCATCGTCTTTAGGGCAGCATCCCATTTTCCTTCGTTGTCGTGCGAAAATACGATGTTGTCGTCGGACTCGGTCGCCAACCATCCATTCATTTGCAGCTCGCCTTCTAACTGACCAGGCCCCCAGCCGGCGTAACCCAAAGCCATCAAGGATAGCTCGGGTCCGTCGCCTTTGGCTAAAGCTTCGAGAATGCCCAAGGTCGCGGTGACTTTGTAACCGCCGGGCACATCCATGCTGCTTTCGTCACCGGTGAAATCATCCGAGTGTAAAACAAAGCCACGTCCTGTTTCAACGGGACCACCGAAATGGACAGGCGTGTCCTGCACGTCTCCGGTGGTTTCGACCTTCAATTGTTCCAGAAGTTCGGCGAATTTAATCTCGCCCGCGGATTTGTTGACGATTAAACCCATCGCCCCTTCGGATGAATGTGAGCACACGAGGATTACAGATTTTTCAAATCTGGAATCGCCCATATCTGGCATTGCGATAAGCAATTTTCCGGTTAGGTCGGTGATTTCGTTTAGGATCGGCATAGGTCAAACCTATCTACACCATTGGTAACTTCAAGATCACAATCCGATGAACGGCTGAAATTCGCCCTCGCGCTTTGTCGCAGGAATTGCCATCTACGTGGGAAAGGAGAAAACCGTTTGTTCAATCGTACGCTCAAATTAGCCTTGGCTGCAGTCGCTACCGCGTTGCCGGTTGGGTCGTATGGTATGGATAATCCGGTGCATTTAACTGTGCTTGAAGGTTGGCGTCAGGCGGACGGAACGCACGTAGCGGCGATCAAACTGGAGCTGGACGAAGGCTGGAAGACCTATTGGCGCGCACCCGGTGAAGGCGGGATTCCACCGTTCTTCGATTTTCTAGGCTCTCAAAATTTCGTCAACTTCAGTGTGAGCTGGCCAACACCGGAAGTTTTTGACCAGTCGGGGCTTTGGTCGATTGGGTACAAGGATTCGGTTATTCTGCCCTTCGAGATTGAACCACAAAACAGCAGCCGTGATATCCAGCTGGAAGGCGTGATTGATATCGGCGTCTGCAAAGAGGTGTGCTTGCCCGTTTCACTTGATATCAACGCGACGCTTTCGGCCAAGGCGAAAAAGAAAAGCCCAGCCATTCGCGCGGCAATGGCGTCAGTTCCCTACTCACGGACCGAAGCAAACGTCGATAGCGCCATCTGCAAGCTGACCCCCGATGGAAGCAGAATGGTTATTCGCACCATTGTCGATTTGCCCGCAGCGGGCGACAGCGAATTCGTCGTCATCGAAAGCTCGGATCCGAACCATTGGTTCTCGGAAACCGAAACATCGCGCGAAGGGGACACTTTGACTGCAGAAAGCTCTCTAATGTCGATTGATGGTAGCGTCTTGTCGCTTCAACGCGCGGATATAAGGATAACGGTGTTGGGCGAAAACTACGCTGTCGATATTCAGGGATGCACCGGCAGCTAGCTAGCCACGCGCCTTTTTCTTAGGTCTGAATATCAGTTCTCCGAACAGCCACGCGATAATAGTCAAAACGAATGTACCAGCAGCAAATAGCGCAAAGGCCGTTGGCACGCTGGTGACCCTTTCCAACTGGGGAAGCATCGACACCATAGTATCGGGCATTGCACCGCCTGCTATCACGCTGCCAACCGTCACAAGCCCCCAGCCCAGCATCAAAAGCGCTGCTATCTGAACCAACATTTTGGGCATCCGTGCGCGTGAACCGGTCGCCATCATCCGCCTAAAAGCGACGAATTCGGTTTTGATATCCCGTTGAATGGCGATCAGAGACGGAACCACAAGCAGCACCAGAAACATGCCAAACCCAAGCCCGAAGACCAGTGTTATGACGGTCGGTTTAAGGAATTCTGCCTGTGCGGATTGTTCGAATAGCAGTGGTGCCAAGCCAAGGATCGTTGTCAAAGTAGTCAACAAAACGGGCCGAAGTCGATCTGAGGCACCATCAATAATCGACGGGATAAGCCCGCGATCTTCGGCGTATTCATCAATGGTCGTCACCAAAACGATTGAATCGTTGATGATGATCCCCGTCATCCCCAACAACCCGACGACCGAAAACATCGACAACGCCACGCCCATGGCGCCATGGCCATAGATCGCACCGATTAGGCCAAAAGGGATCACCGACATGACAACAAGTGGGCGGGTCCAGCTAGCGAAAACCCAAGCTAGAACAAGATAGATGCCAAGCAAACACAATACCAAGCCGGTGATCGCATCGTTCAGGAAACTACGTTCTTGTTCGGCCAATCCGGACAACTGCCAGTCAATTTGATAATTTTGTGCGATCTCTGGAAGGATCGTGGTTTCCAGTGCCTCGGTGATTTCATTCGCGATCTCGGCGTTTTCTTCGTCGATGTCGCCCGTAACCGAAATCAGCCGAACGCCGTTTTCGCGAAGCACTGTCGAAAAGCCGGTACACGATGTCACTGTTACGATATCAGCCAGAGGCACGTACCCACCCTGTGGTTTACGCATATGCGTTCGGTCAAGGAAATCGGCGGTTAGTTCGTCTTCGGGCAGTTCAACAGATATCGACGCGCTTCGTCCGTCCACCGGATAGGTCGCCGCCTCTATCCCGCCAAGACGTTGGCGAAGGGCCTGACCTAAGGCATCAATCGTAAAGCCCAATGCCTGACCCTGAGGTGTCAGTTCCAGCACCAGTTCGTCTTTGTCATAGGCCAGGTTGTCTTCGACCGACGTGACCTCTGGATACTGCAGCAGTGCTTCCTGAAGAGCATTTGATGCCGCCTTCAGGACATCGGCATCGACGCCCATCAACTGGATATCAAGCGCATCGCCACCCGGCCCTGCGCGCCCACCCCGAAATGTCAGGGTCTCAGTACGTGGCACTTGCTCTACTTCTTCCTGAAGCTGGGTCACAAAGGTGAAACTTGTGAACGGTCGCAAATCGGGGTCAATCAGTTCGATCGTGATCGCACCTAGCAAATCACCTTCTTTTTCGCCCGCACCCGCCAAACCACGCCCTGCGTTTTCGCCGATTTGGGCAACCACATAATTGACCGGATTCAACCCATGTTCTGCTTCAAGACGCGCTCCGACTTCGTCCACCGCGCGCTGCATTTCCTGCATCATGGCAATCGTATCTTCACGTGTTGCGCCGTTAACCATCGCGAAATTGCCTGTCACGGATCCTTGCTCAGGCGCGTTGAAGAAACGCCATTGCACCTTGCCGGTCATGATGCCCGATACCTGAAGCGCCAAAAGCAAGACCACACAGGCCATGACGGGGTAGCGGAAGAAGATAACCATCGCCATGAATCGTCGGAATATCACATCGCGGAACCATCTAAAGCCGCGGTTCACAACGCGCGAAGGCAAATCGTACCAATGCTCTTTCGCGGTATGCGCCAGCGCATGAGACATATGGTTCGGCAAAATAAGGAAGCATTCGATCAGTGACGCGGTGAGAACGGCGATGACCGTGAACGGAATAGCGCTGATCAGGTCTCCGAAGCGGCCACCTACGACGACCAAGGCAAAGAAGGCAATAACCGTGGTCAGGGTCGCGGAAAACACCGGTAAAGCCATGCGTTTGGCGGCGCGCTCAGCCGCTTGCACGGGGTGTTCGCCCAATCGGCGTGCTCTGAAATCTGCGTGTTCGCCAACGACGATTGCGTCGTCCACCACGATGCCAAGCGTGATGATCAGTGCGAAAATCGAGATCACGTTGAAGGTCAGCCCTGCGAAGTACATCAGTGAAACCGTCGCCAACATCGCAACCGGAATACCCGCGGCCACCCAAAATGCGATGCGTGCATTCAGGAACAGAAACAAGAGCAGCAATACCAGCCCCAGCCCGACCAACCCGTTATCCATCAGGATTTTAAGACGGGCTGAAATAGCCTCGGCGCTCGTGTTGATCAGCTCAATCTTTCCGCCTTCGGGAAGCAGGCCCTGCATTTCTGCGGCAAGCTCTTCAACCTGTTCCTGAATGGCGATGGCATCGCCTGCGGATGATCGCTGAACGTTGATGAAAACAGCCGAGTTATCGCCGACGTAGTAGCTAACGTTTCGATCAATGCCTTCGGTCAGGACATCGGCAACATCCCCGACCGTCAGTTTCGATCCATCAGGTTCAAGCCGCAGCACGACCGATTCAATCTGATCAGCGCTGCGCTTTTCTACACCTGTCCGCACGCGTGCATTTGCGCCGGTCACGTCCCCTGCGGGGTCTGCATCGACTTCTTCGGCGATGGCGTTGGCGATTTGGGACAGCGTTATATCAAAGCGGATCAAGTTGGCCGAGGTCACTTCAACAACCGTTCTGGGCGCAACGACGCCCCGCACCGTTGTTCGCGTCACGCCTTTGGCAAACAGCTTCACCACCATTTCGTCGGCAAGCTGTGCCAATTGTTCAACCGCGACAGGGCCGGTAATGACAACGTCGGTTACCGGATCTCTCCAACTTCCGCGCCTGACCGACGGATCATCCGAGTCACTCGGCAGGTTTCCAATGCTATCAACCGCGTCCTGAACATCGTCGGCTGCACGGCCCATGTCCCAGTTTGGCTCGAACTCTAACCGGATCGTCGCCCGCCCTTCCCGAGACGTTGACGACGAAGACGACACGCCTTCGACAGCCAGCATTGCGGGTTCGATAAGCTGAACGATGGCTGCGTCCACATCTTCGGCACCGGCGCCATCCCACCCGATGGTCACTGTAATCGTGTCTAAAACTATATCCGGGAAGAACTGCGAACGCATCTTGGGCAGCGTCGTAAGACCGGCCGCAACCAGAATAACCAGCAGCAAATTCGCAATCGTTCCATGCCGCGTGAAGTACGCAAGGATACCTTTGTTATCGTTGTATTTCCGTGCCACGCCCTAGTTCCCCATCCGGCTTTCCAGACGCTCGACCAAGTCTTTTGGCACCTCGGGCTGTTCAAGAAGACCCAGAATGCGATCCTTCGCGTTCTGAGGCATCCTGCCGTTTGAATTCACCGCATCAATCAGCTTTTGCCGTCGTTCATCGCTGATCTCGATCAGCTCTCCATCTTCGTTGACCGGACGGCCCTGCCCTTGTTCGGGCGCGGCGGGTTGCTGGCGTTCAGCGCTTTTGGCGATGGCTTCAACTTCGACCTGATCAAGAACGCGAACCCCGATCCCTGCACCAAGCAACGGTGATCTCTCGGCAACGACCCGCGTTCCTTCAAGCGCGTCCGCTTTGACCAACACATCGTCCCCCTGACGGCGGACAAGCTCAACATCAACCGATACAAGGCGGTCTTCATCCGTGACGATCAGCACCGCCCCGTCGCTTCCATAGGCAGCAGCGGGCAACCGAACGACGCCCTCAACGGGTGGTTCCTGAATGTTAACGGTCACAAAATCACCGGGCTTTAGCCCCAACGGGTTATCCAGCCGCGCATAGACCAATCGACCCGTTTGGCCTTCGCCCACGGCAGCACTTTCGCGGTCGATCAGCCCTAGACTGACCAATTCGACACCACCAACATCCAGACTAACCTCAACCGGAGCGGTTTGAAGCTGACCACCCTGATCAAGCAACCGTGCATATTGCGCAGTCGAAATGCGGAACGATACTTCTAGACTGTTTCGATCAATCAACTCTGCCAGTTTTTCGTTAGGCGACACCAATCCGCCTTCGATGGCATTCACCCCACTCAGCGTGCCCGTAAAACCAGCAAAGATTTCAGTCTCGGCCAAGGCCCTATTGGCATCCGCCAACGATATCTGCTGACGCGCCATCCGCGTTTGTGCCTGATCAACACGCGCAGCTGCATTCGCAAGAGACTGCCGTTTGCCAAGAACCGCAGCGCGTGCGGAAGACGCCGAAAGCTCGGCCTGCTCAACGGCGGCTTCTGTGCCAACACCGCGCTCTCTTAGGTCTTGCTGACGAACCAGCGCTTTGTCGCGAAGCTGGGACTGTTCCTGAGCGGCCTGCAAATCGTCGGTGGAAATCTCAAACGCGCGATTAGCGTCCCTGACTTCGGCCTCGGCATCCAGAATATCCGCCTTGACCCGATCCAGTTGCGCCAAAGCGTCAATCTGATCCACCCGCGCTAACAACTGACCTTTGGAAACCTGCCCGCCGTCACGGAACTCTGGCGCGAGGTATACCAACTGTCCACCCGATGTCGCGCGAATTTCCAACGTTCGGGTGCTCGCCACCTCGCCGAATGCGGTCAGGGTTGGCGCAATCGTTTCCGCATTAGCGGTCACGACGTTTACGGAAAACACACGCTCACGCGCAGACGGACGCATGCCTTGTTGTGACTGAACATTCTTGGCAGCGCTGAACACCAGATTTCCGGCAACTGCTAGGATGCCAAGCGTCAAAGACAGCAAAAAGAGACCGGTCAGGCTCTGGCGTAGAAACTTCATAAAGGTTCCTTTTCAACAACGTACCTTGGGCGCCAGCGGACACCAGAGCACACACAATCTACTTATCATACGTGCCGCCGGATTATTTCCGTCGCAGTCGTTCTTCCAAACGTGGAAAAATCTCAACAAAATTGCAGGGCAGATGTTGGAAGTTCAACTGATGGATCAGGATTTCATCCCACGCGTCTTTGCAGGCACCCGGGCTTCCTGGAAGGGCAAACAAATAGGTGCCTTGGGCCACACCACCCGTCGCACGGCTTTGAACGGCAGAGGTGCCGATCTTCTTCATGCTGACAATTGTGAAAACGGTCGAGAACGCCTCGATTTCTTTTTCATAGACGTCGCGATGTGCTTCGACGGATACATCACGCCCAGTTAGGCCCGTGCCACCGGTTGAGATGATTACATCTACATCCTTATCAGCGCACCATTCGCGAAGTTGATCAGCAATTTCGACACGCTCATCGGGCAGGATATGGCGATGAGCAACCTGATGCCCCGCCGCTTCAATCCGGTCGACCAAAACCTGACCCGAGCGGTCCTGTTCAATGCTTCGGCTATCCGACACGGTCAGAACTGCAATTCGAACCGGAACAAACGGTTTGGTTTCATCATATCGCGCCATTTCAGGCCAACTCCTTTAACCGCGCCTGAAGCGCCAACAAATCCGCCCAAGCCTCACGTTTCGCATGTGGATTGCGCAGCAAAAAAGCGGGGTGGAACATCGGCAGCGTTGGAACTTTGGCAACGCCCTGCCAGTTACCCCGTAGCCGCGTGATCCCGCGCTTACTCAGCATCGCCTGACAGGCAATATTCCCCATCAGAACAATCAACTCAGGCTGAACCAACTCGATATGCCGCTCAACAAAGGGGCGCATCATCGCAATTTCTTCGGGCTTTGGATCGCGGTTTTGCGGTGGCCGCCATGGCAATACGTTCGTGGTGTACACACCCGCCAAACCTTCGGCAGACCGCGCCATGCCGATAGCGGCAAACATTTTATCCAATAGCTGACCGGCGCGCCCGACAAAGGGTAGACCTTGGATATCCTCGTCCCGCCCGGGTGCTTCACCGATTACCATCACACGGGCAGTGGGCGATCCATCTGCAAACACCAGATTATTCGCGCCACGCTTCAAGTCACAGTGATCAAATCCGGCAATCGCGGCTTTCAACGCCTCTAACGAGTCTGTTTTCGAAGCCATTCCCCGCGCGACCTCTACCGGATCAACCTCTTGCTTGACGGCAACAACAGGCGCGGTTTTTTCTGCCTTTTTCGGAACGACGGGCTTGGCCTGCAACGCGTATCGGTCAATCGGCGCTTCCGCAATCGCATCAGATACGCCCATTTCAACCTGCCATTCCAGCAAGGCACGGGCCGTCCAATATTTTTCCGCCGATTCCATGTCTGCCAAGCTATCCCGCTTCCCGCCGGTGTGAAAGCCAAAGTGACCGCTGCTTTTTCTGTCTTAAATATCCCCGCCAGAGGCATCCTAAGCTTGCCCCAAACGCAACCTCTCCATATAAGCGTTAGAAATCCGAGGAGACGCCATGACATTCCGGCAAAAACACCTCTTGGGTATCGAACCCCTCCACCCTACCGAAATTACTGCGATTCTGGATTTGGCTGACAAATATGTCGACCTGAACCGCCAAAGCGTCAAACATTCAGACGCGCTGACAGGTCTCACCCAGATCAACATGTTCTTTGAAAACTCCACCCGCACGCAAGCCAGCTTTGAACTCGCTGGAAAACGTCTGGGTGCAGATGTGATGAACATGGCGATGCAAGCCAGTTCCATCAAAAAGGGCGAGACGCTTGTCGATACGGCCCTGACACTGAACGCCATGCATCCAGACCTTCTGGTCGTGCGCCACCCCCATTCCGGCGCGGTCGATCTGCTGGCGCAAAAGGTCAACTGCGCCGTGCTAAACGCTGGCGACGGCCGTCATGAACATCCGACCCAAGCGCTGCTTGACGCGCTGACCATTCGCCGCCGCAAGGGCCGCCTGCATCGTCTAAACGTCGCGATCTGTGGCGACATCGCCCATAGCCGTGTGGCGCGGTCCAATATCATCCTGCTTGGCAAGATGGAAAACCGCATCCGCCTGATCGGTCCCCCGACGCTGGTTCCAAGCCAATTTAGCGAATTCGGCTGTGAGGTTTACGACGACATGAACGAAGGTCTCAAAGACGTCGATGTTGTCATGATGCTTCGGCTGCAACGCGAACGCATGGACGGCGGTTTTATTCCTTCTGAACGCGAATATTATCACCGCTATGGTCTGGACGCCGAAAAGCTGGACAACGCCAAGGACGACGCGATCGTCATGCACCCCGGCCCCATGAACCGAGGCGTTGAAATCGACGGAGACATTGCCGACGACGTCACCCGCTCGGTCATCCAAGAACAGGTCGAAATGGGCGTCGCGGTCCGCATGGCCGCTATGGACCTGCTGGCACGGAACCAACGGGCCGACCGCGAACAGGGGGTTGCTTGATCATGGAAGACAGCTACCGCCTTACCCCATCCAGCGAATTGCTGACCGGCGAAAAGCTTGAGCAAAGCTTTCAGGCTGACCGCGGCGCGTACATCCGCGATCATACGTGGATGGCGGCGATTGCTATGGCGGTGAGGATGGTTGTCCTGTGGGTGATTGGAAACCCACACGTCTGGACAGGAGCGATTGGCGGTCTCGCGGCGATTGGCGTTCGTGGCTTTTATGTTGCTTCGGACGAGCTAGGCGTGCGTTGGGGTCTGACCAATATGCGCCTGCTTGGTCCTCAGACCCGCGCTGTGGATCTTGGCCAAGTTAAGGACGTTCGCACTTTGGCAAGTGCTGTTCAGGTGATCACAAAGACCGGCGACAAATATCTGCTGAAATATCAATCGGATCGAAGTGCAACCAAAGCAGCTATTTTGGCTGCGGCGACACGAGCATAGAAAAGGCAACCACATGAAGACGCTTTTCACCAACGCCCGCCTGATTGATCCAGAGGCCCAGACCGACTCCATCGGCACCCTACTGGTTGAAGGCAGCACGATCAAAGCGGTTCTGGGCGCGGGTGAACTGGTCTCGGATGCTGAGGTTGTCGATTGTGGATGCAAGGCTCTTGCCCCTGGTATTGTCGATATCGGTGTCAAAATCTGCGAACCGGGTGAACGCCACAAGGAAAGCTTCCGGTCAGCCGGATTGGCTGCTGCAGCCGGCGGTGTGACCACCATCGTCACGCGCCCAGACACGCTACCCGCTATCGACACCCCTGAAACGCTGGAATTCGTCACCCGCCGCGCAGGCGAAGATGCGCCCGTTCATGTGCGCACCATGGCCGCGCTGACCAAAGGGCGAGAAGGCCGCGAGATGACGGAACTGGGGTTCTTGATAGATGCGGGCGCGGTAGCCTTTACTGACGGTGACACCGTCACGACCAACACAAAAGTCCTGACCCGCGCGATGACCTACGCGAGAAGCCTAGATGCCATTATCGTCGCCCACCCACAGGAACCGGGGCTATCAGCCGGAGCAGCCGCAACCAGCGGCAAGTTCGCCGCCCTAAAGGGACTGCCAACGGTAAGCCCTATGGCCGAGCGTATGGGCTTGGATCGTGATATCGCTTTGGTCGAAATGACCGGCGTAAAGTACCACGCTGACCAAATCACAACAGCCCGAGCACTTCCCGCGCTAGAGCGCGCCAAGAACAACGGCCATGATGTCTCTGCCGGTATTTCCATCCACCACCTGACGCTGAACGAATTGGACGTCGCCGACTATCGGACCTTTTTCAAAGTGAAACCGCCACTTCGATCCGAAGATGACCGACTGGCGGTGATCCAAGCGGTTGCGGATGGGCTGATCGACATCATCTGTTCGATGCACACGCCCCAAGACGAAGAAAGCAAGCGTCTGCCATTCGAAGAAGCCGCTTCAGGGGCCGTGGGTCTAGAAACGCTGCTTCCAGCGGCGCTGCGTCTTTATCACAACGAACAGCTGACATTGCCCCAACTATTCCGCGCCATGTCTCTGAATCCTGCAAAAAGATTTGGCCAAGACGGCGGCCGACTGACTGCGGGCTCGCCCGCCGATCTGGTCCTGTTCGACCCAGACACGCCCTTCGTTCTTGACCGTACCGTGATGAATTCGAAATCCAAAAACACCCCATTTGACGGGGCCCGAATGCAGGGCAAAATTCTGGGTACTTGGGTCAGTGGCAAACGCGTTTACGAATAAGGTCTACTTTCGAAAAACCGAGATCAGCCTAGGAACGAAAAACAACTCTGTCCAGAGTAGGCTCTTGGCCACACTTTCACACTACAGTAGTGTCGCGCGAAGTTATCGTCTTCTGACAAAGGAAATCCTATGTCCTACGGAATGCTCATCGCAGCTCTTTTGGCCTATATCCTCGGGTCTGTACCGTTCGGTCTTGTCATGGCCAAACTGTTCGGGCTGGGCGATATTCGCGACATCGGATCTGGCAATATCGGCGCGACTAACGTTCTTCGGACAGGAAACAAGCCAGCAGCATTTCTAACGTTGGTGCTTGATGCAGGCAAAGGTGCGGCTGTCGTACTAATCGCCCGTGCGGTTTTCGGAGAAGGCGCAGCCGGTTTTGCGGGACTCTTTGCGGTGATCGGCCACCTGTACCCGATTTTCCTTAGATTTAAGGGAGGCAAGGGCATGGCGACGTTCCTTGGAACTCTGCTCGCGCTTAGCTTCCCCGCAGGACTAGCAGCCTGTGCAACGTGGCTGGTATTCGCCGCGATCTTCCGTATTTCGTCACTATCAGCCATCGGCGCTGCAGCCCTGGCACCAGTATTCACCTTCTACTTCTACCACATTCACGGCGCGATCCTTGTCGCGGTGATGTCGGTGATCGTCATTGCAAAGCATCACGCGAATATCGGGCGATTGCTGAAAGGTGAGGAGCCAAAGATCGGGAAGAAGTAGCGGTTGTTTTATCTTGCCACAATTACCGCAGGGGTGAATGCCGCAGGCAGAGGGGGCAGAGCCCCCTTAGCTACTCTTAATAACTAAACGCCCCGTAGATTTTGTTCAGGTCCCCGCCCCATTCGCCGTTATAGCAATCCAACAGCTCGTCCGCTGGGACTTTGCCTGTGTCCAAGCTCTCTTTCAGGGCATTCAGGAAATGGGTTTCATCCGGCACCATGCCGCCCGCACCCGGTTTGGCACGGGCTTTTAGGCCGGCTTCGGCGATGTCCACGACTTCGCGGGCTAGGTCGTGCATTTTGATGCCAGCAGCCTCGGCCTGCAGACCGCCTTCTGACGCTGCAACGCGTAAGGCTTCGTGGGTCTCGCTATCCCAACCCTTGATCAGATCGGTCGCTGCATCCAGCGCGCCTTGATCATAGGTCAACCCAACCCAGAACGCGGGCAACGCACACAGGCGACGCCACGGACCGCCGTCGGCACCCCGCATTTCGATGAACTTCTTAATCCGCGCTTCGGGGAAAATTGTAGTCAGGTGGTCGGCCCAGTCGGACAGGGTCGGCTTTTCACCGGGGAGCGCGGGTAGTTCCCCCTTAAGGAAATCGCGGAACGATTGGCCCAGTGCGTTCACATAAACGCCGTCGCGGTAGACGAAATACATTGGCACATCGAGAGCGTATTCCACCCACGCTTCAAAACCGAAGCCATCTTCGAAGACGAACGGCAGCGTACCTGTGCGGTCCGCATCCAGATCACGCCACACGCGGGAACGCCATGATTTGTGGCCGTTTGGCTTGCCTTCAAGGAACGGGGAGTTCGCGAACAATGCGGTCGCAACTGGCTGCAACGCCAAGGCCACGCGTAGCTTTTGAACCATGTCGGCCTCAGACGCGAAATCGAGGTTCACCTGCACGGTGCAGGTCCGGTACATCATGGTTTTGCCCATGGTGCCGACGCGATCCATATAATCAGTCATCAGCTTGTAACGCCCTTTGGGCATCACCGGCATTTCTTCGTGCTTCCAGATCGGAGCGGCACCGAGACCAATGAAGCCAACGCCAATCTCGTCTGCGATGTGTTTCACGTCACGCAGGTGGATGTTCACCTCGTCACAGGTCTGGTGAATCGTCTCAAGCGGAGCACCGGACAGTTCAAGCTGGCCACCCGGTTCAAGCGACACATTCGCCCCGTCCTTGGTCAGGCCAATCAGCTTGCCACCTTCGGTCAGAGGATCCCAGCCGTGACGGTCACGCAGACCTTCCAACATCGCCAGAATGGACTTTTCGCCCTCATAGGGAAGCGGCTTGTGGGTGTCTTTGCTATAGCCGAACTTCTCATGCTCGGTGCCAATGCGCCATTCGTCTTTTGGCTTACAACCATCAGACAAATATTCCGCCATTTGCTCGTGGCGCTCAATCGGACCGCCGCCGCTTTGAGGGATGGACATGGACTGCTCCTGCATCTTGTATTTGAAATTCACTCGTGCGGTGAATTCAAACCAGTGTCAATGCAGCCTTGGGACGTTTTCTGTCGGTTTTGGGCGTTGCCAGATCACGATCGGGTGTCCGTCGTTTTTTTCCAGTGCGGCAAGCATTTCGCCAGTTTGCAGACCGGGTAATGATGCGAACACGTCAAACAGATTATCGGTGCCTTCAGCATCAAGTGGAATTTGCACTTCTTGGTGCCCAAGTTGGCGAAGCACCCAGCGCGGTGGGTCCTGACCATAATCCAGGATCAGGGCGCTTAGTTCGGACATAGCAACCATGCCGCCATCAAACGGCGCAAGGTAAGTGACCTGACCTTCTTTGACAGTGACAATCCCGAGGCCGCCATTGTCTGTATTGAACCTAAGTCGCTGGATTCCTGACGCGGCAAAGGCGAGCGCGATAATCACCAGAAACCACCCGACCCAGACCATCAGACCAAATGTCGTCAGCGCCCAATAGAAACCAACTGCCCCAACGACGCCCGCGATGACCAGGTCGCGGTAGCGGTTCAGCGATTGCCGCGCTTCGGGGCGGAGGAAATCAGACATTTAGGCGTTGCTTTCCGTCAAACAGGCAGAGGGTCCACTGTCCGATATAGGTGAAACCAATCGCTTGATAAGCCTTTGACGCGTTTTCACCAGCGGAAAAAGCGTGGCGCGGGTGACGCCTTGTTGTTTTGCTTGGTTTAGGTGGAGCGCGACTGCGCGGCGGGCGTGGCCTTGGCAGCGCTTGTCCGGCGGTGTGTAGACGCCTCCGATCTGGACGATATCGGGAAGGCGGGCGTTGAAGCCGGTGGTGCAAAGTGCTGTGTCGCCTTCCATCAGGGTGACGTGGGATTGATTGGCGATGTAGCTTTCGTAATTTTCAGTCGCTATTGGGCCAGCTTCATCTTCGCAGGTGTTGAGCGCCTCGATATCGTAAGCGGTACGCCAACCGATCATTTCATCACGGTCTGCGTCAGCGAGAGGGACTATGTCGCCAGCACCAACGGGAATGACGAGGTCATCGAGCGCCAGTTCGTATTGAGGTTCGTCGTGGTCAAGCATCGTGGGCGCTGTTGTAAGGCCCAGCGCTTTTTGTAGTGAGCGGGCTTGGTCAGCGGGGCCGATGATGCCAATGACGTCTCGGTTCTTCAGGGTTTCCGCGACACCTTGCCATTTTTTGGTCGGGCATTGGGGCATCAACATGCCTTCGCGGGTGACGGTCAGCACGCCGGTGATTTCGCCATTTTGTCTTGTCAGCCAGAAGCTGGGAGCTCGGGGGTGGTCTCCGTTCAGGCCGTGCGTTTTGAGGTTGGCTAGCGGGAACATGGACTGAACGACGTGGGCGTTCAGAAAGGCTTTAACCTCAGGCAAATCAGCTTCGGTGGCCCACATATCACCAATCCCCGAGGGCTTGTTGCCAGACGGTCAGTGCGGCGACGGCGGCAGTGTCCGCGCGTAGGATGCGGGGGCCTAGGCTGACAGGGTGGGTGAACGGCAGGACGTGAAGGCGTTGGCGTTCGGCGTCGGAGAACCCGCCTTCGGGGCCGATGAGGATGGCCCAGCTTCCGTCTTGTGTTTCGCCCGGACGATAGGCCGGGCAGCGCCCGACCGCCCCCATGGGCGGGCGCTTCGCTTCCGCCCGCGGTCCGTCGCTGCCCTTAGTGAACAACGACAAGCCTTCCCCCACTTCTGCCTCGTCGCAAAACATCAATTGCCGCCCCTCGGGCCAGTTGTCGAGCAGTTTGGACAACTTTTCGATATCCGTGACCTCGGGCACATAAGTGCCGCCGCATTGCTCGGCTGCTTCGACTGCGTGAGCTTGCAGGCGATCCTTACGAATGCGCTCGGAGTTGGTAAAATCGGTGGCGACAGGCATAATCCGCGCAGCCCCCATTTCAGCCGCCTTTTCGACGATGAAATCGGTGCGGGCCTTTTTGATCGGGGCGAAGATCAGCCAAAGGTCGGGGGGCATCTGCAGCGGCTTGGTTTGTTCGCGGCAGATCAGTTCACCGGACTTCTTGCCCGCTAGAGTGATCTCGGACGTCCATTCGCCGTCAACGCCATTGAACAGGGCCACCAGACCCCCTGTTTTCTGACGCATTACACCAAACAGATAGTGCGCTTGGTCGCGGTCCAGAGGAACCGATTGCCCCTGACCCAGTGGGTGATCTACATAGAGCCTGATTTTCGCTGCTTCCATGAGGGCAACATATGACCGACACGGGCAACACGCCAGAGCCTGAGGGCCAAGTTTCCGACGCAGTGCGCGGAAATTGGGTGGATCATCAGGCCCCCGAGTGGACACGACCCTATCTGAGGCTCAGCCGAGCGGATCGCCCGATTGGTACGTGGCTATTGCTGTTGCCTTGCTGGTGGGGGTTGTTTCTATCGGCGCTATCGCAAGGTCGGTTTGGTTGGGACGGCGCATGGATATTTATCGGATGTGGTGCCGGTGCGTGGCTGATGCGTGGTGCGGGCTGCACATGGAACGACATCACCGACCGCAATTTTGACGCGCAGGTCGAACGGACGCGGTCGCGGCCAATTCCTTCGGGTCAGGTATCAGCGAAACAGGCGGCAGTCTGGATGATCCTGCAATCGCTGACGGCCTTGATGATCCTTTTGACGTTTAACGCCAACGCAATCTTTCTCGGGTTTATTTCGTTGGTTCCGGTTGCGATCTACCCGTTTGCCAAGCGTTTCACCTATTGGCCTCAGGTATTCTTGGGCATCGCCTTTAACTGGGGCGCATTGCTAGCTTGGACGGCGCATTCAGGATCGCTGGGATGGCCAGCCGTTCTGCTTTATCTTGCTGGCCTTTCGTGGACGCTGTTCTACGACACGATCTATGCCCATCAGGACAAAGAAGACGACGTCATGATCGGCGTTAAATCGACAGCCCTGTTGTTCGGGGCTGAAACGCCGAAATGGATGAAACGGTTTTTGGTCATCACCCTGCTTTTGATGCTGTCCGCGATCCTGTTGGTTGCTGGAAATTTAAGTCCGCTCGGCCTTGCCGTAGCTATTGGCGGACCATGGGCCTTTGGTTGGAATATGGTTTGGCAGCTAAGGAAGCTAAACATCGACGATTCCGACGGGCTTTTGGCGCTGTTCCGCGCAAATCGGGACGCAGGGCTGATCCCTGTCTTGTTTTTCGCCGTCGCATTGTTCATTTGATTGATCCGTTCGTGAAGTCTGCATAGAAAAGACAAACCACTCAGGGAAATCACCTTAATGAGGCTACCAGCCGCCATTCTCGTTTTGATTATTATGCTGACCGGCGCAGGTCTCAGCTATCTTGGCGCCATTGCCGCCGTGAATGTGGTTGAGGACAGCACCGAAATCGGTGTGCGCGAAGCCTTGGACGGCAATGCGCTGGATTGGGCCGAAGTTCAGGCGGACGGTCTTCAGGTTCTTTTGTTCGGGACCACCCCTAGCGAAGCAATGCGCTTCAAGGCGTTATCCACCGCTGGCGGTGTTGTTGACGCCGCGCGTGTTGTTGATGGTTTGGATGTCGAACAGGCTAAGGCGTTGAAGGCACCACAGTTCTCCATTGAAATCCTTCGCAACGACAGCGGCATTTCTCTTATCGGATTGATCCCGTCCGAACAGGATCGCAACGCGCTGATCTCGGCTTTTTCAGATGCTGCAGGTGGTTCGAATGTAGCGGACCTGTTGGAAAGCTCGGATTTCGCGTCGCCTGACGGTTGGACCAAGGCGACCGAGTTTGTTGTTCAAACAGCTGGGCTACTACCGCGTTCCAAAATTTCGATGACTGCTGAGTATATTGAGATCTCAGCCGTCGCCGACAGCGCGCAGGAAAAACAAGCGGCCGAGGATAAGATCTTTCAATTCCTTCCGTCGGGGATTCAGGTTGAACTGAAGATATCCGCCCCCCGTCCGGTGATCACACCCTTTACGCTTCGCTTTGTAAAAGGGAGCGCGGGCGCTCAGTTCGACGCATGTTCAGCTGATGATGAACCAGCACTGCGCATGATCCGCGATGCGGCAATCGCGGCTGGGTATAAAGGCGACTTTAACTGCACTATCGGGCTTGGGGTTCCCACAGCCAGTTGGGGCGAAGCCGCCGTTCAGGCAATCGCAGCGCTTGATGAAATCGGCTTGGGTGTTCTAACGATGTCAGATGTCGATATCGATCTGATCGCTTCGGAACGCACATCGCAGGAAGTTTTCGACAATGTGGTCGGTGAATTGGAAAACAGCCTTCCAGAGCTGTTTTCGCTACATGCCAAATTGCTGAAGATAGAAGAGGCCCAAGACCTTGGCCCACCCGAATTTGTCGCGACGCTAAGCCCAGAAGGCCAGGTCCAGCTACGTGGAAGATTGCCGGACAGCCTAGCACGCGCATCGGTCGAAAGCTTTGCCAACGCCCATTTCGCAGGTGGTAATACCTATATGGCGGCAAGGATTGACCCCAATTTGCCCACCGGTTGGCCAGTACGAACGATGATCGCGCTGGAAGCTCTTGCACAGTTGGACAGTGGGTCGGTCGTCGTTGAGCCTGATAACATATTGCTAAAGGGTCGGACCGGAAACAAAGACGCGCGGTTTGAAATTTCACGGATGCTTTCGGACCAGTTGGGGCAAGGTCAGCAATTCGATCTGGATGTAACTTATGTCGCGATGCTTGACCCAAGCACCTTCATTCCAACGCCCGAAGAATGTCTGGCTGATATTCGCACCGCAGCTTCGGAAATTCAGATCAAGTTCGAACCAAGCTCGGCCACCATCACCCAAGAAGCCCAACCGACAATGGACCGGATCGCAGAAATCTTGCTGAAATGCGGTCCGCTAAATCTGGAAATCCAAGGACACACAGATAGTCAGGGTCGTGAATCGATGAACCTGACGCTGTCCCAATCCCGCGCCGAAGCGGTCATCGAAGAACTTATGAACCGCCGTATTCTGGTTTCCAGCATTGTCGCCAAAGGCTACGGTGAAGCCCAACCGATCGCAGATAACGACGCTGAAGAAGGGCGCGAGGCGAACCGTCGGATTGAGTTCCATCTTCTTGAATCCACACAGGGTAAAACGTCGGAAACCCCAGAAGGAGAAAGCAATGAGTAGATCAGAGTTCATCATTGCCACTGCAATTGTCCTGTTTGCTGCCTTTCTGGTCGGATGGTTTGCACATTGGCTTGTTCACCGGTTCACACAAGTTAACCAAGGTGATTTTGGCGAGTTGGACAAGATGGCAAAAGAACTGCACGAAGCCGAAGAAGAACGAGATCAAGTCATCGCGTCTTATGCTGAAAAAGAAGCCGAGATCACGAACCAGCTTAACCAGACCCAAGCTGAATTGGATGCCGCAATGGATGGCCTTCGCGTTGCCCGATCCGAGGCCGAGGATTTGCGGGACTATATCGAGCGTATGAACGCCGTGGATTGAGCCCATGATCAGCGCGTTGCCTGAAATCGAGTATCTGGTAGTTGCGCTTATCGTTGGGTTCATCGGGGGCGTCGTCAAAGGCATCGTCGGCTTTGCTTTACCCGTCATCGTGGTCTCTGGACTAAGCCTGTTTTTTCCACCTCATCTGGCCATCGCGGGATTAGTGATACCATCGATCCTTACAAATACATGGCAGGCTTTGCGACAAGGCCCGCGTGAAGCAGCAAAGTCGCTTTGGAAGGTTCGATTTCTTTTTGTGGTGAGCGTGATCACGCTTTTCATCGTCGCGCAGTTTGTTCCGAGTTTGCCGGAAACCGCATTGTACCTGTCTTTGGGTGTGCCGATTGTTCTGTTTTCACTGATCCAGATGGCGGGTTGGAGGCCGACAGTTTCACGGAACAGCAAACTGGCAGAGGGTATCGCGGGAGTACTAACCGGCTTGTTTGGTGGATTGGCGGGCATCGTGGCACCTCCGGTAGTCGTTTACTTGAACGCCATCAACACACCCAAAGTTGAACATGTGCGCACACAGGGTGTGGTGTTCGGGCTGTTCGTAATGCTGTTTACGTTCGCCCATTTCCGCACGGGTTTTTTTCAACTCGAAGGACTGGTGACTTCATGCCTCATCGCAGTGCCTGCACTAATCGGCACGTTTGTCGGATTCCAAATTCAGGATCGGGTTGATCAGAAAACGTTTCAAAAGCTGACCATGATCGTGTTGCTTCTTGCGGGCCTCAATCTGATCCGCCGTGCAGTTCTAGGCTAGGACCACCGGTCCAAGCTGGCCTCATCCTCGTCCTTGGCCTCTACCCATTCCGCCCCATTCTTTAGGAATTCTTTCTTCCAGAACGGCGCGCGGGATTTTAGGTAGTCCATCAGATACTCGGCGGCTTCAAAAGCGTCTTTGCGGTGTCTGGACGCAGTAGCGACCATCATGATCGTTTCACCGGGGGCAAGGTCTCCATAGCGGTGAATGACAAGCACATCGCCAAGCGACCAGCGTTCAACCGCTTGTGTGGCAATTTCGGTCAGAGCCTTTTCCGTCATGCCCGGATAATGCTCAATCACCATTTTTTGCAGCGTGTTGTCCGCGTTGTCGCGTACGATGCCAGTAAAGGTCACAACGGCGCCCTGATCCTGATGGCCTTGGGCAAAAGCCGATGCCTCGGCCCCTAAATCGAATGGTTCGGACTGAACGGCAATCTTCATTATCAGCCGCCAGTCATTGGTGGAAAGAATGCAACTTCGCGCGCACCCGCAAGGCTGGCGTCAAAATCCGTCAGCTCTTGGTCCACTGCCACCCGCAGGGCCGAAAGGTCAGCGAAAGCGGCCTCGTAGCGTTCTTCTTTCGCACACAGTTCATTAACCAGATCAGCGACCGTCGCAGCGGTCGTTTCCAACCGCTCTTTGGGAAGACCGATGCGTTCACGGACCCACGCGAAATAGAGAACATCAATCATGGTCAGCCCTTTAGATGTGGTAGAGCTTTGCGGAAATAATCCCAGCCAGTTATCGCCGTAAGAAGCATGGCCAGCCAAAGCAGCCCGATGCCGAAATTCGCGGTTAGCTTGAACGCAGTGAATTTCCAGCGAAGTCCAAGCTCGTCACTTAGTTCACCAGCGATAATCGCGTCGAAGGTTTTTCCGTCCATACCGAATGACGACATGCCAACTGCGTGCTCAAAAATGCCGTGCGCAAACAGGATGGACACGGCCACCATCTGAACCGTCGTTTTCCACTTGGCGAGCTTGGTGACCTTCAGCGTTCCGGCTGTATCGCCTAGGAATTCTCGAAGCCCAGAAACAAAGGTTTCCCGAAACAGGATCACCACGGTGGGGAAAAATATCCAGAACGACATGCCAGTCAGGGCTACAAGGGCAAGCAAGGCAGTCACGACCATCGCTTTGTCGGCGATCGGGTCCAGCATTGTGCCCAGTTTGGACGTCTGCTTCCATGCGCGGGCAAGATAGCCGTCGACCCAATCCGTGACCGACGCCCCGACAAATAGGATCAACGCGATCCAGTCTGCATAGGGTCTAACAACAAAGAGAAAAACCAAGCCGACAACGGGTGCGGCCAGCAATCGAAAGATGGTCAGGATGTTCGGCAAATTAAGCGTCATACTGTTCCCTAGATATTGCTGCGCGAATTGAAAAGCCCGAACGGCAACGACGTTGGTTTTGTCGTAAATACGCTTGGTACGCGGCAGTTTCCATGCCTAAGCTGCCTTATGCGTATAAAAACTGACTTCCCCCGCCAAATTAAAGTTATTGAGGACCAGCGTATCGTGATGCCGGACGGTTGTGAACTGTCGGCAAGGATCTGGTTGCCCGAAGACGCCGAAGCCGATCCGGTGCCAATGATCCTAGAACATTTGCCCTACAGAAAGCGCGACGGGACGATTGCGCGGGACGAGGTTTCGCATCCTTGGATGGCAGGTCACGGCTACGCGTGTGTGCGTGTCGATATGCGCGGGAATGGTGATAGCCATGGGCTACACGAAGACGAATACACGCAACAGGAATGGGACGACGCGATCAGCGTTATGGATTGGGCGCGTGAACAGGCTTGGTGTAGCGGCAACTTCGGAATGCAGGGCATTTCGTGGGGTGGGTTCAATTGCCTGCAAGTCGCCGCTTTACGTCCACAAGGCTTAAAGGCTGTCATTTCTGTTTGCTCGACAGTCGACCGATACGCAGATGACATCCATTACAAAGGCGGCGCGTTGCAGAACGAAAACCTCGGCTGGGCAAGCCAGATGTTGGCGTATTCATCGCGCGCACCTGATCCGGCGCTCGCCCCGAATTCGTGGCGCGACATGTGGGTTGAGCGATTAGAGGCGCAGGCATTTGACCTTGAGACATGGTTGGATCATCAGACCAGAGACGATTATTGGAAGCATGGATCGGTTTGCGAAGATTATTCGGCGATTGAAGCCGCCGTGCTTTCGATTGGTGGTTGGCACGATGGATATCGAAACACTATCAGCCATGTAGTTTCTAACCTAAACGCCCCCGTGAAGGGCATCATTGGGCCGTGGATTCACAAGTACCCGCACATTGCTGCGCCACAGCCAGCCATCGGGTTTCTGCAAGAGGCCAAGCGATGGTGGGATCACTGGCTGAAGGGTTTGGATACCGGTGTCGAGAACGATCCCGACATGCGGATCTACGTGATGGATTCAGTGAACCCCAAGGCTTGGCTGCCGGAAAGACCGGGGCGTTGGATTGCCGAAGCCGATTGGAAGAACTCGACGATCAATCGTGAGACGATGCATTTGACAGATGGTGGACTGGCCGATGCGGTTGGAGATTGTTCGGCATCGGTTTGTTCACCAGCGGATTGCGGCTCGACCGGGGGCGAGTATTTCCCGTTCGCTTATGGTCCCGAATTCCCGATTGATCAGCGTTTGGATGATTCTTATTCGGCTTGTTTCGACGGGGCAGTTATTGGCGAAGCTATCGACCTTGTAGGGGCACCGTCGATCAAGCTGAGGCTAAGTGCGGACAGGCCGGCTGCGCAAATTGCAGTCCGTCTGTGCGATGTTTTCCCTGACGGGACATCGGCCATGATCTCGCACGGGATGCTGAACTTGCAGCATCGCAAATCGCATGAAACGCCAGAGGCTGTGGTGCTGGGCGAGGTTTTCGACGTTGAATTCAATCTCGATGATTGCGGCTATCGCGTTCCAGCAGGGCATAAACTGCGCGTCGCGGTTCAGGCGAACTATTGGCCGTTCCTGTGGCCTGCGCCCGAGTTGGCAACGGTAAGCATTCACGCAGGGTCGATTGAGTTGCCTGTTCGACCATTGGCGGATTCGGATGAATGGTCTTTCGAACCATCCGAGGGGAGCCAGAAGTGGAATATTGAGACCCATCGCACAAGCAAATGCACGCGAGTTCGCGAAGTGGATCTTGAGACCGGTGACACGATTATGCGGATCACAAATGGTGATGGTCATGTGACCGAACACCAGATGATGGAGTGTCTTGGCG
>CAYZAY010000001.1:47449-65004 GCA_964476515.1 uncultured Rhodobacterales bacterium
TTGAGAGTTTGACTGCAAACCCATTTGTTCAGCGGTGATGGTCATGTGACCGATCTTGCACACGGGCTGTCGAACTCTTCGATCACGCAAGAAGAATGGCGGATCAACGGGGATGATCCCTTGTCTGCGCGCGCTGACATTCGTTGGCTCACGACTTTGGGACGCGACGATTGGCAGACGTCTACCGAAGCTGTGTCATCCATGACCGCCGATGCCGAGGCGTTTCACATCAAGGCTGAACTACGTGCTTGGGAAGGTGACGAGTTAGTCATCGAGCGAAAATGGGATCGCAGTATCCCGCGAAACTGCATGTAAGTTTCCCACAAAAAAACGGCGCCGTTTGGCGCCGTTTTCGATTTCAGTCCTGAAGTGGAACTTAGTTGAACCACCAGCGCTCGGCCGAGTGCGAACCATCCAGCTCCCAGTTCGCCGCAACATCGTCCGAGTGGCCGATCTTGTTCGACAGACCCATGATGTAGTTCGCGAACATCGGAACGATGGCACCGCCGTCGTCGCTGATGAGCATCTGACATTCGGCGTACATTGCTGCGCGCTTGACGTCGTCCAGCTCGGAACGTGCCGCAACGACGATGTCGTTGAACTTGGCAGACGCATCAGTGCCTTTCCAAGCTGTATCGTTCCACTCAGTGTCGTTGGTATAAGCTGCCGAGTACATCCAGTCTTGGGTTGGACGACCACCCCAGTAACAAGCTGACCAGCCTTTTTTGTTCCAGACGTTTGACCAGTAGCCATCCGATGGTTCACGCACCACTTCGACTTCGATGCCTGCTGCACCGGCCGACGCCTGGATAAGCTGAGCCGCGTCAACCGCACCAGCAAATGCTGCATCAGATGCAGACAGCTGGATCGCACCGCTGTGGCCCGATTTTTTGTAGTGGAACGCCGCTTTGTCAGCATCATATTCGCGCTGAGGCATGTCGCCTGCGTGATATGGAACCGCTGGCGAGATTGGGTGGTCGTTACCCAATGCACCGTGACCAAGAAGAATCTTGTCCACCATTTCCTGACGCTTGATCGAATACTTGAGCGCCATACGCAGGTCGTAGTTGTCAAACGGTTCTACGTTCAAACGCATCGGGAAGGTGTAGTGCAGATAACCGGTTGTCTCGAGGATGTTGACCGCTGGCGAGCGCGCCAGAAGAGCAACGGTTTTTGGATCGAGACGGTCGATAACATCAACCTGACCTGACAGCAGAGCGTTCTGACGCGCTGTGATGTCGATGATCGACAGCAGAGTGAACTCGTCAAAGTAAACGTCTTTGAAATAGTTCGGGTTGCGTGTCATTTCTGCGCGGACACCAGGTTCAAAGTTCTGGAGCGAGAAGCCACCAGTACCGATACCGGCTACTGGATCGATTTTGCCGTCCATCGAAGGCATGACTGCCAAGTGATAGTCGCCAATCACGAATGGGAAGTCGGCGTTTGGTCCGTTGAGGTCAATAACAACGCGGTTGGCACCATCGGTGCGGATGTCTGTGACCGAAGCCAGCAGGCCTTTCGCAGCCGACTTGGAATCTTCACCGCGGTGATAGTTCAGCGATGCGACAACATCGTCGGCATGAAGCGATTTGCCGTTGTGGAATTCAACACCGCTGCGCAGGTTGAAGATCCAGCTTGCACCGCCATTTGATGCTTCCCAGCTTTCAGCAAGGTCACCGCGAAGACCACCGTCTGGGCCAATTTCAGTGAGGTGGTTGAAGACCGTGTTTACAAGGTTGTTTGTAAACCCGTTTTCATATGTCGCCGGGTCAAGGCTATCTGTGGTCGAACCGTGACCGACACCGACACGGTAGTGACCGCCAGACTTAGGTACTGCGGCCATTACTGATGTCGCCATACCAAGAGCAGACGGCAGCGCAACACCCGCAGCAACCATCGAACTCACGAAGGAGCGTCGGCTGATATGGCCAGCAGCGAATTTGGTTTTCTGTTCCGCCATGAACAGAGTTTTACGATCTTTCATTTGACTTGTGCCTTCCTGTTGTGAACGTCGTTATTTTTGCCCTTTGTGAGGCTTCTCTTCAGAACAACTCAAAAAGGCATACCTGTTTTGGTACATTCGGACCGTAACAACAGATTGGTCGGTAAAGCAAATTTCTTCCACAAAGCCGTTTACTTTTTTACTTACTTTCGCCTACCCTTTTTCGACAGGGAACTTGGGATGGCCCAAAAACGACACCACCAATAAATGGTGCTGCCAATCCCGACAAAGCAATAAGGGGGATGATGACCGTGCATCCGGTTATCAGGACGGTTCTACAGCGCCTTGCATTGGGCGTAATAACTTTGTTCTTCGTTTCGATCGTAATCTTCAGCGGCGTTGAAATGCTGCCGGGCGACTTTACACAAGCTGTTCTTGGACAGGCTGCAACTGAAGAGACCGTAGCCGCTTTCCGACGCGAGCTTGGCCTCGATCAGCCTGCATACATACGCTATATCGATTGGATCGGCGGTGTCATGTCCGGTGATTTCGGCACCTCTTTCTCGGGCCGTGCCGCATCAGGCATAGACCGTTCACGAGAAGTGGTAGACCTGATTGGGCCACGCCTTTGGAACACATTGTTCCTTGCGTCCATGACCGCGATTGTGGCTGTTCCGCTGGCATTGTTCCTTGGCATCACTGCCGCGCTATATCGCAACTCGGTTTATGACCGTGTTGTGAATGCTTCGACGCTGGCAACGATTTCCACACCGGAATTCTTCGTCGCTTACATCCTGATTCTTTTCCTTGCAGCGCTTAACCCAGTGTTCCCGTCGCTTGCGAATGTTTCCCCAGGTATACCGTTGGACGAGCGAATTGATCGTAGCGCACTTCCAGCAATGACCCTGTCTTTGGTCATTATCGCCCATATGATGCGCATGACTCGCGCAGCTATCATCAACCTGTTGGCCAGCCCTTATATCGAAATGGCTCGCCTAAAAGGTCTGTCTTCGACCCGCGTGATCCTATTCCACGCACTGCCAAATGCTTGGGCCCCAATCGTCAACGTTATCGCGTTCAACCTGGCATATCTGGTTGTTGGCGTGGTCGTGGTCGAAGTGGTCTTTGTTTATCCCGGCATCGGCCAGTTGATGGTCGACGCAGTGACAACCCGTGACATTCCGGTGGTTCAGGCCTGTGCCCTGATCTTTGCCGCAACTTATATCGTGCTCAACCTGTTGGCCGATATCATTTCGATTGTCACCAACCCGAGGCTTCTGCATCCAAGATGAGTACTTCCGAAGGTTATTCCGCAAAGGACGAAGTCGGTCAGGTCCGCACACGCCGAACATGGCGTCAGCGCGCTTGGATCGAACTTAAGAAAGCGCCATTCACTGCATGGCTGGGTATGATTGTTATCTCATTCTACCTGATCGTCGCCTTATTCGCCCCGATCATCGCACCCTATGGCGAGGCTGAAATCACACCGATTCCCTACGCCCCTTGGGGGGGCGAGCATATGTTTGGCACTGACCAGATCGGCAGGGATATTCTATCGCGCTTGATATTCGGCGCCCGGAACACAATCGGCATCGCGCTTGCCACTACATTTCTAGCCTTTCTGATCGGTGGGGGATTTGCTTTGGTTGCCGCCATCAGCCGAGGCTGGGTGGACCAGATTTTGTCACGGGTCGTTGATATTCTGATGGCCATTCCGAGCCTGATTTTTGCGCTTATGCTTCTGTCGATCTTCGGTTCAAATATCACGTCCTTGATCATCATCATCGCTATTCTCGACAGCACACGCGTATTCCGCCTGACCCGCGCGGTGGCGATGAACGTGGTTGTGATGGAATACGTTGAAGCCGCCAAGCTGCGCGGCGAAGGTCTGGGATGGGTGATGCGCCGTGAAATCCTTCCTAACATCATGCCGCCACTGGTGGCTGAATTCGGCCTGCGCTTCTGTTTCGTCTTCCTGACAATTGCTGCGCTTAGCTTCCTTGGTGTGGGCATCCAGCCCCCAACGGCTGACTGGGGCTCGATGGTGCGTGAAAACGCGTCGTTGATCCAGTTCGCGCAGTTTGACCTGAAAGCCGGCATTACGCCTCTGCTTCCTGCGGCAGCGATTGCCATCCTTACCATCGCGGTCAATTTCGTGGTGGATTGGTTCCTAATGAAAACGAGCGGTCTGCGCGATGAGCACTGATAACAAAGACGTCCTTCTAGACATCAAAGGCATGGTGATCGACGGTTTCTCGGACGAGAAATGGCACGAAATTATCAAAGGCGTCGACCTGACCCTTCACAAGGGCGAAGTTCTGGGCCTAATCGGGGAATCCGGTGCAGGCAAGTCCACACTAGGTCTGGCCGCCATGGGTTTTGCCCGTCCGGGCTGTCGTTTGACGAGCGGTGAGATTTGGTTCGATGGCGTCGACCTTATGAAGGAACCCGAGGTCACCAAGCAAAAGCTTCGCGGTGCACGGATCGCCTATGTCGCCCAATCGGCAGCAGCGGCGTTTAACCCTGCACACACCCTGATGGAGCAAACCATCGAAGCGGGCGTGCGCCATGGGTTGGTGTCCGCCGAAGAAGCACGCGAAGACGCCAAAAAGCTGTTCGCGGCAATGGATCTTCCGGACCCCAACAACATCGGTGATCGATATCCACACCAAGTGTCGGGCGGCCAGCTTCAGCGGGCAATGACCGCGATGGCGATGGCTTCGCGACCTGACCTGATTATTTTTGACGAACCAACGACTGCGTTGGACGTAACCACGCAGGTGAACGTTCTTGCCGCTATGCGCAACGCGGTCGAACAATTCGGGACTGCCGCGATATATATCACGCATGACCTTGCTGTGGTTGCCCAGATGGCAGACCGGATCAAAGTGCTGCGTTACGGGGTCGAGGTAGAAGAATCCGATACCCAAACCATGCTAACCAACCCGAAAGAGGAATACACAAAGTCTTTGTGGTCTGTTCGCTCTATCGAAAAAGAAGCGGACGGTCAGGGCGACAAAATCCTCGAAATTAAAAATATCACGGCGGCCTACGGGAAAATTCCTGTGCTGAAGAATGTCGATATTGCGGTCCCCAAAGGAAAAACGGTTTCAATCGTTGGCGAATCCGGTTCGGGAAAATCCACAACCGCGCGCGTGGTAACTGGCTTGCTTCCCCAGCTTGAGGGCGAAGTTCTGTTCCACGGCAAGGCACTGCCTGCTCGCCTGAAAGATCGCTCAAAGGATCAGTTGCAGCGCATCCAAATGATCTATCAGATGGCCGACACAGCGATGAACCCGCGCCAAACGGTTGGCGAGATCATCGGTCGTCCTGTCGAGTTTTACACCGGCCTTCGCGCCAAAGCCGCAGATCAGCGCGTCAAAGAGCTTTTGGAAATGATCGAGCTGGACGAAAGCTTTATGGATCGTCTACCCGGAGAACTTTCTGGTGGTCAGAAGCAACGTATCTGTATCGCCCGCGCATTGGCCGCTGAGCCCGAATTGATCATTTGTGACGAGGTGACTTCTGCGCTCGACCAAATCGTTCAGGAAGGCATTTTGAAGCTTCTGATGCACCTGCAAGAGGAACTCGGTGTTTCGTACATCTTCATCACCCACGACATCGCAACAGTCCGCGCGATCAGCGACGAGGTTGTGGTGATGTATCAGGGTGAAGTGGTGGAACAGGGTGGCAAGCAAGAAATCTTTAGCGAACCACATCCAGCATACACAGAGCTGTTGCTAGCATCGGTTCCCGAGATGGAAATCGGTTGGTTGGAGAAGACCATCGAGACGCTTGGCGAAAAACGCGCAGCGATGGGATAAAGCGACCCAAAGTTAAAATAGAACGTAGGCCAGGCTTCAGCCCGGCTTATTTTTTGGTGGGTTGGAAACCCACCCTACGGGTTATTAGCCCGCCTAAGTGCCCTCATGAAAAAAGGCATAGATCGTATCGGCCAGCGCATCTGAAACACCCTCTACGGCCTTTAGGTCGGCCAAGTTCGCCCGACTGACCGCCTTGGCTGATCCGAAATGTGCAAGCAGTGCCCGCTTGCGGGTTGCCCCTACGCCCGGCACATCGTCCAGAGGCGTCGCGCTTATTGCTTTTGACCGTTTCGCCCTGTGTGTTCCGATAGCAAAGCGGTGCGCTTCGTCGCGTAGTCGTTGCACAAAATACAGGACCGGATCGTTGTGTCTTAACGCAAAGGGGCGTTGGCCGGTGCGATAGAATTCTTCTTTGCCCGCATCGCGGTCAACACCCTTGGCAACACCGACCATGGGGATATCACTGACACCCATTTCATCCATAATCTCGGCAACGACGGAAACCTGCCCTGCCCCGCCGTCGATCAATAAAAGATCGGGCCAAATTCCATTTTCACGGTCTGGGTCTTCTTTCAACAGCCTCGAAAACCGGCGGGTCAGAACTTCTTTCATCATGCCAAAGTCATCGCCCGGTGTGATGCTTTCGCCTTTGATGTTGAACTTGCGATATTGGTTCTTGTTGAACCCTTCGGGACCGGCAACGATCATCGCTCCGACCGCATTAGTGCCTTGGATATGCGAGTTGTCGTAGACCTCGATCCGCTGGGGTGGGCTTTCCAGCGAAAACGTTTCGGCCAGACCACGAAGCAATTTAGCCTGCGTCGCGCTTTCGGCCATCTTGCGGGCAAGACTTTCACGGGCGTTGCGCATTGCACCATCGATCAGTTCGGCCTTTTCTCCGCGTCTTGGAACAATCAGCTCGACCTTGCGCCCTGCCTTTTCGCCCAGCGCCTGAGCAAGCAATTCAGGTTCGTCAACGGGATGCGAAAGGATGATCTGTCTGGGAGGTTCTTTCGTTTGATAGAACTGCCCCAGGAACGCCTGAAGTATCTCGGGCTCTTCCACATCGACAGAAAGACGAGGGTAATAGTCGTGGTTCCCCCAATTCTGGTTCGCACGGATAAAGAAGACCTGTACGCACGCCTGCCCATTGTCGACGTGCAGCGCCACGATGTCGGCCTCTTGGACGGTTCTGGGGTTTATGCCCTGTGTCGACTGAATCTGTGTCAGAGCCTTGATGCGATCCCGTAGCGCAGCGGCGCGCTCAAATTCCATCTCGGCAGACGCAGCTTGCATGTCCGATGCCAGACGCTCTTGAATCTCGGTTGATCGACCTGAAAGAAACCTTTGGGCGTCAGAGACCGAATTGGCATAATCTTCTTCGGTTATTTTACCGATACAAGGCCCCGAGCATCGTTTGATTTGAAACAGCAAACATGGCCGCGTGCGGCTGTCGAACATCGAATCCGAACAGTTTCTAAGCAGAAAAACTTTCTGCAATTGGTTGAGCGTCCGATTAACCGATCCAGCGCTTGCAAACGGCCCGTAATACGCACCTTTTTCTTTACGTGCGCCACGGTGTTTTTTGATTTGCGGATACATGTGCTGGGTTGTGACGTGGATGTTTGGAAAGCTCTTGTCGTCCCGCAAAAGCACGTTGTAGCAGGGCTTTAGTTGCTTGATTAAATTCTGCTCTAGAAGCAACGCTTCGGTTTCGGTTTTTGTCGTCAGAAACATCATCGACGATGTTTCGGATATCATTCTGGAAATACGCGATGAATGCCCCGTTGGACGGCTGTAGCTCGACACGCGCGCTTTTAGATTTCGTGCCTTACCAACGTAAAGAACACGCGCCTGTGCATCGAGCATTCGATAAACGCCCGGAGACCCATCCAGGGACTTCAGATAGTCCTTTATGACTTGATGACCTTTGAGTGTTTCGGTTGGAGTTTCCGTCATTTTGTCTTTCTACTGATTCCCTGCTTCGCTGCCCAGATCGAAGCTCAAATACAAGACTAAACCTTTCCACAGTTTCTGTAGATAACTTTGGGGGCAAGTTTTCTTGAATGCTGTTTTTTCGGGTTTTTTTGGGTGATTCACCGCTCTGCCTAAAAATTAGGCACAATTGCAACCCATTGTTATTGTTGGTTAAAATAAATCGATAGGTCGCAAATTATTGAAAACATTAAGTTTTTGCAATGATCTGTTAATGATTAAGGCAGAAGTGCACAACTTTGGCTAGTTAAGCTGACGTAAGGGGCATCGTGCTAGGTTCCACTATGGCATTCGCCGTGACCAGAACCGCGCAAAACCTCGCGGATTAGCGTCAATTTAATAACGATCGCTTAACGTGTTGATCTTTCAAGGTTTAAGTATTTGAGCGCGCGTATATAGCGGCTTCTCTGCGTCTTTTCTGACGACTTTAGCTGATCACCACGAAAATATAACCGGCATATAACGCGCAAAAGATTGCGCCCCATTTTCGGTTCAAATCCCAGCGCATGTATACGAACGGGAACAACAGTAGCGATGCGCCGAGCATGATCCAAATATCAAAACTAAGGATTGAGCTTGCAACCGGAACTGGCCCCACAAGACTGGCCACACCGATGACGGCCAACAGGTTAAACATGTTGGACCCAATGACATTGCCCAAAGCAACCTCTGCCTGTTTTCGCAGAGCGGCCATCACAGTCGTCGCCAGCTCTGGCAGCGACGTCCCAATCGCAACAAGCGTAAGACCAATCACCGTTTCACTAACGTGGAACTTGCGCGCAATTTCGACCGAGCTGTCCACAAGCAAATCAGCCCCTAGTGGTAGGCCAATCATACCCAGCAGGATGTAAAACCCAATCAGTAGCCAAGACATTTCAGGATCGGCTTCTTCGATCTCTTCCAGCGCGTTTTCTTCGGCGCATTTACGGCGGTGACCTCTGGCGTCACGGGCGGAATCCAAAAGAACAAAGCTAAGCGCACCAAGAAGTATCAGGCCGTGGATCCAAGTGATTGGTTGAAAGGCTGCCATCACAAGAAACAGCAGCGTCCCAACGATCATGAACATGTAGTTCTTTTTGGTTTCGCATTGGCTAGTATAAAGCGGCGCCAATATCGCGGGCACACCCAGAACCAACAAGATGTTGGCCGTGTTTGACCCAACGACGTTACCAATCGCAATTCCTGGGGCGTTTTCAAGCACCGCGCTGACGGCGATAAGAAGCTCGGGCGCCGAAGTACCGAACGCGACGATCGTAAGGCTGACGATCATCGCCGGCACGCCCAGACGAAGGCTAAGGTTCACTGCACCTTTAACTAGTGCGTCGCCGGACAAAAGCAGAATGACCAGCCCTAAAGCCGCGAGCAACCAAGACATCGTCACCCCTTCTTCGACTTACACTGGCACGGGCCTTTGCCCAGAACGAAGCGGCCGCAGCTTGGGCACCGCGCAGATCGCAAGCGATCACGCCCCGGGTACTTGAGCTTGCCGAACATGCCTAGGATGACCATGCCAATCAGGAAGAATGTGACGATCTTGACTATCAAGTTACAGACCGTAGCGGGAATACGACGCCCGCTCCTCGATACTGTTCATGACATCATTGGCCATGTTCGCACCAATGCGCTGAAGCCACGATTTCTTTTCGCCGTACGGGATAATCTTTACCTTGTCGCCGAACACTTCTTTCATCTTTGGGACCAGATGGCCGATGCCGTCCGCCAGACCCAGTTTGACAGATTGATCGCCCAACCAGAATTCACCTGTGAAAAGATCACTGTCAGCGTCCAGCCGATCTCCGCGACGAGCCTGAACATGACCGATAAAGTTCTGGTGCATGTTTTCAAGAAGCACCTTCAGACGGGTCACATCTTCGGGGTTTTCGGCTTTGAACGGGTCAAGCTGGCTTTTGCTTTTGCCAGCCGTGTAGACGCGGCGTTCAAGACCGTGACGCGCAAGGAAATCTGCCGCGCCAAAGGATGCCGAGATTACGCCGATGGATCCCAAAATAGATGACGTATCGGCCCAGATTTCATCAGCGGCGGTCGCCAGCCAATATCCACCCGACGCGGCAACGTCTTCAACAAAGGCGTAGACCGGAATGTTCTTTTCATCCGCCAGCCTGCGAATGCGGGCCGCGATCAGCGAAGACTGCACAGGCGAACCGCCCGGTGAATTGATAAGCAATGCGACGGCAGCAGGCTTCCCGCGCTTGAAGGCGCGTTCGACAAGTGGTGCCAGCGATTGATCATTAAGAGAGCCGCGACCACTGGTGCCTATCGCACCAGACAGGCGCAACACCGACACAACAGGGTCGGATTGCATGAAGGGGATCCAGCGTTTCATACAAGCGATTTAGAGGTGGACAGAATGACAAACAAGGCCCGCCCGCAGGATAGTTGGATTCCTACGGGCGAAATTGCCGATTAGTTGCGGATGCGCCAGCCTGTTTTGAATATCCACGCAATAAACCCGAGGCACAAAATCAGGAACGCAAAAATGGCGAACATGCTTACGCCAATAGGAACGTCAGCCACATCAAAGAACGCCCAACGGAACCCTGAGACCAGATAAACCACAGGGCTAAACATCGAAATCGTCTGCCAAACTAGCGGCAGCATGGATATCGAATAAAACGACCCACCCAAGAAGATCAAAGGCGTGACGATCAACAGCGGCACCAGCTGCAACTGTTCAAAGCTTCCGGCCCATATTCCCAGAATGAACCCCAACAGGCTAAAGGTTATCGTCGTTAAGACCAGGAACATGACCATCGCCAATGGATGGGCAATCGTTATGTCCACAAAGAAGTTTGCAGTCACAAGGATGACAACGCCGATGAACAAAGCCTTCGTCGCCGCTGCGCCCACGTACCCGACAACGATTTCAATGAAGTTGATCGGGGCGGACAGTAGTTCGTAAATCGTGCCAACGAATTTCGGGAAGTAAATGCCGAAAGACCCATTAGAAATTGACTGGGTGATCACCGATAGCATGATCAATCCCGGAACGATGAGCGACCCGTAACTGACGCCTTCTACCTCTTGGATACGCGATCCGATAGCCGCGCCAAAGACAACAAAATACAGGATCGTTGATAGAACAGGCGAGATGAAGCTTTGCGTCAATGTCCGAAAGAACCGAGCCATTTAAAGAAGCACGCATCGCATTGTTCGAAAGGGTGCCTATGGAGCTTTGCTTTACTCGACAATTTCGCCTGCGCTGGTGCCCCAGATTTCAGTCTGCAGAACCCACCCACGATATCCACCAGCCTGAAAACGGCACCATGTTCCGTCACAGTTCAGAATCCGGCCGATTACATTTCTTTCAAGTTGGGCACGAAGCGGCGCAGACGGATCGGCACGTGTTCGCAACGCAGACATATCTACATCCACAATGCCGGTTCTGACGCCGGAAAGTAGCGCGTGGTGTACCCACCCACCAACGCCGTCGCGGTCTCGCACCCTGCGCCAGTGGCCGTGCTCGGCGGTGATTTCTACTGGAAGATCACGGGCTTGGAATACCCAATCCACACGATGCGTCAGACTTGGCCCGCGCCGCACGTTTGCTTCGGACGCTTTGATCGAAACAAATCGCGGGATCGGCAGATTTGTCACCGGACCACGTTCCTGCGCGGAGACTACACCCGCGAAAAGCATGACCACTGCAATTGCCAGTGCCTGTATACTGCGTCTCACAGAATTGAGCCTCACCACATCCAACATTTGTTACTCAGAGTCCTTGTACCTCGGACTGCTATCCGTCAGTTTGAACGCAAGAAACACAAAAAGGGAAGCTAGGGGAGTCATTTATGCCGTCGCAGCGCCTGAAAGTAGTTGTAACACGACGCCTTCCTGAACCGGTCGAAGCGCGGATGACCGAACTTTTTGATACTCAGCTTCGCGACAAGGATTCTCAGCTTAGCCGGGAAGAGCTGATCGAAGCCATGAAATCCTGCGATGTGCTGGTCACCACGATCACCGATACGGTTGATGCGGACATGATCAGGGAAGCGGGTGAAAACCTAAAGCTCATCGCGAACTACGGCGCTGGTATTGACCACATTGATGTGATGACCGCGCGCGAACACGGCATCATGGTTTCAAATACACCTGACGTGGCAACCGAAGACACCGCCGATATGACGATCGCGTTGATCATGGCCGTTGTGCGCCGCATTCCCGAAGGTCTGGCCGTTATGCAATCCGGCAATTGGGAAGGTTGGGCCCCAACAGCCATGCTAGGTGGGCGGTTATCGGGCAGAAGCCTTGGAATTCTTGGGTTAGGCCGTATTGGCCAAGCTGTTGCGCGACGGGCGCACGCGTTTGGGATGCAGGTCAACTACCACAACAGAAAACGGTTGCGGGTCGAAACAGAAGAAGAATTGCACGCGACCTATTGGGAAAGTCTGGATCAGATGGTTGCGCGGATGGATATCATCTCGATCAACTGCCCACATACGCCTTCGACGTATCACCTGTTAAATGCACGCCGGTTACGGCTTATGAAACCTGACGCAGTCATCGTGAACACGTCCCGTGGCGAAGTTATCGACGAGAACGCACTTACCCGAAAGCTGCGCACAAAAGATATCGCAGGCGCGGGTTTGGATGTTCTTGAACACGGCGGCCAGATCAACCCGAGGCTTCGTGACTTAGACAACGTTGTATTACTGCCTCATATGGGGTCGGCAACCGTAGAGGGGCGCATCGAGATGGGCGAAAAGGTCTTGCTGAACATCAGAACCTTTGCAGATGGTCATCGACCACCTGACCAAGTCATTCCGGCGATGCTCTAGCCGCTACGAAATTATTTCAAATTTGTTGACGTCGACCATTCCGCGATCCGTGATTTTGAGCGCCGGAATAACCGGCAGCGCAAGAAATGCCAGTTGTAGGAATGGTTCTTTCAACACAACACCAATGTCCCGCGCAGCTTGGCGAAGCTCGACAAGCCGATCATGCACATTTTCAAACGATTGATCGCTCATCAGCCCTGCAATTGGTAACGCCAGTTCGGCAAGGATTTTGCCGTTTTCAACGACAACAAACCCGCCTTCGATCTCAACCAGCCGATTGGCTGCCAAGGCCATGTCGTCATAGTTCATACCAACAGCCGCGATGTTGTGATGATCGTGGCAAACGGTCGAAGCAATCGCACCTGATTTAAGCTCGAACCCTCTGACCATACCATTAGCGATATTGCCGTTTTTCCCGTGGCGTTCGATGACCGTGATCCGCGCCAGATCACGCGATGGATCCGGTCGCTTATCGCCTTCGACGATTTGGACGTCTTCAGACAGATGTTCGGTTATGATTTTCCCTTCGACGATGCCGATCACATCCGTAATTGGATTGTTCGACGAGGATCGGAAATCTTCGGCCACGATCTTTCGTGAAACAACGCTATTGCGACCAATCGGCGGAATTTCATCACGGGCATCGAAGTTGGCGTTGTTGATCTCTACACCGCGACAGAACACGCGTTGGACCTGACAGGTCTCCAATGCATCAA
Organism: uncultured Rhodobacterales bacterium; assembly: GCA_964476515.1. Classification (GTDB taxonomy): domain Bacteria; phylum Pseudomonadota; class Alphaproteobacteria; order Rhodobacterales; family Rhodobacteraceae; genus JASMHC01. Next base: position 60,723 of record CAYZAY010000001.1, read on the forward strand.
TCACAACAATGTCGGCAATTTTGCCCGGTGCAATCTGCCCCTTATCCTTCAAACCGAACGCTTCGGCGGCTGAAAGGCTTGCTGCACGGTAAACTGAAAGCGGGCTGCACCCTTTGGCGATGAGCGTTCTGATCATGTAATCCAGATGACCTTCTTCTGCGATATCCAGTGGGTTTCTGTCATCGGTACACAGGCACATATAAGCCGATGTCGCATCATTCAGCACGGGCTGGAGCGCGTTCAGATCCTTTGACACCGATCCTTCGCGGATCAATACCCGCATACCCTTTTGCAGCTTCTCAACAGCTTCGCGTGCCGTCGTTGCTTCGTGTTCGGTTCTAATTCCGGCCGAGATATAGGCGTTCAGATCGTTACCAGACAGCTGAGGCGCGTGGCCGTCAATGTGGCAACCTTCGAACAACTTAAGCTTTGCCATCGCGCCAGGGTCTCGATGAATGACGCCTGGAAAGTTCATAAACTCGGCCAAACCAATCACCCTCGGGTGATCTTTGTAGGGTGCCAAATCCGCAGCCTCGATGCATGCGCCCGAGGTTTCCATGTTCGTCGAGGGGACGCAGCTGGATAGCTGAACGCGAAGATCCATAAGGGTGTGACAAGAGGCTTCAAGGAAATACTCGATACCCGGTGTGCCAAGAACGTTGGCTATTTCGTGCGGGTCACAAATCGATGTCGTTACGCCATGCGGAGACACACAGCGGTCATATTCAAAGGGTGTGACGAGCGAGCTTTCGACGTGCATATGGGTGTCGATAAATCCAGGGACTAGCGTTTTGCCGGAAACATCGACGACCGTTTTGCCTTCGTATCCTTGCCCGACTCCTACGATCCGATCATCTGAAATTGCGACATCGGCAACTAAGAGAGTACCGGTAACGACGCAATAGACTTGCCCCCCTTTTAAAAGTAGGTCGCATGGTTCTTCACCTCTCGCATGTGCGATGTGTTGTTCCAATGCCCTGTTGCCCATAGGAGTCTCCTCGTTTACCTGACCATCCAACACCATCAGTTCACAGCCGTCCAGCCAAGTAGAAGAGAAGGTATTTCAAATGATCCCTGATATTCCCCTGACGCGTGATCTTGTGCTCGTGGGTGGCGGCCACGCCCACGCTCTTGTCCTGCGTATGTGGGGGATGAACCCCATGGCGGGCGTTCGGATAACCGTGATCAATCCGGGACCAACGGCGCCCTATACCGGAATGCTGCCCGGCTTTGTTGCTGGTCACTACTCCAGAGACGATCTGGACATCGATCTGGTGAAACTCTGCCGGTTTGCAGGGGCTCGGCTAATCACGGGCTATGCCACTGGAATTGATCGGGACGCGAAAACCATTCAGGTCAAAGACCGTCCGGACATTGCCTTTGACATCGCTTCTTTCGATATCGGCATCCACTCGGGAATGCCCGATATCCATGGCTTTGCAGACCACGGCATAGCCGCCAAGCCGCTGAACAGGTTTGCAACCGACTGGAGCAGATTTTTGGACAGGGTCGATAGTGCCGACTGCCCGCCAGAAGCTGCAATCATCGGCGGAGGCGTCGGGGGTGCTGAGCTGGCGCTTGCAATGGCGCATCGATTGCGCGGTCTGGGCCACGATCCGAAAGTATCCCTGATTGAAGCGCAGAGTGCACTGACTGGGGTAACCAAAGCCGTCCGATCTCGTCTGGAGCGAGAGCTATCTGATGCGGGCGTGACACTTCATGTGGATGCGAAGATTGCAGACGTTCAAGCCGACAAAGTCGTTCTTGAAGAGGGGGAAGCTCCGTCGTGCTTCACCGTCGGCGCGGCGGGCGGCAAGCCCCATGAATGGCTCCGTGAAACTGGCTTGACGCTTCACGAAGGCTACATTGCCGTCACGGACACCCTTGCGAGTGTCGATGACCCTGATGTGTTTGCCGCTGGCGACTGTGCCCATCTGACCAAGTCACCGCGCCCAAAGGCGGGTGTTTTCGCTGTCCGCGCCGCGCCGGTGCTTTTGCACAACCTCAAAGCCCGTTTGTCTGGCGGGGATCTAAAGCCATTCAAGCCTCAGTCGTCGTACCTCAAACTGATATCGGTGGGCCGGAAATCTGCGAATGCCGAAAAAGGGTCGTTTAGCTTTTCGTCTGACCTGATGTGGGCATGGAAGAACCGGATCGATACTAGGTTCATGGATCAGTTTCGCAACCTTCCGAAAATGGTTACAGCCACGCCCCCACTTGAATGGGCAACGGGTGTTTCAGATATTCTGAACGACAAGCCCCTTTGTGGTGGCTGCGGAGCCAAAGTCGGTGCCGGTGCGTTGCACGATGCGCTTTGCCAGCTTGCGCCTTCGCAGCGCAGTGACGTTCTAACGACCGCTGGCGATGATGCCGCCGTGCTGAAGATCGGTGGGCGAAAGCAGGTCGTCAGCGTCGATCACTTAAGGGCCTTTGACAACGATCCTTGGCGTATGGCGAGGATCGCAGCGGTTCACGCCCTTGGCGACATTTGGGCCATGGGGGCCGAGCCCCAATCCGTTTTAGTCAGCTTGATCCTACCGCGGATGAGCGAAGAATTGCAGCGTAGAACTGTTGCCGAAGTGATGGACGGTGTTCAGACGATCACCCAAAATGCTGGCGCTGACATCGTTGGCGGTCACACGTCGATGGGCGCTGAGATGACCATAGGCCTGACAGTCACCGGAATGCTGCCAAAGGGCAAAGACGCAATCACGGTCGCAGGGGCCAAACCCGATGACGTGCTGATACTAACAAAACCAATTGGGTCCGGAACGCTTCTTGCAGCCGAAATGGCAGGAGATTTGAGCGGGGTTTATCTCACGCCGCTACTGGACCAACTGCAAACGTCGCAAGCAAGCGCCGCCAAACGACTGACTGACGCGCATGCCATGACCGATGTCACCGGCTTTGGTCTGGCTGGGCATCTGATGGCGATGTGCAAAGCATCAAACGTGGGCGCAGAGCTTTGCTTGGACGCTATCCCCCTATTCGACGGGGCCGAAGAAATGAGCCGCCAAGGTCACCGCTCAAGTATCTACAACGACAATGCCGCAATTGCAGATAGGTTCACTGGGCTTCGGGGAGAGTTGGGAAAGCTTATCTTCGATCCTCAGACATCAGGAGGTCTACTGGCCGCAGTAGCGCCCGAGGATGCCGAAGAGGTGTTGAGCGGCATTCTGCAAGACGGATACAATGCTGCGATCATCGGCAGGATCACCGAGGATTCCGGCCGTGTCACTTGTGTCTAACCAGCCAGCTTCGCCAGTTTCAGGATATTTGGAACGGCTTCATTCTCTAACCGGCTCGTATCAAGTGACTGTAGCTCGACTGATCCCAGTTCTACACGCTCGCGTCGTTGATACGTTTTCGCGTATCTTGGGTCGTAGTGCTTTTCCATCAGGCTTTGCGCAAGGTCCCGAAAGTTTTCGTCGGCAACCGCCGTTTCCCAATCTGCAATCTGTTCTTTTGAATGAAACCCCTTCAGCGCCTTGACCCTTTGCAAAAGGCTTTCCCTGTCCTCTAACAAGTCCGAGTAGCTTCGAAGCAGAAACTCTGATCGGGCTTTGTTTGACGCCCTGATCGTAATACGGGGCGCATTAATCATGGATTGCCAAAACGATGCAGGAATTAAAATGTCACCGATCTTATTACTTTCGGCTTCGACAAAAACCGGCTGTGACGGGTCGAGCTTTAAAAGCGCCATTGCCAATCGGCTCTCGAACATTTTTTGCGATGGTTGACCGCCCCTAACGGCCCCGAACAGCGAACCGCGATGGGCGGCCAATGCTTCAAGGTCCAAAACCTGAGCACCCGCATCTGCGAGATGCGCAAGGATTTCAGTCTTCGCCGTCCCTGTGTTTCCGTCGATCAATATCAGCCGATGCGACAACGCTTGCTTATAGAGAGCGTAGACCACCAGCCGTCGATACGCTTTGTAACCGCCTTCAAGCACCTCGGCCCGCCAGCCGATTTGCTGCAAAATGGATGCGAACGAACCCGATCGCTGACCACCCCGCCAACAATGCACGAGCGGTTGCCAAGCTCCGGTTTTGTCACCAAGGCGCTGTTCGATGTGATCCGCAGCATTACGGGCAACTAACGCAGCACCAATTCGCTTTGCTTTAAAACTGTTTTCCTGAACGTAAATTGTCCCCACGACCGCGCGTTCCTCATCCGAAAGAACGGGTAGGTTTATCGCACCGGGAATGTGATCTTCGGCGAACTCTGACGGTGAACGTACATCAATGATGTCGTCGAACTTCCACTCAGCGAGATCAGATAG
>CAYZAY010000001.1:65014-72404 GCA_964476515.1 uncultured Rhodobacterales bacterium
TCGCCAGCCAACAGTCATTCGTTCAGGCCGCTTCTATGACGAAAAAGGGGGGATGTCACATCCCCCCAAAATCAATTTCAAGCTGTTAGCGGATCCCGTGCCAAAATGCTTTCAAGCGGGTCGTGTTCGGCAACCATATGCCCCGGTGCAACTTCTTGAAGCTGCGGAACATAGCCCATCTCTTGCGCATCCAATTTGGACGGCAGGAAGCGAAGGGCCGCTTGCGGGTTCAATGGCGAAGGAAGTTCGCCAGGGATTTTCAACCGCTTGCGGGTTTTCTCAACCTTGGGATCAGGAATTGGCACAGCCGAAATCAACGACTTCGTATATGGGTGCCGCGGATCTTTATAGATCGCATCTCTGTCAGCCAGCTCCACGATCCGGCCCAGATAAAGAACCATGATCCGGTCAGATACATCGCGCACAACCGACAAGTCGTGGCTGATGAAAATCATCGACATGCCGAATTCGTCTTGAAGCTCTTTCAGCAGCTCAATGATCTGTGCCTGAATGGAGACGTCCAACGCAGAAACAGCTTCGTCACACACAATCAGCTTGGGTTTGTTGATCATCGCCCGTGCGATACCGACACGCTGGTTCTGGCCACCCGAAAGCTCGTGTGGATAACGGTTGATCATATTCTGATCGAGACCCACACGCTCCATCATTTCAGAGACCTGCTGTTTGCGCTGCTTTGCCGACATTTCAGGCCGGAAGGTTTTGAGCGGTTCAGCAATTGAGGACGAGATCGTCATCCGTGGATCAAGGCTGGCCAGAGGGTCTTGGAAAACAATCTGAAGATCTTTGCGATAGTTCTTCAGCTCGTTGCGGTGCATTGATACCAAATCATGACCCAGCCAGCTAACGCCGCCATCTGTCGGCGGGATAAGCTGCAGAACCGCGCGTGCAAGCGTGGATTTCCCGCATCCGCTTTCGCCTACAACACCCATAGTTTCGCCTTCGCGAATGTCGAAGCTAACGCCATCCACAGCCTTCAACGGGACCTTTTTGGCGAAAAGATTGTTAGAAATCTTAAACGGGAAGTGAACTTTGACATCATCGACTTTCAGCAGCCTTTCGCCAAGATCCCGGTGTCCGCGATCACCCTGAACGTCATCCAGCCGAGGCATCGCATCCAGTAGTTTGCGAGTATACGGGTGTTGAGGATTGTAGAAAATCTCTTCAGCCGAGCCGCTTTCCACATAGCCGCCGTGACGCATGACTTCGATCCGGTTGCACATGCGTGCCACCACGCCCATATCGTGGGTGATCAAAGCAACCGCTGTGCCTTCGTTCTTTTGAAGGTCCGCGATCAAGTCGAGGATTTCAGCCTGAACTGTCACATCAAGCGCCGTGGTCGGTTCGTCCGCAATCAACAGCCGAGGATTGTTCAGCATAGCCATAGCGATCATTACACGCTGGCGCATTCCGCCTGAAAGCTCGTGTGGATACTGGGCCAAGCGGCGTGGGGCTTCTGGCATTCTGACTTTGCTAAGCCACTCTAGACAAACCTTCAGAGCTTCGTTTCCAGTTATTCCCTGATGGACCCCGATGCTTTCTTTCATTTGATCGCCAACGGTCAAATGCGGCGTCAACGCTGTCAGAGGGTCTTGGAAGATCATCGACATTGAACTACCGCGAACGCTGTTCAGTCTAGAAATTGGAAGGTTCAGAATTTCGTCACCGTTCAATTTCACTGAACCCGTCGCAAAACCGTTCTTGGGAAGTAGCCCCATCGCAGCCATAAACGTTTGGCTTTTCCCGGATCCACTCTCACCGACGATGCCGAGGCATTCGCCAGCGGCAATATCAAAACTTACGCCTTGGACGGCTTCAACGACACCGTCGTTGGTTTGAAAGTTAACCGCCAAGTCTTTTACAGATAAAAGTGTCATATCAACGGTCCTTCGGGTCGAGAGCGTCACGCAGGCCGTCTCCGATGAAGAAGAGGCTGATAACGATTGTCAGGAAAAATGTCAGCGGAATAGCAAGCTGCCAGAGTTGATCATACATGATCGTACCAGCACCATCTGAAATTAAAGCCCCGAGCGACGTATTTGGTTCCTGAACGCCAAGTCCCAAGAACGAAATGAAGCTTTCCGCCATAATCATACCGGGCACCAGCAAAGTTGCGTAGACTACGACAACGCCCATTAGGTTTGGCATTATGTGGCGAACAACGATCACAAACCAACCAACGCCAGCAGCGCGGGCGGCTTCAATGAACTCTTTATGCTTTAGCGCCAAAGTCTGACCCCGGACAATCCGGCTCATATCCAGCCACGAAAACAGGCCGATACCAACGAACAGCATTAGAAGAGATCGCTCAAAGATGACCATCAGAAGAATAATGACGAACATGTAAGGGATAGCGATGAGGACATCGACGGTCCGCATCATGAGATTGTCTACCCAGCCACCAATAAAGCCAGAAATAGCCCCGTAAAGTGTGCCAATTACAACCGCGACCAACGCGCCCACGACACCCACCATAAGGGATGTCAGGGTTCCTTGAATGGTCCGCGAATAAAGATCGCGCCCTAGGCTATCCAAGCCAAAGAAATGACCATTTTCAATGGACGGCTGACCAACATCTGCGACGTTTGCCATTCTCGCCCAGTCGATTTCTTCGTTGCTCCACACAGCGAAAAATGGTCCAACAATCGTAAATACCAGGATCGTGGCCAGAATAATGACCGAACCAACGGCTGCTTTGTTGTGAAAGAAGCGGCCCATGGCGTCTTGCCAAAGCGAACGGCCCTTCACTTCGCGTGTTTCTGCGATGTTTTCTGCAATCGCCTCGACGCGTTCGGGACCTTTTACCATGCCCATGAGTTAGTACCTAATCTTTGGATCGAGCCATGCGTAAAGCAGGTCGGTCAACAAGTTAAAGAGAACGGTCAATCCGCCGTAGAGGATGGTCAAACCAAGCATCACAGCGTAATCACGGTTCAATGCAGAGTTCACATAAAACCGGCCAATTCCGCCGGTTGAAAAATAGATGTCGATCACAACAGAACCGGTGATCATCCCAACAAATGCTGGGCCCAAATAGGAAACAACTGGCATCAACGTCGGCTTCATCGCGTGACGCCAGATTATTGTCGTCTCAGACAATCCCTTGGCCCGCGCCGTTCTGATAAAGTTGGAATTCAGTACTTCAAGCATCGATGATCGTGTAATCCGAGCGACCGAGGCAAAGAAGGAAGTGGACAGCGCAATTACCGGCATGACTAGATATTGCCATTGCCCGCCATTCCAGCCGCCGCCCGGCAGCCAGCCAAGTTTCAGCGTGAATACATAAATGAGAATGGGCGCCATCACGAAGTTCGGCAAAGATTGCGCCGAAAAGGTTGCGCCAACGGCAATATAGTCAAGCGCTGTATTGTGTCGGATCGCAGCGACAACGCCTAGGCTTACGCCTACGAGAGTGGCCACGACGAATGATATGAATCCATAGGTCAGGGTAATCGGAAAGCCCTGCGAGATGATATCATTAACCGAGCGGTCCTTGTACTGGTACGATGGTCCGAAATCGAACTGCGTTACGATACCCACAACATAATTGATCATTTGTTTGTAGAGTGGCTGATCCAGTCCGTATTTCGCCTCGATATTCGCCAAAACTTGTGGCGGCAATGGGCGCTCTGACGTGAAGGGCCCACCGGGGGCGACCTGCATCAGATAGAAACACAGAACCATTAGGATCAACAGGGTCGGCACGGCTACTAAAAACCGGCGGATAATATAGCTAAACATTCAGCATCCCCAAGAAAAACCCCGGCCCCCAAAATGGATGGAGGCCGGTGTCATTGTCGTTAAAAAATATTACTCGGCTACGATGTAGAGATCTTTCGAGTAGACGTTCTGCTCGATGTTTTTAAACGGCCAGCCTTTTACGTCTTCCTGAAGCATCATCACGCGGGTGTAGTGATAAACCGGGATGACCGGAATTTCAGTCGCGATGATTTGTTCAATCTCAGTGTAGAACGGCTGTGCGTCGTCGGCGGTTTTCGCCATAGTTAGCAGCTCGTCTACACGTGCGTTGTTGAACTTACCGTCGTTGTAACCCGAGCCCGAATCCAGAAGATCAAGGAAGGTCGACGCTTCGTTGTAGTCACCACACCATGCGCCACGTGCCAGTTCGAAGTCCTGGTTGCCACGTGTTTCTAGGAATGTTTTCCACTCTTGGTTAGCCAGTTCGACTTCTACACCAAGTTTTTGTTTCCACATTTGAGACATCGCGATAGCGATCTTCTTGTGGCCTTCAGATGTGTTGTAGATCATGTCGAACGAAAGCGGGTTATCTGTGCCGAAACCAGCTTCTGCCATCAGTTCCATCGCTTTTGCGTCGCGATCAGCCTGAGACATGTTCGCGATTGGAACGTCAGGTGTCACGAAGCCAGCAGTCAGACCTGGGGTAAAGGTATAAGCTGGGAACTGACCGCCCTGCAGAACAGCATCGGTGATCACGTTACGATCAACAGCCAGCGACAGAGCTTCACGAACGCGAACGTCGTCGAATGCTGGGTTGCCGTTACCTGACATGTTGAATGTGTAGTAGTAGTTACACAGACGTGGGTTCGAATGTGCCTGATCAGGATACTCGGCGTTCAACTTAGGATACTGGCCCGAAGGTACTTCGGTCTTATCCAGCTCACCTGCGAAGTAACGTGTCAAAGCGACGTTTTCATCGTTGATGACCAACGAAGTGATCTTCTCAAGAGTTGTGTTTGCATTGTCCCAATACATTGGGTTGCGCTCACGAACCAAACGCTCGCTTGGAACGTGCTCGGTCAGAACATACGCACCGTTCGATACGATATTATCTGGCTTGGTCCACTTATCGCCATGCGCTTCAACAGTTGCCTGGTGAGTTGGGAATGTCGAACCGTGTGTGGTCATCAGAGCGAAGTAAGGCAGCGAAGCTGTCAGTTTTACTTCGAGTGTATGATCGTCAACCGCAGTAACACCAAGAGTCGATGGATCAGCTTCACCTGCAAGGATTGCGCCAGCTCCTTCGATCGACATCAGTTCACCGAACCATGCATATGGGGATGCCGTTGCTGGGTCGATCAGACGACGCCAACCGTAAACAAAGTCACCAGCCGTCACGGAATCACCGTTCGACCACTTTGCGTTGTCGCGAAGTGTGAATGTGTAAACGTCTTTTGCATCGTTGGTTGTGTGGCTCAGAGCAACACCTGGAACGAGGTTTCCCTCTGCGTCTTGGTTGTAGAGACCTTCGAAAAGGTCACGTACGATATCTGCACCTGAAGTGTCTTCCACAATTTGTGGGTCAACCGAGCTGTGCTCGTCGAGCAGACGATAGGTGAACGATTGATCATCAGCCAGTGCTTCACCGGTCGCAGGATGAGTACCAGCCGCGAGAAGCGGGCTTGCCATCATCGTGGACGCGAGCAACGCACCAACTAAAGTTTTTGAAGTCATTTTCATCTTTTACCTCCTGTTGCGAAGAATGAACCGGGTGGTGTTTTATCCATTACTTAATGGATCCTCGGTTCGAGTGCCGGTCAGTTGATTATAAATCGACCTGCTTATCCATAGCCTTCTGCGGTTGTCGTCGCGTCAGGCACATAAGAGACAGTGTCACCCAAAATTTCTTTTCATCAAGGAAAATTTAGGAGGCTACGCGCACGATAATTTCTCACGCAAGTCCTGCGTGGGGCCAAATTTGGCGCAAATGCATGTGGCAGTTCGGACCAAAAATTACGATTCAGTTAACAATTCATAGCGGTTCAACATAGTTTGTTTGATCGTGGCACCCAAGATGCTGGACACTGTTGTCACCGAAAACTGCTCGTGTTCTCGAAAAAGATTTTCACTGTCAAAAACCCAATATTTGCGTTTTAAACTGCTTTTGCTGCTATTTTTTGGGTTTAATAAATGTCCGCGACTCACCCAGACGATTTCCCTGACCCATATTTGCTTGCTATGCGGCCCTGAAAACATGCTCCGCTGCATGACGAATTACGTCCGTTCCAGCATCCGGCTTGTGGGCGTTTTCCGAAAGATATCGCCGCCAACCGCGCGCACCCGGCATGCCCGCGAAGAGCCCAAGCATGTGCTTTGATATTTGATTAAGCCTTCCCCCTTGGGAAAGATGGTGCTCGATGTATGGAAGCATCTCGTCAAGAACCTCAGCGCGAGTCATTGCACAAGTACCCCCGAATATCCGCTGGTCAGTTTTTAGCAAAATTTCAGCCGGCGAATGATAGGCAGTCCGGCCAATCATGACTCCGTCCAGACCTTGTGAAAGCAGTTCCTGCGCTTGGTCGAGTGAGGTAATTCCCCCGTTTATCGAAACGTGCATTTCGGGGAATGCCTGTTTCATCTTTAGAACTAGATCATAATCCAACGGCGGAATATCGCGGTTTTCCTTTGGGCTAAGTCCCTGCAACCAAGCCTTGCGGGCGTGGATGGTTACGCGGTTTACACCTGCGTCAGAGATCGCCTTTAAAAATCCGGGTAGAATATCGTGTGGATTCTGGTCATCCACGCCAATACGGCACTTAACGGTGACATCCACCGCGCTGGTTTCAAGCATAGCTGAAACGCAATCTGCAACCAGCTCGGGCGTTTTCATCAGCACAGCACCAAAGGTTCCCGACTGCACACGATCCGACGGGCAACCAACGTTCAAGTTGACTTCATCGTAGCCTGCATCGCACCCCAATCGCGTAGCTTCAGCAAGCTCGACCGGATCGCTACCACCAAGCTGAAGCGCAACGGGATACTCTTCCGGATTGTAGTCCAATAGATGGAGCGCCTTACCCCTGACCAAAGCGGGCGCGGTCACCATTTCAGTATAGAGAAGTGTCTGTTTCGACATCAGCCGGTGAAAAAACCGACAATGGCGATCCGTCCAATCCATCATCGGGGCGACGGACAAACGGGCAGATTTTTCCGCTTTACTGGTCAATTTACGGCCTTTGCGTGGAACATCCGCGCAAATTGCATAGTCGGAATAAATAGTAAAGGACACGGAACCGTCGGTTCACTTTCACATAGTCGACTTTCCTGCAAAGATGGAGGCGTATCCAAGCATGGGGAAATCCAAAGTATGTCGACAGAAAGCGCGCTGAAAGCAATTCGGGATAGGATTGAAAACCCTAAGGCGAAGATCGGCTTCATCCTTGGTTCAGGTCTTGGCCATTTGGCTGATCTGGTGGACGGCGAAGCGATTGACTATGCGCAGCTCCCCAGCTTTCCCAAGGCAGGTGTCTCTGGGCACAATCCCAAGCTGGTTATCGGCAAGCTTGAAGGCGCGGATGTTGCGATATTGGGCGGGCGTGAACATTAGTACGAACACGGGCTGAGCAGCCTGATCTGACTGGGCCAAGATGATTGTTAGTGCATGATTGGCCTC
>CAYZAY010000002.1:0-49319 GCA_964476515.1 uncultured Rhodobacterales bacterium
ACCAAGGCGCGGACCACGAACATCGGCGGCGCTAACGCTGATTACACAATCCTCACCCATGCGGACGCCGAGGACGCTCGCCAGATCCACTGGGGCGATCAGTGGCACTACGCGCTCTCACGCATGGTCGTCGCCGCCCGGGCCAATGGGCTGCGCCCGGTCGATGGCCCGTTCGGGGACTTTTCCGATAGTGATGGCTACGTCGCCCAGGCCAAGCGATCCGCCGCCTTTGGCCCGTCGCCCCAATCAAGCATCATCGGCGCAAGCCCACCAAAGGGCGTTTGGGGTTCATCAATCACCGACATCTGCCAGCGAAGATCACCACGCGCTAATGCCGTGGGCGATACCCCTTTGCCAAACGCCTTTTCCATGTCACCGGCAATATCGTCACTGCGCCCGACCCAATTCGTCAGCCTGGGTCGCCCATCAAACGCATCCAACCCGAACCACCGATTGCGGTCAGGTTTTGGAGCTTTGGGATCAATAGCAATGACTTCTAGGTACAATCCACCATCAAGACCAAGCAACAGATTATGCGTCCCCATCAAAGGATGCTTGCCGCCATCTTGCAGAGTTACCCCCAACAGGTCCTCAACATACTCACGCCCGTCTTCAAGCGTCTCGGCCGCAACAACAATATGATCTAAGCTCAACATCCCGAACAGGAAACCCTATCTTCAACAAAGAGAAAAGGGCAAGGTAATCTACCCTGCCCTTTATCTTGCTATATAAACCCTCGGGGCAGAGCCCCCATCGGTTACGCTTTTGCTTCGCGGATCAATTGCAGAATATCCTGCGCCGCACTGGGAATATTCGTTCCCGGACCAAAGATTGCTTTCACGCCCGCGTTCTGCAAGAACTCATAGTCCTGTTGCGGGATCACCCCACCGCAAATCACGATGATATCTTCGGCGTCCTTGTCCTTGAGCGCGTCAATCAGCTGGGGTGCCAATGTCTTGTGCCCCGCCGCCTGAGACGAAATGCCGACTACGTGCACATCGTTATCGACCGCGTCTTGGGCTGCTTCTTCAGGTGTCTGGAACAATGGCCCAACGTCCACATCAAAGCCGATATCAGCAAAGGCCGTCGCGATGACTTTCGCGCCGCGGTCATGACCGTCCTGCCCCATCTTGACGACAAGCATACGCGGGCGGCGACCTTCGTCTTCGGCAAAGTCTTCAACCGATTTCTGGATCGCTGCGAAACCTTCATCGCCTTCGTACGCTTTGCCATAAACCCCAGCGAGTGTTTTGACCTCGGCGCGGTGGCGTCCGAATTCTTTTTCCATCGCCATACTGATTTCTCCTACACTTGCGCGTGCGCGGGCTGCGTTCACAGCCGCTTCAAGCAGGTTGCCGTCACTCTTTGCACAGGCTGTCAGCGCATCCAATGCCGCCTGACAAGCCGCTTCATCACGGGTTGCGCGAATGTTGTCCAAACGTGCAATCTGACTATCCCGCACTGCCATGTTATCAACATTCAGAATGTCGATGTCTGTCTTTTCCGATGGACGATACTTGTTCACGCCAACGACAACCTCGTCGCCACGGTCAACCATCGCCTGACGGGTCGCGGCAGATTCCTCGATGCGCATCTTCGGCATGCCCGAAGCCACGGCCTTGGTCATGCCGCCCATTTCTTCGACTTCGTTGATCAGCACCCAAGCCTTTTCGATCAGCTCGGCTGTCAGGCTTTCAACATAGTACGACCCCGCCAAAGGATCGACGACGTTGGTGACGCCGGTCTCTTCTTGAAGGATCAGCTGGGTGTTGCGCGCGATACGCGCAGACGCATCCGTCGGTAGCGCAATCGCTTCATCCAATGCGTTGGTGTGCAACGACTGAGTACCACCCAGAACCGCGCTCATGGCTTCATAAGCGGTGCGGATCACGTTGTTGTACGGGTCTTGTTCCTGAAGCGATGCACCTGACGTCTGACAGTGGGTCCGCAGCATTTTGGAGCGTTCTGACTTTGCACCGAATTCAGTCATGATCTGGTGCCAGATCGTACGGGCTGCCCGCAATTTGGCGGCTTCCATGAAGAAGTTCATGCCGATAGCAAAGAAGAACGACAGACGGCCTGCGAATTTATCGACGTCCATGCCAGCCTCAATCGCCGCGCGGACATATTCGCGCCCGTCCGCCATCGTGTAAGCCAGTTCCTGAACAAGGTTCGCGCCCGCTTCCTGCATGTGGTAGCCGGAAATCGAGATCGAGTTGAACTTTGGCATCTCGTTCGAGGTATACTCGATGATGTCCGACACGATCCGCATCGAAGGCTCTGGCGGATAGATGTAGGTGTTGCGGACCATGAATTCTTTCAGAATGTCATTCTGAATGGTGCCCGACAGCTCTGCTCGGCTGACGCCTTGTTCTTCACCGGCAACAATAAAGCTGGCCAGAACCGGAATAACCGCGCCGTTCATGGTCATCGAAACCGAAACCTTATCCAGCGGAATGCCGTCAAACAGGATCTTCATGTCCTCGACACTGTCGATGGCTACACCGGCTTTGCCGACATCGCCGACCACACGTTCGTGGTCACTGTCATAGCCGCGGTGTGTGGCAAGGTCGAACGCCACCGAAACACCCTGTTGACCAGCCGCCAGATTACGACGGTAAAACGCGTTGGATTCTTCCGCTGTGGAAAAACCGGCATACTGGCGGATCGTCCAAGGACGCCCTGCATACATCGTTGCCTTCACACCACGGGTGAACGGACCAAAGCCCGGCAAAGTCCCCATGTGGTCCAGACCATCTGTGTCATCCGCTGTGTAAAGCGGTGCCACATCAATGCCTTCCAGCGTGTTCCACGTCAGATCATCTAACGGACGTCCGCGAAGTTCTTTTTCCGCCATTGCGGACCAATCAGCCTTGGTCTTGGTCATACCCATTCCTTCCGGTTCGACATCCCGCGCTCGGGCTGTTCAAAATTCGTTCAACAAACGCCACGGCAGGCATTCGCATTTCCGTTTCCCGTGCCTATATTCAATGCAACAGGAGTTGTTATGAGAGCATTTACCGCCCTAATTCTTTCGGCCAGTTTGGCCCTACCCGCGTTCGCACAGGAAAAACCCGAGGTGCAAACGCTTGAAATCATTGATGCTGCCGATGTGGAGCTAATTGATTTCCGCTGGGTCGACAGACCGATCATTGTTTTCGCCGACAGCCCGTTCAACCCGCTGTTCCAAGAGCAGCTTGAACTGCTAAAGGCCGATCTGGACGAGCTGTTGATCCGCGACGTTGTGGTCATCACCGACACCGATCCAGCAGCCAAATCCGCCATCCGCAAAGAGCTTCGCCCACGTGGCTTCGCGCTGGTGCTCTTGGGCAAAGACGGACAAGTCAAACTCCGCAAGCCCTCGCCTTGGGACGTCCGAGAGATCACCCACGCCATCGACAAATGGCCGATCCGCCTAAAGGAAATCAGGGACGAGCAAGGGAAGAACTGAGGTCTGCCATTGTGATTCACTGAAAGTTTACCTATATTTAGGATAGTGAACCAGAAGGAGGATATCATGGAACGCGATACTGACATTCCACTTACTCCGATCCCTGTTGGTGGCCGTTCTGGCCCGCGGCCGGGGTATTAAACCGTTTGGTCACAGCGTTGGCCTTGCTTGCACCGCCTTCACTATACGCATCGATCAATGCCAGAGCGTATTCTCCATAAGAAAACGCTCGTTCTCGCATGGCCAAGTAGTCCTGATACATCAACAGGCGGCGAGGCTGATCCATATCTTTGAAAGAGCCCCCTCGCATGTCGTCTGCAAGAGCAGCGATTGAGCCAATCAGACTGTAGTATGCAACAATTGCATCAATCGTCTGACGCGGTAAAACTTCGATATCGGACAATAGTGCCGTGTAAACGCGATCATGACTTTCACGAGGGATAAACGGAATGAACTCTGGATCTGTCTGCATTTTTTCGATGAGCGCTTCAGTGGTCTCGGCAATCGTACCGCCAGCGTCGAATGCGGCAAGAGTATCGCGGATTTCTGCGAAGAGAGCCTTGTGATAATCTCGAAGTTTTTCATCCTTGGTTCTAGATTTCGCAATCTCAGCAAATACAGCTGAGGTAAGCCAACCAGCCGCAATGACTACCCCGGCAATCAATGCCTGCCAAACACGGGCATCCATTTGGAAAAATTGCCCAACGAACACCAGAGGAAGGCCAAGAACGCAGACAAAAGGAACAACAATGCGGAATACGAATTGAATTATGACGTGCCGTGATGTTTTGGCTTCTCGCCCAGCATACAACGCAAGCGAAATCGCTCCAACTGCCAGCGCAGTTAGAATAATCAGACCTGGCATGCCGATACTGTTCATAATTCCTATTCGAACTCCATAATCACTTCATCGACCGCGAGGCTGTCGCCCGCCGCGGCGTTGATCTTGGACACTTTGCCTTTCTTCTCGGCACGCAGGATGTTTTCCATCTTCATCGCTTCGACCGTGCAAAGCGCCTGACCCTCTTGGACGTCGTCGCCAACTTCTACGTCGACCTTTACGATCAGACCCGGCATCGGGCAGAGCAGCATTTTCGACGTATCGGGTGGCGTTTTCTCTATCATATGCGCGGCAAGTTCGGCCTGACGCGGGGTGCGAACCGAAACTTTCAGATCAGCGCCACGGGTGCGGATACGGAACCCGCCCGGAGCTTTGCCAACCTTCAGAACCAAAGGTGCGTCACCAACCATCAGGTTTGCCAGCTGATCGCCGGGTGTCCAGTCAGACGTTACCCGCGTGCTGCCACCGTCGGCAAAGTTGATCGTCGATCCTTCTTTGTCAGCATCAATGCTCAGGGCAACGCCCACGCCAGCAACGTCAACAACCCAATCGTTGCCGACTTTGCGCTCATGGTTGTCCATGCGACCCGACACGCGGGTGCGCCGGATTTCCGCAACACGGTACATCGCGGCACAAGCAGCGGCTACACGACGCGTATCAACTTCGCCAAGCGTCACGCCTTCAAAACCGTCTGGGTATTGTTCTTCGATAAACGCGGTCGTCATTTCGCCTTTGATGAAGATCGGATGATCCATCACAGCGCTT
Source organism: uncultured Rhodobacterales bacterium (assembly GCA_964476515.1). Lineage (GTDB taxonomy): Bacteria > Pseudomonadota > Alphaproteobacteria > Rhodobacterales > Rhodobacteraceae > JASMHC01. Next base: position 5,058 of record CAYZAY010000002.1, read on the forward strand.
ACGAACGGCAGGTTGTGACCGATGCCTTCCAGCTCAAAGCTATCAAGCGCGATCCGCATCGCCTCAATCGCTTCGTCACGGGACGGCGCCCATGTGCAGAGCTTGGCGATCATCGGATCGTAATACATCGAGATCTCGCCGCCCTCATAAACGCCGGTATCATTGCGAACAGCCGTTGCGCCTGCAACAGCGTCGTCGGCCCATTTGCCGTTCACCTGCATCGGGCCAGCGGCCACTTCTGCCGGTGGACGATACCGGCTGAGACGACCGATCGACGGCAGGAACCCGCGATAGGGGTCTTCTGCATAAACGCGGTTTTCAATCGCCCAGCCTGTCAGCGTCACATCGTCTTGCGTGATGCTCAGCGGTTCGCCATTCGCGACGCGGATCATCTGTTCAACAAGGTCCACACCGGTGATCAGCTCGGTCACTGGGTGTTCCACCTGCAAGCGGGTGTTCATTTCAAGGAAGTAGAAGTTCTTATCGCCATCGACGATGAATTCCACTGTGCCAGCGCTGGAATATCCAACAGCCTTGGCCAAAGCCACAGACTGTTCGCCCATTGCCTTGCGGGTTGCTTCGTCCAAAAACGGCGAAGGTGCTTCTTCGACAACTTTCTGGTTGCGACGCTGGATCGAGCATTCCCTCTCGCCCAGATAGACACCATTGCCGTGGCTGTCGCAAAGAACCTGAATTTCGATGTGGCGCGGTTGGGTGACGAATTTCTCGATAAAGATCCGGTCGTCGCCAAAGCTGTTGGCAGCTTCGTTCTTGGACGACTGGAAACCTTCCCGGGCCTCTTGGTCGTTCCATGCGATACGCATGCCTTTGCCGCCGCCACCGGCAGATGCTTTGATCATCACGGGATAGCCGACCTGATTTGAAATCTTCACAGCATCTTCGGCGTCTTCGATCAGGCCCATATAGCCCGGAACCGTCGAAACATTCGCTTCCTGAGCGATCTTCTTGGATGTGATCTTGTCACCCATTGAATCAATCGCGCCTTTTGGCGGCCCGATAAAGGCAACGTCTTCGGCCTCAAGCGCTTCGGCGAATTTCGAGTTCTCCGATAGGAAGCCGTAACCTGGGTGAACCGCCTGAGCGCCCGACTGGCGGATAGCCTCCATCACCTTGTCGATGACAATGTAGGACTGGTTCGCAGGGGGCGGGCCGATGTGAATAGCCTCGTCCGCCATTTTCACATGCAGCGCCTGCTTGTCGGCGTCTGAATAGATCGCAACGGTCTTGATACCCATCTTGCGGGCGGTCTTGATAACGCGACAAGCGATCTCGCCACGGTTGGCGATAAGGATCTTATCAAACATGGTCAGTCCTTTTTGGTCGTGTGCCCGCTTGGGTGGCGAGCAGAGGCAAATTCTTCGGGAAAGGGTTAGTCATCCGTTGCGCAGAAGCGCGAACAGGCAAAAGAACGGGGGCCGCACCAAGCGGTGCGAACCCCCGGAAAAGGGAAGGGATGCATGTCAGACGGCTAGTGGCATTGCCGCCATTCACAGCGCCCACGTTCGCGCAGTCGTTCACAATGGGAAAGATGGATCTCTGCCGTAGCAAAAACTCGGCCAATTTCCGCCAAGCCAGTGTGAAGACGCGCGAAATCATGCCCAGTCCCCTTCAAAAGCTTCGGGGAATGATGCGCGGGCCACGTCAACATTGATCTGCAAAAGCGAGTCATAAGAATTCGGGTCGAAGTCATCTTCGACCGCAACCACTTCACGACCAAACAGCCAGCTCAGACGGCCAGCGTCCAGATTGCCACGCTCAAACGGTTCTTCGCCAAAATGCTTCCACAGGGCTTCCATGAAGCCAGCATCGGCGCGGCGATCCGCTGGACGTCGATCTGCATAGCGTTCGCGCCGCGTAAGAGGGGTCGCGCCCTTGGTATTAGCGCGTCGGATAACGAATTGATAATCAGTCCCGGTTAAACGGCCCGGGAAGCCTCGATGCTTTAACATGGTCGCCTCCTAGCTAAAGGCGACCATGGATTAAAGCTTAGAAATCCGACGGGATTACTTGTATTTGCCCGTGTAGACCGGCTCGGTTGAAAGTGGCACGGTTGTGGCCACTGCCGCGCTTGGGGTTTCTGCCGGTGTTCTGTCGCATGCTGCAACAACGGTGACGATCGCAACTGCTGCGATGGTGAGGATGCTCTTTGACATCTCGTCCTCCTATTTACCTGTCCTCTTGTCAGTGTTGACGGCACTGCCGCCCCCTGACTGGCCGAGACCATATAGGATTTAGCTGAGAATTGGCATGGAAAAGAAAGACTTGCAGGCACACAGACGTGTTCAGCGGCAGAACCGCGGCCTTCCATCAAATCCATCTCAATCTCGCGCGTCATCACACATTCATCTTTTGTCTACAAATATCCTCGGGGGTGTGGGGGCAGACAGCCCCCACGTATCCCAGCTTACAGCGGAATGTTGTCGTGCTTCTTCCACGGGTTTTGCAGCTTCTTGTTGCGAAGCGATGCAAAAGCGCGGCTGACGCGTTTGCGTGTTGACTGCGGCATGATCACCTCGTCAATAAAGCCACGCTCGGCGGCCACAAACGGGTTCGCAAAACGGTCTTCATAGTCTTTGGTGTGGGCGGCAATTTTATCCGCATCGCCAAGGTCCGTACGGTGGATAATCTCGGTCGCGCCTTTTGCACCCATCACAGCGATTTCCGCAGTTGGCCACGCATAGTTAAAGTCACCACGCAGGTGCTTGGACGCCATAACGTCATAGGCACCACCGTATGCTTTACGCGTAATCACAGTCACCTTCGGAACGGTTGCTTCACCGTAAGCAAAAAGCAGTTTCGCACCGTGCTTAATAACGCCGCCGTATTCTTGGCTTGTGCCCGGCAGGAAGCCCGGAACGTCAACCAGCGTCAGAATTGGAATTTCGAACGCATCGCAGAACCGGACAAAGCGAGCTGACTTGCGTGAGCTGTCGATGTCCAGACATCCGGCAAGAACCATAGGCTGGTTAGCCACAACACCCACGGTCTGACCTTCCAGACGGATGAAGCCGGTGATGATGTTTTTCGCGTAGTCTTCCTGAATTTCGTAAAAATCGCCTTCGTCAGCGATTTTGTTGATCAGCTCTTTCATGTCGTAAGGCTGGTTCGGGTTATCAGGGATCAGCGTATCAAGACTTTCTTCTATCCGGCCAGGTTCGTCAAAGAACGGGCGGACAGGGGCCTTGTCGCGGTTATTCAGCGGCAGGAAGTCTACCAGACGGCGGACTTCTGTCAGGGCTTCGATATCGTTTTCAAACGCGCCGTCAGCAACTGACGATTTCTTGGTGTGGGTCGATGCGCCACCAAGCTCTTCGGCCGTCACGACTTCGTTGGTCACGGTTTTCACAACGTCAGGGCCGGTGACGAACATGTACGAGCTGTCTTTGACCATGAAGATAAAGTCGGTCATCGCAGGCGAATACACAGCACCACCGGCGCAAGGGCCCATGATCAAGCTGATCTGCGGCACGACGCCAGACGCCATGATGTTGCGCTGGAACACTTCTGCGTAACCGGCAAGCGAGGCAACACCTTCCTGAATACGCGCACCGCCGGAATCGTTAATGCCAATCACAGGCGCGCCGTTTTGCATCGCCATATCTTGGATCTTGCAGATTTTCTCGGCGTGGGTTTCCGACAGAGAACCACCAAATACGGTGAAATCTTGCGAGAACACATAAACCATGCGGCCGTTGATGGTGCCCCATCCGGTTATAACACCATCGCCTGCAGGTTTTTCTTTTTCCATGCCAAAGTCGGTGCAGCGATGCGCTTTGAACATGTCGAACTCTTCAAAGCTGCCTTCATCGAGCAGCAGTTCAACGCGTTCCCGCGCGGTCAGCTTGCCCTTGGCGTGCTGAGAGTTGATGCGACGCTCGCCTCCGCCCATGCGGGCAACGCTGCGACGGTCTTCCAATTCGGTGAGAATATCTTTCATGTTCGGCAACCCTTTTGAATTGGCTGGATCATAAGGATGTGCGGCACCGCAGCAAAGCAATTTCCGGCAAATTTGCATATTATTTGAAATCGAATCGGAGCTAATTGCAAAACTGCAAACTTTAGACGCCAACCTGGACATCCCTTAACAAGGCAACTACCGCTGTTTCATGGCCAATTCCCGAGGCGTCCGCTTTCTGGACCGCACCACCCCAGCGCATATTGCAACGCTCGTCGCTCTGACTGCGGTTTCTGCAATGAACATGAACGTTTTTCTGCCGTCTCTGCCCGGAATGGCCGCCTTTTTCGACACGCCCTATGCCGTTCTTCAGTTGTCGGTTTCGGCCTATCTGTTCGTTTCAGCCTTTCTGCAAATCATCGCGGGACCATTGTCCGACAAGTTTGGCCGTCGCCCGATTATCCTGTGGGGGTTTGGTCTGTTTGTTTTGGCGACAATCGGTTGCGTCTTTGCGCCGACAGTCGAGATATTCCTAGCGTTCAGGATGGGGCAGGCAACGGTTGTGGTCGGCATGGCAATTTCGCGCGCGTCGATACGGGATTCGCTTCCAGCTGCACAGGCGGCCAGCCTTATCGGCTATGTCACCATGGGAATGGCGCTGGCACCTATGCTCGCCCCTGCTGCCGGGGGGCTCTTGGACGAAATGTTCGGGTGGCAGGCGACTTTTGTGTTTTTGGCCATTCTTGGTGCACTTACCTTTGCGCTGACATGGTTCGACATGGGCGAAACCGCGCCCGCAACAGACAATTCGGTATTCCAGCAGTTCAAGGAATACCCCTCTCTTTTCAAGTCACCGCGATTCTGGGCGCATTCACTGACGCTTGCGTTCACCAGTGGTTCATATTTCGCCTATCTGGGCGGAGGTCCGTTCGTCGGCGCAGTGGTGTATGGATTAACTCCGGTCGAGCTTGGCTTGGCTTTTGCAGCGCCAGCTATCGGCTATGCATCAGGAAATTTCCTTGCCGGTCGGTATTCGGCACAGGTTGGCATATCGCGGATGGTCAATCTTGGCATCATGACCGTTGCAGGCGGTTTGGGCGCGGTAATCGTGCTGTTCTATCTGGGTTTTGACAGCATGGTCGTCTTCTTTTCCGCCATGGTTTTCGTAGGGCTGGGCAACGGCATGACCATTCCAAACGCCACGTCTGCCATGCTGTCCGTGCGCCCTCATCTTGCGGGTTCCGCAAGCGGCCTTGGCGGTGCGCTTATGATCGGTGGAGGTGCAGTTTTGTCTGCTTGTGCAGGGTCACTGCTAAACGAAACCTCGGGGGCTTTACCGCTGTTGAGGCTGATGTTTGCATCAAGCGTCACGTCCGGCGCCTTTGCGCTATACGCCCAAGTCCGCGCCAACAAGCTTGGCGAGGCTTAGCGCAGCTTTTCGAAGAACTGTTTAAGAAGTCTTTCGGCTTCTTCCTGCGCAATGCCCGCGTAAACTTCGGGCTTGTGGTGCGATTGGGGGTGTTCAAACACCCGTGCGCCGCATTCCACACCGCCTGATTTTGGATCGGACGCCCCGTAGTAGACCCGCGCAATTCTGGCGTGGGCAATGGCAGTGGCGCACATCGAGCAGGGTTCAAGCGTTACGTAGAGATCACAACCGGACAACCTCTCTTGCCCGAGCTTTGCACAAGCTTCGCGGATCACGTTGATTTCGGCGTGGGCTGTAGGATCATTCCGCTCGCGCGTGTAGTTTCCTGACCGAGCCAAAACATCACCGTCTTTAGACACAAGCACAGCACCAACGGGCACCTCTCCGCGGTCAGCGGCCAGTTTTGCTTCGTCTAATGCGATGTCCATAAATGATCGAAACACGATATCGCCGCTTTCACCGGATGCGTAATTGGTCTAATCGCTCTGCATGGCACAAGAAACCCCCAAAGGCGACCGTATCGCAAAAGTCCTTGCCCGCGCTGGCGTGGCCAGTCGGCGCGAAGCTGAACGCATGATCGAAGCCGGACGCGTGGCCGTCAATGGCAAGACCCTGACAAGCCCGGCGCTGAACGTCATCGGAAATGAACGAATACTTGTCGATGGCAAACCGATTGCCGAAGCCGAAGAAACACGCCTGTGGCTCTACAATAAGCCGATAGGTTTGGTGACAACCAACAGCGACGAAAAAGGCCGCGAAACAGTATTCGACAAACTGCCCGAAGAATTGCCCCGCGTGATGACTGTCGGACGGCTTGACCTGAATTCCGAAGGGCTATTGCTGTTGACCAATGACGGTGGATTGAAGCGCAGGTTGGAACTGCCAAGCACTGGGTGGCTGCGCAAGTATCGCGTTCGTGTGAATGGACGGCCAACCGACGATTCCCTTGCGCCGCTTCGCAAAGGTGTGGTCGTGGACCGCGAAAAGTTTCAGCCGATGAGCGTCAGCATCGACCGCCAACAGGGCGCAAATGCTTGGCTGACCGTTGGCATCCGCGAAGGTAAAAACCGCGAGATTCGTCGCGCGATGGAAACAGTCGGGCTGACAGTTAACCGGCTTATCCGCGTGTCCTATGGCCCATTCCAGCTAGGCCAGTTGAAAACCGGAGCCGTTGAAGAGATCCGCCGCAAGACGGTTCGCGATCAATTGGGGCTCGACATGCCTAAAGAACAAGACAAACCAAAGCAGCAACGTCCGGTTCGTCGTCGAAAGTAACCCCACATTGCCCATTCCCTCTGGCAAGCCAGCCCGTCCGCGCCTATCTTATCCTTGAAAGGGGTGAATATGAGCGAACGCGGATTGCAAAAACTGGCCTACGGGTTGCTTCTTGCCCTTATATTCACTGTCTCGATTAGTGCGGTGGGGTCGTAAATGGCCCAGCGCTACGGTGGAAAACACAGCCCCGGATCGAATACTGCCCCTAACGATCTAACCAGCAAGCGGCCAACACGGGCCGGTGGGCGTGTAAACTTTCTGTTCTTCGCCCCGCTTCCACTGGTTTGGAATGCGTTCATGGCGGAATCGGTCGTGATGGCCACCTATATGGCGGCTTTGGGTACGTTGCTGCTTGGCGCTTGGTTGACGCGTGAAGGGCTGATCGCTCAGGAAGCCTATGACGCGCGCAAAGTGGCGCGGCGACCTGCCATTCCACGCAAACTGTTCGGGTCGGTTCTAACCGGTCTGGGTCTTGCCTTGGTCGGCATCGCAGGGCACGGGCCTGTGGACGCTATGATCTACGGTGTTCTCGGGTTTGTTCTGCATCTGGCTGCCTTTGGGCTTGATCCGATGCGCAGCAAGGGGCTTGGCGGCGTCGACGATTTCCAAAACGACCGCGTGACGCGGGCGATTGAAGAAGGCGAAGACCGATTGGCCGCAATGCATGCCGCTATCGCTGGGTTGAACGACCGACAGCTATTGGCACGTGTCGAACACTTCCAATCCACGGCGCGTCATTTGTTCCGCGCTGTCGAAAGCGACCCCCGCGATTTGACCGCCGCCCGCAAATATCTATCCGTCTATCTGGACGCTGCCCGCCAGGCATCCGACAAATTCGCCGATCTTTATGCCCGCAATCGAAGTACCGCCGCGAAAGAGAAATACGAAGCTCTGCTGATGGATCTGGATTCAAAGTTCGATCAGCGCACGCAGAAATTTCTTGCTGATGATCACGTTGATCTCGACATTGAGATTGACGTTCTGCGAGATCGCCTGAAACGCGAAGGCGTTTCGATTAATTCAAAGTAATTATTGAAAGTTAGCCCATGTCAGAAATAGTTCGCCAGCAAGCCCAAGAAATCGTCACCCAATTGGAAGAGATCACGGCTAAGTCTCTGCCAGAGGCTGGTGAAGGCGAGCCCGTCCCCGACGCAGATGTTGCTTCGCGCATGGCCGAGCTGGACATGAAAGACACCAACTCGATTGTGCGCTTCGGGTCGGCAGCGCAATCCGAGTTGCAGGAAATTAGTCAAGCGATGCTGGCGGATGTGCGCAATAAAGACGTGGGGCCTGCGGGGGACAGCCTGCGCGAGATCGTGGCCACGATCCGAGGCTTTTCGGTTAACGAGCTGGACGGGCGGCGGGATCGTAGCTGGTGGGAAAAACTGATGGGTCGGGCTGCGCCGATTGCTAAATTCTATGCCCGCTACGAAACCGTTCAGGGGCAAATCGACCGCATCACCGAAGAGCTGTTGAACCATGAGCACGCACTGTTGAAAGACATCAAGTCGCTCGATGTGCTCTATGAGAAAACGCTGTCGTTCTATCGGGAACTGGCGATTTACATCGCAGCGGGCGAGTCCAAAGTTACAGCGTTGGATACGGGTGACATTCCGACGGCCCAAGCGGCTATGGATGCCGCTGCGGAAGAAGAAAAGACCCTGAAAGCGCAAGAGCTTCGCGATCTACGCGCTGCGCGGGACGATCTGGAACGCCGCGTGCATGATCTGAAGCTAACCCGTCAGGTGACGATGCAATCGCTGCCGTCGATCCGGCTGGTTCAGGAAAACGACAAATCGCTGGTGACCAAGATAAACTCGACCCTCGTGAACACGGTTCCGCTTTGGGAAACCCAACTGGCACAAGCCGTGACCATGCAGCGTTCATCCGAAGCCGCGCGTGCCGTCAAGGATGCCAATGATCTGACGAACGAGCTTTTGACCGCCAACGCCGAAAACCTGCGTCAAAGCAACAAAGCTATTCGTCAGGAAATGGAGCGCGGTGTGTTTGACATCGAAGCCATCCGCCATGCCAATGCCGAACTGGTGGGAACGATTGAAGACAGCTTGCAGATCGCTGACGAGGGCAAAGCCAAACGTGCCGCGGCTGAGGCCGAACTGGTAGAGCTTGAAGCAGAACTAAGGACCACACTGGCATCCGCCAAAGCATCAAACCCGGCACAGGCGTGAATTTAGGCCAAAAATATCGGAGTTTCCGAAACCTTGCGGTGGCTGTTTTGTTGGCTGGCTGCGCCGTCCCCTATTCAACGCCATCCACATTAGGAACAAGTGTCGAAGTTACGCCCCCGTCTGCGCAAAGCACCGCGCTGTCAAATTACTACGCGGACTTGCAACACCAAATGCGTCTGCGGGGCTTGTTGATGCAAGACGAAGGCAATGCCAACGTCACCGTGTCGCCCCGCATTCTTGCTCGCAACTTTGAAGCCATCGCGCTTTACGACGAATATCGTCCGGTGCCGTCTGGGTTTGTGCATCAAAGCGTTCCCAGCCAGTTGCGACGATGGGAAAAGCCCGTGCGCATGTCTGTTGAATTCGGCAACAGCGTGCCGGTCAGCACGCGCCAAGCTGATCGTCAGTTCATAGCAAACTATGCGCAGCGGCTTTCCAAGGTTGCGGATCACCCGATCTCACTGACCAACCAAAGACCGAACTATCTGGTTCTGGTTGTAGGCGATGACGACAAGTCCGCCACGGTTCAGAGAATTAGGGAATTTGTTCCGAATATTTCGGACACAACGATTGCAACGTTAGAAAATCTGCCCCGCTCTATGCTCTGCCTTGTCTATGCGTTCCCAAGTTCAACGGGATCGTTGTCGTATGGCAAAGCCATCGCAGTGATCCGCGCCGAGCATCCGACATTGCTGCGCCGTTCCTGCATCCACGAAGAAATCGCCCAAGGGTTGGGTCTTGCAAATGATAGCCCTCAGGCGAGGCCGTCGATCTTTAACGACGACGAAGAATTTGGCTTTCTGACACGCCATGACGAACTGCTTTTGGAAATGCTTTACGACCCACGACTTTCGGTGGGCATGAGCGCCGATCAGGCCCGCCCTGTGGTGCAAGCGATTGCCGCCGAGCTGGCTGGGTAAACACGAACCGACGGAGAATGTGACATGGGAATATTCGACTTTCTTACCGGAGAATTCATCGACGTAATCCATTGGGTCGATGACACGCGGGACACAATGGTCTGGCGGTTTGAACGCGAAGATCACGAAATCAAGTACGGGGCCAAGCTGACTGTCCGCGAAGGTCAGTCTGCAGTGTTTGTCCATGAAGGGCAGTTGGCGGATGTGTTCACGCCGGGGCTCTATATGCTTGAGACCAACAATATGCCGGTGATGACGACGCTGCAGCACTGGGATCACGGTTTTCGCAGCCCGTTCAAGTCCGAGATTTACTACGTCAACACCACCCGTTTCACCGATCTGAAATGGGGCACCAAAAACCCGATCATGTGCCGCGATCCGGAATTCGGACCGGTACGCATCCGCGCGTTTGGCACCTACACAATCCGCATCATCGATCCGGCGAAGTTCTTGTCCGAGATTGTTGGCACCGACGGTGAATTCACCAAGGACGAGATCAGCTATCAGATCCGCTCAATCATCGTGTCTCGGGCATCTGCAGCTTTGGCGGCCAGTGACATTCCGGTGCTTGATATGGCCGCCAACACACTGGATCTGGGTAAGCTTATCGCTGCGCAAGTGTCGCCTCAGCTAGCCGAATACGGGTTGTCGATGCCCGAGTTCTATCTCGAAAACATCAGCCTGCCGCCTGCTGTGGAACAAGCAATGGACAAACGCACGTCGATGGGGCTGGCCGGTGATCTTGGTAAGTTCACGCAGTATTCCGCTGCCGAAGCTATGACATCAGCCGCGCAAACCACGAACAGCGGCATGGGCGCAGGGTTAGGCATGGGAATGGGCATGGCGATGGCAAGCGCTGCAGCTCAGCCCGGTCCGTGGGGGGCCGCGCCAACGCCTCCGCCGCCTCCGGTCGAGCATGTTTGGCATATTGCCAAAGGTGGTAAGACCAAGGGACCGTATTCGAAAGCCGACCTTGGGCGGATGGCATCGGATGGCAGTTTGCAAAGGGAAACCTATGTCTGGACCCCCGGACAGGACGGCTGGCTAAAGGCCGAAGATTTGATCGAGCTGGCGCAATTGTTCACGATTATGCCGCCTCCGCCGCCTGCGTAAGGTTTCGTGAAATGCCCAATGGCTGTCATGATTTCGGGACCAAACACGAATGACCCAGACGTCTGAAAAAGTAAGAGAAATCAGCCTCGGCCTGTTGGGTGCGGGGGATATGCCGGATGGTGTGCTTTCAGACAGCGTGACTTGGCAAAACGGAGACCGCGTGCTGGTGGGACAGGATGCGGTACTGGCATCGGCCAAGACGTACTCGCATTCTTCGGTAACGATTGACGACGTGGTTACACATGGCAAGGCCGCGGCAGTGTCGGGGCGGTTGCAGTCTGAAACGGGACCAAGGCTGTTTTGCCATATGATCAAGTTCACCAGCGCGTCCGCCAAGCAAATCGCCAGCATCGTCAGTTTTCAACACCAGTTGAAGGAAACCGGATGAGCATGGAAGAACACAAGTTCCCCTGCGATCAATGCGGAGCGGATGCGCGGTTCGATCCGGGCAAGGATCAGTTGGTTTGCGACTATTGCGGGCACACTCAGCCGTTGGACGACGACGGGCCGTGGGTAAATCCCAGCCGAGAGTTGGACTTTGACACCGCCATCGCGCGAGACTTGCCCGATAGCGAATTCGAAGAGACCCGCGTTCTGAGCTGCCCGAACTGCGCGGCACAGATTGAATTTGGGACGACCACCCACGCGTCTGAATGTCCGTTTTGCGCCACGCCTATTGTCACTGATACGGGCGTTCATCGGCATATCAAGCCCAAGGGGCTGTTGCCCTTTGTGATGACCGAAGAAGAAGCCCGAAAGTCGATGGGTGAATGGTTGGGGAAGCTTTGGTTTGCACCAAACGGGCTTGATCAATTCGCCCGCAAAGGGCGCAAGATGAAGGGTGTCTACGTCCCGTTTTGGACGTTCGATGCACAGACACGATCCAACTACACGGGTCAGCGCGGCACGATCTACTATGTCACCAGAACTGTGCGTAGAAACGGCAAAACCGTCACCGTTCGTCAGGCGAAAACCCGCTGGAGAAGCGTTTCGGGTCGTGTGGCGCGGTTCTTTGATGATGTGCTTGTGCTGGCGTCAAATTCACTGCCACGCAAGGACACAGATAACTTTGCCCCGTGGGATTTGTCTGCGTTGGAACCTTATAAGCCCGAATACCTAGCTGGCTATCAGGCCGAAGCCTATTCGGTTGAGCTGGAACAAGGATACGAAATCGCTCGCGACCACATGGACCGTGTCATCCTGCGAGATGTGAAGTTCGACATAGGCGGCGACCGTCAGCGGGTTCACAGCGTTAATACCAAGATCAGCGATGTGACGTTCAAACATGTGCTGCTGCCCATCTGGATGGCCGCCTATAAGTTCCGTGGAGAGACCTATCGCGTGGTGATCAACGGCACCAACGGACAGGTCAGCGGGCAACGGCCTTGGTCGATCTGGAAGATTGCGCTAGCGGCAACGGTTGGCGCGATTATTGCCGGTGGCATCGGCTATTTCATCGCCACCAATCCCGAGCTATTTGAAACCACAACGTCATTCTAAAAAAGGGTCAGCCATGCGCGCTTTGTTGCAAAGAGTATCAGAAGCCAAAGTCGAGGTGGACGGTGAGCTGATCGGCCAATGTGGCAATGGCTTAATGATCCTAGCCTGCGCTATGCAGGGCGATACCGAAGAACAGGCTGAAAAGCTGGCCGCCAAGATATCAAAGTTGCGGATATTCAAAGACGATGACGGGAAAATGAACCGATCCGTCCTTGATATTGGTGGCAGCGTTTTGGTCGTCAGTCAGTTCACGCTATCGGCCGACACATCACGCGGTAACCGACCCGGGTTTTCAGCTGCAGCCGCGCCTGCAGACGGAGAGCGACTGTACTTTCACTTCGCACAAGCCCTACGTGACCTTGGTTTGCCGGTCGAAACGGGCCAATTCGGTGCTGACATGCAGGTTTCGCTGGTAAACGACGGTCCGGTGACGATCTGGATAGAAAACTAAACGTCTTTTAGAACGGCAGACCCACATAGTTTTCGGCCAGAACCACCTGTGACGCCTCGTTTTCACGCAGGAACGCCAGATCTGCGTCTTGCATACGAAGATCAAATTCACCTTGCTTCGGGAACGTATGAAGCAGGTTGGTCATCGACCAAGAAAACCGCTCGGCCTTCCAGATGCGTGCCAAAGCTTTCTCGGAATAGCGGTCCAGCCCTTCGTCGTCGCCATGCTGATAATGCGCCAGCAAACCGTGGTAGAGATAGTGGATATCCGATGCTGCTGTATTAAGCCCCTTTGCGCCCGTAGGCGGAACGATATGCGCCGCGTCCCCGCAAAGGAACAACCGTCCCCAGCGCATGGGCTCAGTCACAAAAGACCGCAGCGGCGCGATTGATTTTTCAATCGACGGACCAGTGATCAGCTTTTCGGCAAATTCGCTAGGGATGCGCTTTTTCAGTTCCTTCCAAAACGCCTGATCCGTCCAATCATCAGGGGAATCGCTAAGCGAGCATTGGATGTAGTAGCGGCTGAGATTGGTGTTTCGCATCGAGCAGAGCGCGAAACCACGCTTTGAGCGGGCATAAATCAGTTCGTCATGGACCGGAGGTGTTTCGGACAGTACGCCCAGCCAACCAAAGGGGTACAGCTTTTCGTAGTCCTTGCGAATGGTGTCTGGAATGGTGTTGCGACTGACCCCGTGAAACCCGTCACAACCGGCGGCAAAATCACAATCAATGCGATGCTCTGTGCCATTTTGATTGTACGTCACGAACGGCTTTTCACTGTCCGCATCATGGATCACCACGTCTTCGACGTTGTATTCGATCTTGCCATCCGACTTTTCAAGCGCCTCGTAAAGATCGCGGGTCAATTCGGTCTGCCCGTAAACAACGATGCTTTCATTGGCCCGCGCCGCAAAGTCGATGCGGAAATGATCTTCGCCGTCGGCGATGACCGCTCCATCGTGAACAAAACATTCGGCATCCATGCGGTCCCCGACGCCTGCCAAACGCATAAGGTCGACGAAACCCCGTTCCAGAATACCGGCGCGAATGCGGCCCAGCACATAGTCTTTGGTCTTTCGTTCAAGCACGATTGAATCGATGCCCTGATTGTGCAGCAACTGCGATAACAGCAATCCGGATGGGCCGGCGCCGATGATACAGACTTGGGTTCGCATTAGCTCTCTCCCGTTCAATTTCAGGCTAGGGGCATATTTCGCGCTAGTTAATGGTCAATTCGATCTCGTTTTGGTACAATTCGAGCATGAGAGACGAAAGATACATCCCTGCGTATGGTTTATACGGCGAAGGACAACTGTTCCCTGAAATCCTTCATGTGGAAAAAATCCTTGATCGTGCCCAAGGATTGGCTTGGAAAATTGCCCCACACAGGCATCCACATCTGCATCAGTTTCTATTTTCCAACCAAGGCAGAACCGAGCTGCACATTGACGGCAAGGTGGTCAAATTGACCGGCAAAACTGTGATAAATATCCCACCTTGGGCGGTGCACGGGTTCACCTTTTCGTCTGGCTCCGAAGGGTTGGTAGTTTCGCTTCCGGTGTCCGAATTTGCCTCGCTTTTCGAACAAGATCCAACCGCGTCTTGCCTGAAGCATTGGCACGTTGTGAAGCTGACTGACGAACTATCAGACGCGGCTGAGCGGCTGTATGCGTCTTACCAATCAACATCGTTTGCCCGTCTCACGGTTCTTCGCGCCCTCGGCACACATCTGGGTGCGTTGGTTGCTGGCGAAATCGCGGTGCCAAACACCAAGAAACAAGGCAAGCAGGAAGACAGCCTGATACTTCGTTTTGAAAGCTTGGCTCGCAACCGCTTTAAGAAGCGGCTGAAGTTAACTGACTACGCGGACATTCTGGCTGTTTCGCCATCACATCTCAGCAGGAGTTGCCGCCAGACGACCGGTGTCTCGGCGTCCCGATTTATTGAAAGCGTTTTGTTCAAAGAAGCTTGCAGCCAGCTTGCCTATACGCAGCTGCCAATCCAATCCATCGGGTACGACCTTGGGTTCGATGATGCAGCCTATTTCAGCCGCGCATTCAGAAAACACACCGGCATGTCGCCGGGTTCTTACAGAAAATCGACCTCGCAGGGGCTTGGATGATAGACAGTTACAGTTATGACTGTCAGGGAGCCGCAAATTCGACGCCGGAGACCACATGAAATTTCACGGATACTTTCGCAGTTCATCATCCTATCGCTGCCGCATCGCGTTTAACCTCAAGGGGTTGGACTATGAATTTGCATCCGTTCATCTGGTCAAAGACGGTGGCCAACAAAAGACGGCAGAATTCCGCGCGCTGAACCCTCAGGGGTTGGTCCCCGCGCTCGAAGTTGACGGAGAGGTTCTGACCCAGTCCCCTGCCATTCTGGAATGGCTGGACGAGACCTACCCCGAGCCTGCCCTGCTGCCCAGTGACCCGCTGGGAAGGGCTCGCGTGCGCGCGTTTACCCAAGTCATCGCCTGCGAAATCCATCCGCTGCAGAACCTGCGTGTGTTGCAGTACCTCAAAGGCAACTACGATCAGGACGGTTTGAACGCGTGGTGTCAGCGCTGGATCGGCGACGGGCTAGCGGCTTGTGAAGCACTATTAGAGCGGCAAAACAACGGTGCTGACTTTTGTTTCGGCGATCAACCAGGCATGGGCGATATATACCTGATGCCTCAGGTCTTTTCGGCGGCGCGTTTCAACGTTGATCTGTCAGCGATGCCCAACATCAACAGGATCGCGGCCAATTGTGCCAAGCTTGATGCATTTGATCGGGCGCATCCGTCGAAGCAGCCGGATGCCGAAGCTTAATGCGTTTGTTTGGTGATGTGATCTTCAAGCTCTGAAACCAGCTCGTCTTGATCATCTTCGCGCTGCGAGGCGACCGCGTAATCGCCGTTCAGCCACTTTCCAAGATCACGATCAGCGCAGCGTTTTGAACAAAACGGACGGAAGTCTTTTACGCCTTCTTCTCCGCAGATCGGGCAGATCATGCCAGCACCTCGCACAGGTCCAGTCTTTCGCGTTTGCGCTGAAGTTCGAAGTGACCCAACGGCGTCCAACCAACCAGTGCAGTATCAATGGAATCGCTGCGAAGGGCGCCTTTCAGGGCGCCTTCAAAATTACGGCGATCCTTTTTGGGCATAGGGGCTAGATCAAGCACGATCTGGCCACCCAAACCGCGCGCCCTTAGTTGGCGGGGCAGTTCCTTAGCAACGGCAAGGTTCACTTTTAGACCCGCCGCCATAGACGTGTCACCGCCCGTGTTTACGTCGACAGCCACCAACGCACGGGTCGGTTCGATATACATGCTGCCGGACGATCCCAAGCTGACCTCGGCCTGCTGCAAGCCATCAATGGCGTCAAGAACACCGTGATCATCGAACGAGCCTTCGGCGGTTTCAACTGTGGCCTTTTCTGTCCACTCACGCCAAGCAACAACATGAGGACCGTCGCCTTCCAGAAGGGTTTCAGGTTCATCCCCGTCAGCATCGGCAAGCACCTGATCCGCTAGCGCGATCATGGCCGAAACGTCCTCAGATATCTCGTCCGCGCTGGCATTTGCGCAGCTAGAGCGAAGGATCAAACCGTAGTCGCGGTCTTCCATCGCATCATGGGCAATTTCAGACAGTTCATCGCGCAATTCGTCATCACTAATAGAGCGGCTGATATTCCGGCCCGGTGTGTCGGGTGTCACAATTGCGTAGCGGCTTTTGAACAGAACTTTCTGGGTCACCGGAACGGCCTTGCCCTC
The DNA here is from genome assembly GCA_964476515.1 of uncultured Rhodobacterales bacterium. Classification (GTDB taxonomy): domain Bacteria; phylum Pseudomonadota; class Alphaproteobacteria; order Rhodobacterales; family Rhodobacteraceae; genus JASMHC01. Next base: position 21,615 of record CAYZAY010000002.1, read on the forward strand.
TTCGGCGTAGCCAGTGACCTGAACCAATAGGGTCATCCCCGGTGCTAGTCCTTTGCCATGGCGCAAAAAGCCCGATCCATCAGGGGTTTTCAGCATCACGCCCCCCTGCCCCTTTAGCGGGCGGTCAACGATTGCTCGGTAGATTGTCCCGGGCCTTGAAGCATCGCCTTCGATCAACAAGTCTTCTAGTCGACCATCCACCATCAAGGCCGCCGCTTCGCGCCCTTGAACATGGTCGAGTGCTATCAATCGGCCCTTCATGAAGGCACCATCAACGGATAACCCGCAGTACGCAACAGTGCGGCGGTTTCAGCAATCGGTAGCCCGACAACGGCAGAAAAGCTTCCGCTGATCCACGGGATCAACGCACCAGCCGGACCTTGGATACCATAGCCACCCGCTTTGCCCTGCCAATCACCGGTCGAAAGATACCAGTTCACCTCTTCATCCGAGAGGGATTTCATTTTGACCTGTGTGACCACATCTTTTTGCCAGATCTGATCGCCCCGCTTCACAGCAATCGCTGTGATAACGCGGTGGCGACGGCCCGACAGCATGTGAAGAAACTCGGCCGCTTCACCAGCGTTTTCAGGCTTACCAAGAATGCGCCGACCCAAGGCAACAGTCGTGTCACCGCAAAGGATGACGTCATCGGCGTCCGCCTGAACGGCCAACGCTTTTTCCCGTGCCAGACGTACACAATACGGGCGCGGTAGTTCGCCTTTCAAAGGTGTCTCATCAATCTCGGGCGGGCGAACAGCATCCGCCACAACGCCAATCTGCGCCAACAATTCCTTGCGGCGCGGACTACCTGATCCAAGGATGAGCTTCACTTATTTGAAGCGATAATTGATCCGACCTTTGGTCAGATCGTACGGTGTCATTTCCACCTGAACTTTGTCGCCAGCCAGAACACGGATGCGGTTTTTGCGCATCTTGCCTGCCGTATGAGCGATGATTTCATGGCCGTTCTCAAGCTCGACCCGAAATGTCGCATTAGGCAGGAGTTCCTTCACAACACCGGGGAATTCGAGAGTATCTTCCTTGGCCATGTTTTCTCCATCGTCTAACGATCCGCCATTTTGCGGAACGCCGCTTAGATGCGCCTTTTTTTGTTAGGTTTCAAGGGCTCAATCAGGGCAAACGCAACGTTTAGTGGATTTCTTTGATGACGAATTGATCAATTGCATCTGTAATTATTAGGCCGCTATCGGCTCGATCAAATGGGGTCCCTTGGCGCGGTTGGAATTCACTTCGGTATCGACGCGGTGGAAGGTCAGGTTTTGATCCGCCGTTTCTTTCATCAGCAGCGCAGCGCCTTTGCCCTCTTCGCCCAGCCATTTGCCCCAATTCTCTTGTTCAAGGATTACCGGAATGCGGTGATGGATGTCGGATATCTCACCATGAGCTTCGGTCGTCACAACTGCGCAAGTCGACAGGTTGTCCTCTCCCCAATTCTGCCAAATACTGGCAAGCGCCATTGGTTGCCCGTCGCTGCGCTGAACGTACCAAGGCAGCTTCTCATCCCCTTTGCGGAACCATTCGTAGAACCCGGAGATCGGAACAATACATCGTCTCTCACGACAAGCCGTCTTAAAAGCAGGCTTCTCGGCAATCGTTTCGGCCCGCGCGTTGATCAGCAGAGGCCCGTCAGTGGGTTTCTTGTACCACTTCGGGATGAATCCCCAGCGCATCGCGCCCAACTTGCGCCCGTTTTCCCCAGAGGACACAACATGTACCTGTGTTGTCGGGCAGACGTTAAAATTCGGTACGGTTGGCAAATCATTCGACGGCACCGCATCAAATAACTGTGCCATCAGATCAGACGGTGTGTTGATAACAAACCGTCCGCACATCAGCGATAGGCTTTCTTGGCCAATTCAATCTTGGCTTCCATCATCGACATATCTTTCATGATGTCCCGCCGCTTGGTGCGGTCGTCGACCTCTCGCAACTCAGCACGCAGCCTTTCCAGCTCGCGCGATAGCGAAACAAACTCGGGCACCGCCCCGCTTTCTTCGATGATCCGTTTGATCAAGGCGTTTTCAGGATCATCCACCCTCGGCAGAGGCTTTCCCGCACCCTCAAGGTTATCAAACTCACCGTTGGCTTCGGCTTCGCGTATCTTCTGGCTAATCAGGTCTATCAGCGGGTGATCCATCACGCCCTCATTTCTTTTGTCCCTAAAATATCCCCGCCGGAGGCACAAAAGTCAAAAGGCGCGAGGTTTCCCCCGCGCCTTTTCATTTCGGTATTTAAACCGCTTTATTCAACGACCGTAATACGACCATCCAGATACGCAGTGAATGCGCCCTGAGCAGCCATATATTCCGCAGTCACATCGGCTAGGTCTGGACCAAAGTCATAGGCATTCGCCGCCGAGCGGAACATTTTGTAGCCGTCGCCGCCGTTACGAACGTAGTTGTTCGATACAACTCCGTAGGTCGCACCCAGATCGATAGGAGAACCGCCAACCATGACGTTAGATATCCGGCTACCCGCTTCGTTTGCAGGGGTCACGGTAAAGCTCATACCGGCAACCTGTGGGAAGCGGCCTGCGCCTTCTTCCATCTGGCTGGCACCGTTTTCAAGCGCTTCAACCATCACAGCACCCGTCACTTCGAAGGTCGACAGTGTGTTCTGGAATGGAAGAACAGTCAGAACTTCACCCATCGTCACATCGCCCGCGTCGATCGAGGCACGGATACCACCACCGTTTTGGATAGCGATCTGAACGCCTTGATCCGCAACACGATCAAGCATCGCGTCTGCAATCAGGTTACCCATCTCACATTCACGTGCACGACAATTGCCGCGATCCCCGTCGATGGCTGCAGCAGCGGAAGCCACGACCTTCTGACGGATTTCCTCAAGCGGAGCGGCTGCTTCGGCGATGCGTGCTTTGATCGCCGGATCTTCAGCCACGGCACCATCCATAACGATAGGCTCGCCGGTTGCGCTGACGATATCTCCGTTATCGTCAAAGACAACGTTCAACTCGCCAAGGTATTTGCCGTAGGCATAGGCCGAAACAAGTGCGGTGTTGCCGATCATCATTGGGTATGGACCCGACGCGCGATCAGACGTGTTCGACAAGAACGTATTCGAGTGGCCCTCAACGATGACATCCACACCCGTCAGGTGAGGCGCTATTTCAACGTCAGTTTTATGACCGAGGTGTGAAAGAACGATGATCTTGTTAACGCCCATTTTGGTAAGCATGTCAGCTTCGGTCTGAATAGCAGTCAGTGGATCGCTAAAGGTGATGTTATCACCCGGGCTGGCAAGCTCGTCGGTGTCCTCAGGTGTTGCACCAATCAGGCCGATTTTTTCGCCGCCAACTTCGATGATCGTTGATTTCTTCAGAACACCTGCAAACGAAGGTTCTTTCGAAACGTCAGCGTTTGACATCAGCACGGGGAACTCAACCGCGTCCATAAAGCCGCGAAGGACTTCAGGTCCGTCATCAAATTCATGGTTACCGACAGTCATACCGTCATAGCCCAGATGGTTCTTCATCTCGGCGGCCAGTCTGCCTTTGTAATAGGTGTAGAACAGCGTACCCTGGAATTGGTCTCCGCCGTCCAGCAGCACCGGGTTTTCGGCGCGCGCACGCGCTTCGTTGATCGCCGTGACCAATCGCGCTGAGCCGCCAAAGCATTTGCCCTCGGCATTGCTTTCCGCTTAACAGCCCGAGTCGTATTTCGAAATCGGCTCGAACCTTGCGTGGAAGTCGTTGGTGTGAAGGATTGTTAAATTATAGTCGGCGGCAGCCGTCGTGGCCACCATAGCCAAAGCAGCCGCACTAGTCGTCAAACGAAACATCTCTGTTTCCCCCTGTAGCTTTTTTAAAATAGCCCACCGTGACTCCGTCACCCCGATTGAGTCAACAATTCCTTTTCTTTCCCTAAAGTCGCTTTGCGACCCCTCTGTGACCCTTGATCTTTTCAATGCGTCACGGCATCAGGCTTTCATGCTGATTTATAAGATTTTCCGCGAAGACGAGTGGCGACACTTGCAGGACCAAGGAGAAACCGATGGCGCGCCTATCGATGTTGCTGACGGTTATATCCACTTTTCCAGCGCCGAAACGGTGCGGGAAACGGCGGCCAAACATTTTGCCGGCGAAGACGGTTTGGTGATCATGGCCTGCGAAACCGGCACTTTGGGTGCCGAGCTAAAGTGGGAGGTATCGCGCGGCGGTGCCCTGTTCCCCCATCTTTATCGCAAGCTGACGGTCGAAGATATTATCTGGGAAGACGAGCTGCCGCTTATCGACGGCACGCATGATTTTCCGGAGGATGTTGAATGAGCCTTTACGAAACGCTCGGCATGCGCGCCCTTCGCTGCGTTGATCCCGAGGCCGCACATGGTTTGGCACTTAAGGCATTGAAGCTGGGACTGGTTCCTTCGCCCGGGGCGCTGACATCATCTAGGTTGAAAACGACGTTGGCAGGTATGGACCTGCAGAACCCGCTTGGGCTAGCGGCCGGTTTCGACAAAAATGCCGACGTTCTACATCCGTTGGCCAAAAGCGGTTTTGGCTTTGTCGAGGTGGGGGCAATCACCCCTCGCGCCCAGCCGGGGAACCCCAAGCCACGACTGTTCCGCCTGACTGAAGACGGCGCTGCGATCAATCGTTTCGGCTTTAACAACCAAGGCATGGAGGCAGCAGCGTCAAAACTGGCGCAGCGCCCCAAGAACGGCGTGATCGGACTGAACCTCGGGGCTAATAAGGACAGTGAAGACCGCGCGTCGGACTTTGCCAAAGTGCTTCAGGCCTGTGGTCAGCATCTGGATTTCGCGACGGTGAACGTATCGTCGCCCAACACTGAAAAGCTACGCGATCTACAAGGCAAAGCCGCGCTTTCTGGTCTTTTGGCGGGTGTCATGGATGTGCGTGCTGGAATGGATCGCAAGATCCCAGTGTTCCTAAAGATCGCGCCTGACCTGACGGATGATGAACTTGCCGAGATCGCCGAAGTTGCGATTGAGACCGGCATCAGCGGCATTATCGCGACCAACACCACCCTGTCGCGCGAAGGGTTAAAAAGCTCTTCCAAAGACGAAAAAGGTGGCTTGTCGGGCGCACCGCTATTTGAGAAATCGACAAGGATATTGGCGAAGCTTTCAAAGCTGACGGCGGGCAACAATCTGCCTTTGATCGGCGTTGGCGGGGTCTCAAACCCGGATCAGGCCTATGCCAAAATCAAAGCAGGCGCGTCGGCGGTTCAGCTTTACACCGCGCTGGTTTACGGCGGCATGGGGATGGTGAAAGACATCGTGACCGGCCTCGACAAACGTCTTGAACAAGACGGGTTTGCCAATGTCGCCGATGCAGTCGGCACTGGACAAGAGGAATGGCTATGACCGAAATCTGGCACAACCCGCGCTGTTCAAAATCGCGCCAAACGCTTCAACTGTTGGAAGACAATGGCGTATCACCAGATGTTCGCCTGTATCTTCAGGATTGCCCTGACGAAGCCACCTTGCGGGCAGTTGCCAGCAAGCTTGGCAAATCGGCGATCGAAATGATGCGGGTGAAAGAGAAGCTTTTCAAAGAGCTTGGACTGTCCAAGGGCGACAGTGACGACACCCTGTTCGCGGCAATGGCTGCCAATCCGTCGCTGATCGAGCGCCCGATTGTCATTAGCGATAGCAAAGCAGCGATTGGCCGACCTCCGGAATCCGTTTTGGATATCCTCTAATCTAGCCTAGGTGTGGATACTTCGTTCCAATGCCGGATATCTGATCAATAGGGTCACCCCGCGGATCACAAAACTGATCAGTAAAGCCAGCCAAAGGCCGTGGTTCCCAAACAACGGTACCAGTTGCCAGATTGCGATCAGATAAACACCAAAGCTAAGCGCCATCATATTACGCATGTCTTTTGTTCTGGTGGCCCCGATGAATACGCCGTCCAGCATCCAAGGCAGAACGCCCAATATCGGTGATAACACCATGTAGGTCAGATAGACCCGCGCTTCGACACGCACATCGGGGGCGGTGGTTAGCACGTCTATTAACCAGCCACCTTGGACAAAGAAGAATACCGCAAGGACAACGCACAACAGGCACCCCCAGAAGCCAGCCTTTAAGACGCTTGATCGCAAGTTTGCCAGATTTCTCGCCCCATAAGCCGTTCCAACCAGCGCCTCGGCAGCAAATGCAAACCCATCGAGCCCGAACGCCGTGATTTCGAGGAATTGCACCAGAACCTGATTAGCGGCCAGCGTCACGTCGCCGAAATCTGCACCAAGAAACAGGAATGAAACGAAGATCGTCTGCAACATCAGGGACCGAAAAAGTATGTCCGAATTGACCGAAGCCATGTGCCGTAGACGCGCGCGATTGAATATCCGAACCGGCTCCCACCAGACTGTGCCTTTCAGCGCGGACCAGCAGAGCCATAGCCCCACGACCAAGCCCGAAAATTCTGCGATCACCGTCGCTATCGCAACACCTTGGACACCCCAGCCCAGACCCAGAACAAACCAGAGATCTAGAACGATGTTCAACCCGTTCATTATGGCCTGAATGACAAGAACAGCCTTTGTACGCTCCAGCGCAATCAGCCACCCGTTGACCCCATACAGTGCGATAATCGCAGGCGCACTCCACACCCGAATATGAAGGTAGTCGTAGACCATACCTTCAACTTCGGGCGAGGCTGGGGACAATTGCAGGGCGCTCCAGAAAAGCGGTACTTGCAATGCAATCACGGCAAGACCGCCCACGCCTGCGATCAGGAAAGACCGCATCAAAAGCGCTGCGACTTCGGGCTGATCGCCCGCTCCGTTGGCTTGGCTCGTCAGGCCCGTGGTTCCCATTCGCAAGAATCCGAACAACCAGTAGATCGCAGACAAGATCACCGCACCAACCCCGACAGCGCCGATTGGGGCCGCTAGACCCATTTGCCCCACGACGCCGGTATCGACCGCGCCCAGAAGGGGTACAGTAACGTTCGACAAAACGATCGGAATGGCGATGTTCAAAACACGCTTATGAGTAATAGGCGCGCCGCTCATCTTACTGTGGCATCAGAAAATGCCCGTGGGCTTGGGCAAAGGGTTTTGATCGGTTGTCCTGCCATGCTTCGGCGCGGACAGAAGCGTAACGGCGACCTGACCGCGTGACCAATGCGCGGGCATAAGCATCGCGTGGCAGGCCGGAACGAAGATAGTCGATAGTGAAATCAATCGTCTTGGGCATTCGGGGAAGCTCTTTGTTTTCGATCTGCTCGACCGTGAAAACGCCGCTTTCCATATCTTGCCACAGGCTGGTCCACGCCAATCCAACCAGCGCCGTAACTTCCAAAAGCCCAGCCGTTGTTCCACCGTGCAATGCCGGCAACATAGGATTTCCAATCAAGTCATCACGAAACGGCATAATCGCTGTCAGCTCGTCGCCGCGACGATCAAAGCAGATGCCCATGTAGTTGATGTATGGGATGTGCTCGACCAGTGACTTTAAGACCGCATCGCGGCGTTGTTTGACGATCTGAACGGTTTCGGGTTTGGCGCGCTTCATTTACCAGCCCCCACCATGAATGTGCCGGTCGCCGTGGCGACGGGTGTATCTGTATCACTGTCTTCGGCGATGGCCCGAACAAAGGCGACGCTTCGCGTGATGTGGTAGCATTCCGCACGCGTCACGATTTTGTCACCCGGTTTGGCCGAACGCATATACTCGATCCGAAGATCAATCGTTGCTGTCATTCCATTCACATCCGGATGGCTCATGACTGCGGCACCGCAACAAGTGTCCATCACGGCCGAAATAGCGCCACCATGCATAACGCCAGTGTCGGGGTCACCAACCAGTCTAAGATCATAGGGAAGACTGATCGACGCTTTGCCCGCGTTTAGGTCTTCCAACTCCATTCCCAGCGCGTTGCCGTGGGGTAGAAGGGCCATAAATTGCCTTGGATCGACTTGTTTGCGGCTGTCCATGAATTTGATCCCTGCTGTGTATCGAAAACTATGTCGCCACAAATTAATCGCTGCAATGGCGGTTACGGTTGCCCTTCCCAAAACACCCGCTTAACCTCACGTCACGAAGGAGGACGGCATGTCAGAAGAATTGCTCAGTTTCAAAGAAATGTGTGCAAAGTTTGAAGTCACGCCGCGAACGCTGCGCTACTACGAGTACATCGAGTTGCTCAATCCCGTGCGGAAAGGCAGGTCGCGGTTTTATGGGCCACGCGAAGCCGCGCGCATGACCCTTATTTTGCGGGGTCGTCGTTTCGGCTTCCAGCTGGAAGAACTGCGACAGTGGCTTTTGATCTACGACCGTGAGGGTACAAAAGCCCAATATGGGACTTTCACCGAGATGGCAGACCGAAAGCTGGTTGAACTGGCCGAACAGCAAGTTCAACTGGATGAAGCCATCAAAGATCTTAATGAGTTAAGGGCGTTTACCGCCGAAGCGATGCTTGGGGACGATTGATTTAAGACGCAGCGTCACATCTTCAATCGCAAAAAGTTGACGTGACGATACGCTTACGTCAACGTAAAGTATCATTATATTTGCCGTGAGACGACAACTTTCACGGCTACTCTTGCACCAGAAGAACGAAGGAAGAGTATGACAGAAGAAACAAAATCAATTCGCGAAATGTGCGACGAGTTCGAGGTTACGCCTCGTACTTTGCGTTTTTATGAAGCGAAAGAATTGCTGTTTCCGATCCGTGAAGGACAGAAACGCTTGTTCACCAAACGTGACGCGGCAAGGCTTAAGCTTATCCTAAGGGGTAAACGCTTTGGCTTTAGTCTCGAACAAATTCGCCAGTTACTGGCCATGTATCAACGTGGCCCACAGCAACTGAGCCAAATGACTAAAACCTACGAGATTGCCCTAGAACGGCTGGCCGACATGGAAAGCCAGCGCGATGAGCTAACTGAAGCCATCGACGAACTAAAGGTGCAAATCGACTGGGGTGAGCAAACAATAAAAGAACTTCAGGCACAAATGCCCGAGGACTCCTCGTAACCTTAGAACAAAAAGTATTTACACATGCCAAACTACACTGCGCCGATAAAAGACATTCAATACGTCCTGCATGACGTTCTGAACATCTCGGAAAAAGAAATTTCCGGCTACGACGATCTGGATCGCGACACCACCGCCGCGATCTTTGAAGAAGCCGGCAAATTGGCAGAACAGGTTCTGGCACCTCTGAACGCGGTTGGCGATCAGCAGGGCTGCAAATTGGAAAATGGGTTGGTGACGACCCCTGATGGCTTCAAAGAAGCGTTTGAGACCGTCAAAGAAGGCGGCTGGTCTGGCCTAGATTGCGATCCAGAATACGGCGGTCAGGGCATGCCCTACCTCGTTGGCTGCGTGGTCAATGAAATCTTTAGCTCGGGCAATATGGCATTTGCCATGTACCAAGGTCTGACCCACGGCGCATTCTCGGCGATCTACGCCCACGGAACGGAACAACAAAAGCAAACCTTCCTGCCAAAGATGGTCAACTGCGACTGGACCGGCACGATGAACCTGACAGAACCGCATTGCGGAACTGATTTGGGATTGCTGCGCACCAAGGCCGTTCCGCAAGACGATGGCAGCTACAAAATCAGCGGCCAGAAGATTTTCATCTCGGCTGGCGACCACGATCTTGCTGAAAATGTCATCCACCTTGTCTTGGCAAAAATCCCGGACGGGCCGGAAGGCGTTAAAGGCATCTCGCTATTCATCGTTCCGAAAATCAACGTGAACGAAGATGGTTCGCTAGGGCCTAGCAACGGCGTGTCCGTCGGCAAGATCGAAGAAAAGATGGGCATCCACGGCAATGCGACCTGTGTGATGAACTATGATGAATCAACCGGCTACCTGCTTGGCACCGAACACAAAGGCATGCGCGCTATGTTCACGATGATGAACGAAGCCCGCAATGGTGTTGCTGTCCAAGGCATCTCGCAAGCTGTTCCAGCCTATCAAGAAGCACTACAATACGCCAAAGACCGTCTTCAAGGACGAGACGTAACAGGCACCAAAAACCCTGATGGTCCGGCTGATCCGCTGATTGTACACCCCGACATCCGTCGAATGCTGATGGATCAGAAAAGCTTCATCGAAGGCGCCCGCGCCCTTGCGTGCTGGGCTGCGACCTTGATTGATCAAGCGAACCACGGCGAAGATGCCGAAGCCGAGGCATTGGTTTCGCTGCTTACCCCAGTTCTGAAAGGTTTCATGACCGAACAGGGCTTCCAAATGACCGTGCAAGCGCAACAAATCTTTGGTGGTCACGGCTATATTGAAGAAACCGGCTTGTCCCAATTTGTCCGCGATGCACGCATCGCGATGATCTACGAAGGCGCAAACGGCGTACAAGCGCTTGACCTTGTCGGACGCAAAATTGGCTTGAACGGTGGGAAAACCATCATGGGCCTATTCGATACCCTCAAATCCTTCATCAAGGAAAATGAAGGAAACGAGGCGCTGAAAGCAGGTTTCCTTGACCCGCTGAAATCCGCCAGCAAAGACCTTCAGGCCGCCGCAATGTATTTCATGCAGCACGGCATCAAAAACCCGAACAACGCGCTTTCGGGGGCGACGGATTTCATGATGCTCTTTGGTCATGTGGCTCTTGGATATATGTGGGCGCAAATGGCGAAAGTATCCTCCGACGCTTTGGAAGTTGGCACTTCTGACGCTGCGTTTCACGAGACGAAACTCGCAACTGGTCGCTACTATATGGCGCGTCAGCTACCGGCAACTTGCATGCACCTTGCCCGCATTCAAACCGGTGGCGACACATTGATGGCACTGACTGAAGACCAGTTCTGAAGGAAAAACTGAATGCCAAAGCGCCTCCGTTTTACCCGCCGCGTCAACCTCGCCCTGAGCGAGGACGCGTGGCGCAAGTTGAAACGGTTTGCCGCCGACGCAGGTTTGGACGAAGGCGAAGCCCTGTCCTTTTTGTTCTAGAACTTCGAGTCAGTGACCGATGACGAAACGCTTCCTCATCGTCTCCGCTTATTCAACGCGGAACTGGAAGACAGAAAACGATAGGACTCAGTTGTGACCTCAAGTTGGATGACAGAAGACCACCAGATGCTTGGCGAAATGACCGCCAAGTTCATCAACGACGAATGGCGCCCGCATTTCGACCGCTGGCGCAAACAAGGCGAAATGGATCGCGATACCTGGCAACAGGCTGGCGAACTTGGGCTGCTTTGCGCGTCGGTCCCCGAAGAATACGGTGGTGTTGGCGGTGATTTCGGCCACGAAGCCGTCATCTTGATAGAAAGCGCCCGCGCCAATCTGGCGAGCTGGGGCAACCCCATCCACTCTGGTATCGTCGCCCACTACATCGTTGCCTATGGCACAGAAGAACAAAAACATCGCTGGCTACCCAAAATGACCAGCGGAGAGCTTGTCTCGGCTCTTGCCATGACAGAACCATCCGGTGGCTCGGACGTACAGAACCTGAAAACCCGTGCTGTAAAAGATGGGAACGCCTATCGCCTAACGGGTCAGAAAACCTTCATCACAAACGGCCAGCACGCCAATTTGATCGTCGTTGCCGCAAAAACCGATCCAAACGAGCGGGCCATAGGCACATCGCTGGTGGTTGTCGAAACCGACAAGGCCGAAGGCTTTACCCGTGGTCGCAACCTCGACAAAATCGGCCTGAAAGCCGCGGATACGTCTGAGCTTTTCTTCGACAACGTCGAAATCCCACCCGAAAACATCCTTGGCGGTGTTGAAGGCCAAGGCTTTGCCCAGATGATGAAACAATTGCCCCAGGAACGGTTGATCATCGGCTGCGGTGCAGTCGGTGCAATGCAAGGTGCTGTCGAACGCACCATCGCCTATTGCAACGAACGCGAGGCTTTTGGCGGGCCGATCATCCAGTTCCAAAACACCCGTTTCAAACTGGCTGAATGCGCAACCAATCTAGCCGTTTCTCGGGCGTTCCTTGATGAATGCATCACCGAACACCTTGAGGGCAAACTGACCGTCGAAAAAGCGGCCATGTGCAAATATTGGCTGACGGACATGCAAAACAAAGTGATCGACGAATGCGTCCAGCTATTTGGCGGCTACGGCTACATGCAGGAATATGACGTGGCCGAAATGTGGGCGGACGCACGCGTGCAACGCATTTATGGCGGAACGAACGAGATCATGAAGGAACTGATCTCGCGCAGCTTTGTCGAGAAGAAATAGGATCGACGCCAACTGGCTTCATCTTTCCATAAATACCTCCGCGGGGGTGTGTGGGTACGAAACCCCCACTGCGCAACAAGGGAGACAAACAATGACTATGAAACTCTATTGCTTCGGTGAAAGTGGCAACTCCTACAAGGCAGCGCTTGCCTTGGAACTGTCCGGCCTCGCTTGGGAACCTGTTCACGTCGACTTTTTTGGCGGCGAAGGCCGTTCGGCCGAGTACCGCGAAAACATCAACGAAATGGGCGAGGCGCCGGTCTTGGTCGACGGGGACACCAAACTTTCCCAGTCCGGTGTTATCCAGATGTACGTTTCGGAAAAATCTGGCAAATTTGGCGGCGCAACCATTGAAGAAGCCCGCGAAATCATGCGCTGGGTTCTTTGGGACAACCACAAGTTTTCCAGCATGAACGGCATGACCCGCTTCCTAATAAACTTTCTTCCCGAAGACAAACGCCCAGCCGAGGTTATCGCTTTCAACCAAAGCCGCCTTAAGGTTGCATATATTGTTCTCAACAACCATCTCGAAGGTCGCGATTGGATTGTTGGCAATGGTCTGACTAACGCGGATATCTCATGCTGCGGCTACCTTTTTTACCCCGAACCCTTCGGTTTTGACCGCACCCAATGGCCGAATATCGACCGTTGGCTGTCCAATATCCAAGCCTTGGAAGGCTGGAAACACCCCTATGATTTGATGCCCGGCAGCCCTGCCGACCGCGCCTGAGGAGGCAATTATGAACGAAGCATATATCTACGACGCCGTGCGCACCCCGCGCGGCAAGGGCCGCAAGGACGGTTCTTTACACGAAGTCTCAGCCGCCGGCCTTAGCGTCACGGCGCTGAATGCACTCAAGGATCGCAACGACCTTGAAGGCCATGCCGTCGAAGACGTGATCTGGGGCAATGTCACCCAAGTCGCCGAACAAGGCGCTTGTCTTGCACGGACCGCAGTTCTTGCGTCCGAGCTTGATGAAAGCATCCCCGGCGTATCGATCAACCGTTTCTGTGCCTCGGGCCTCGAAGCTGTCAACATGGCTGCCAACCAAGTACGCGGCGGGGCGGGCAATGCCTATATCGCGGGTGGTGTTGAAAGCATGAGCCGGACGCCGATGATGTCTGATGGCGGTGCAATCGCAGTCGATCCGTCGATTGCTATCGACAACTACTTTGTGCCCCAAGGTATAGGTGCCGATATCATCGCCAGCCGCTATGGCTTTACCCGCGATATGGCCGACGCGATGGCAGTTGAAAGCCAAATCCGCGCTAAGGCCGCGTGGGACGACAACCGGTTCGCCAATACCATTGTGCCTGTGCGCGATATCAATGGTCTGACCATCCTCGACTATGACGAATTCATGCGTCCGGGCACTGACATGCAGTCGCTCGGCGCGTTGAAACCAAGCTTCAAGGACCAAGGCGAGATCATGCCCGGTTTCGACAAAATCGCGATCCAAAAATACCCCGAGCTTGAACGCGTGAACCACATCCACCACGCAGGCAACTCGTCAGGCATCGTGGACGGTGCAGCGGCAATTCTGATTGGGAACAAAGAGTTTGGCGAACAATACGGTCTCAAACCCCGCGCGCGGATCAAAGCAACCGCCAAGATCGGCACTGACCCGACCATCATGCTGACCGGCCCTGTTCCCGTGACCAAGAAAATCCTAGCGGATAACGGCATGGCAATCAGCGACATCGACCTGTTTGAGGTCAACGAAGCCTTTGCCTCGGTCGTGATGTTGTTCGAACAAGCGTTCAACGTCGATCACAGCAAGGTCAACGTCAACGGCGGCTCGATTGCGATGGGCCACCCGCTGGGCGCAACCGGCGCAATCATCCTAGGCACGCTGCTGGACGAGATGGAGCGCACCGACAAGGAAACCGGTTTGGCAACGCTTTGCATCGGGTCCGGTATGGGCGCTGCAACAATTATTGAACGCGTGTAAGGAACAGGACAGATGACTGATTTTACACTGACAAAACACGACGACGGCGTTGCGATCATCACATGGGATTGCGCGAATAAGTCAATGAACGTGGCCTCTTTCGAGGCTTTCGAAGAGCTTGAGGCCTGCATTGATCAGGTTTTGGCTGAAGACGACATCAAAGGCGCGATCATTACATCGGGCAAGAAAGATTTTGCCGGTGGTATGGACCTGAACGTTCTGGGTCGTCTCCGTCAGGAAGGTGGCGACAATCCGGCTGAGAACATCTTTAACGGCATCATGAACATGCATCGTTTGCTGCGTAAGATTGAACGCGCAGGGATGGACCCAAAAACCAACAAGGGCGGCAAGCCGATTGTTTCGGCGCTTCCGGGCACCGCTTTGGGCATCGGGCTAGAAATCCCTCTGGCGACACATCGCATCTTCGCGGCGGACAATCCAAAGGCCAAGATCGGTCTTCCGGAAATCCTCGTCGGTTTGTTCCCCGGCGCTGGTGGTACGACCCGCGTTGTGCGCAAGCTTGGCGCAATGGCGGCGGCACCTATCCTTCTTGAAGGCAAGGCAGGCAGCCCCAAGCAGATGAAACTGCAGAAGATCGTTGACGAAGTAGTTGCCGATCCAGTCGCCGCAGCCCGTGAATGGGTGTTGAACGCGTCCGACGCGGACATTGTCAAACCGTGGGACGCTAAGGGCTATAAAATGCCCGGCGGCACACCCTATCATCCAGCTGGCTTCATGACTTTTGTCGGTGCTTCGGCGATGGTCAGCGGCAACACGCAGGGCGTTTATCCGGCGGCCAAAGCGATGCTCTCGGCGATTTACGAAGGCGCATTGGTGCCCTTCGACACCGCTCTGAAAATCGAGGCACGTTGCTTCACCAAAGTGATCATCGACCCAGTGTCGTCCAATATGATCCGGTCGTTGTTCGTCAACAAGCAGGCGCTTGAAAAAGGTGCGAACCGCCCCGCCGTTGGCGATGAGCGTGTCAAAAAGGTGGGCGTTCTTGGCGCGGGCATGATGGGCGCGGGCATCGCGCTTGTATCGGCACGTGCAGGTATTGACGTCGTCTTGCTTGACCAGAACATAGAAGCTGCAGAACGTGGCAAAGCCTATTCGGCAGGCTACATGGACAAAGGCATCAAGCGCGGCAAAGCCACGGCTGAAAAGAAAGAAGCGCTTCTTTCCCAGATCACCGCATCGGCTGATCTCAACGATCTGGCTGGTTGCGATCTGATCGTTGAAGCGGTTTTTGAAGACCCTGCGGTTAAGGCCGAAATGACCCAACGGGTCGAGGCCGTGATCCCCGAAGACTGCATCTTCGCGTCCAACACCTCGACCCTGCCGATCACCGAATTGGCGAAAGCCAGCTCGCGCCCAGACCAGTTCATCGGCATTCACTTCTTCTCGCCCGTCGAGAAAATGATGCTGGTCGAGATCATCAAAGGCAAAGAAACCGGCGACCGTGCAGTGGCCAAAGCGCTCGACTTCGTGCGCCAGATCCGCAAGACGCCTATCGTTGTGAACGACGCGCGGTTTTTCTATGCGAACCGTTGCATCATCCCATACATCAACGAAGGCATCCGTATGATTGGCGAGGGCGTAAGCCCCGCGCTGGTCGAAAATGCGGCGCGCCAGTTGGGCTTCCCTGTGGGGCCGCTGCAGTTGGTTGATGAAACCTCAATCGAGCTGGGGGTTAAAATCGCGAAAGCAACCAGAGCCGCGATGGGCGATGCCTATCCGGACGGAGCTGTGGATGACGTAGTCTTTGCGATGGCTGATCTGGGTCGCATGGGCCGCAAAACCTCGGCTGGCTTTTACGACTACGACGAAAAGGGCAAGCGCACCGGTCTTTGGGATGGTCTGGACGACAAATTCCCAGTCTCGGACGATCAACCTGATTTTATCGACGTGCAGCATCGCCTGATGTTCTCACAAACGCTGGAAGCGGTGCGTGCATTGGAAGAAGGCGTATTGGAAGACATCCGCGAAGGCGATGTCGGCGCGATCCTTGGTTGGGGCTTTGCGCCTTGGTCGGGTGGTCCGTTCAGTTGGCTAGACATGCTCGGTGCGCCTTATGCAGCCGAGCGGTGTGATCAACTGACCGAAGCCTTTGGCGACCGGTTCAAATGCCCTGAATTGCTGCGTGAAATGGCTGGTAAGAACCAGACATTCTACAAGAGGTTCGGTGAAAACGCGCAAGCTGCATGATAGCTAATGGGGTGCGCAGATTATGCGCACCCTACTGTTCAAAACAGTATCCAAATCGCGCGATATCTTCGGCGTACATCTGCCCGACCAGTTCTGCATCCGCATCCGAATAATACCCGCACCAGTCGGCAATCCTTTCGGATCGATTCACGTGCGGGATATCAAGCTTGAACCCTAAGTGCGCCTCGAACGGTTGAATGTCCTCGGCCAAAGCCTCTAGCCGCACAAAACAGGTCGTTGCCTCTCGCCCCGCAACATAACCGCTGTAGATTTCCGCTGTCTGCGTACTCACGGTCTCGGGATGGTTCAGGAAGCCCGAGAAATCATGAGACTTGGCCAGTTCAATAGCCCTGTGATCAAACGTCTGATCCTTGAGCCAATGATAGTAGCTCACCATCCGGTCCCAAGGGTTGCGCACTAGCGTCACGACGAAGAAATCTTCGACAGCCACTAACCCGTCAAGCTCGGCCAAGGTCGAATGCTTACGCAACTTCCGGTCTCCCGCCCATTTCTTAACCCGCGCGCGGCGCTTCACCGCTTTGGGCGTGTCCCCGATCAAGATGTCATCTGCCATCGCCCGATCTTCCAGCGCCAAAGAAAGCGCCGTTCCGCCCGTCTTGGGGATGTGTACAAGATGTATTTGCGACCGGGCGAAATGATCATGGCCTAACGCTACCCTAGGCAGCGGGCGAGCGGAAGGCGATGATGATACCTGCAAGCGCAATCAGGACGATCCCGATGGCTTCGGATGCTGATACGCCCTGTCCCCATAGGAAAAATGCGAACAGCGGTGCGAATATGAAAATCGTATATTCAAACACAGCCGCATAAGTCGCTTCGGCCGTTTGATAGGCCTTCACAATGAAGAAGACGCCAATCGTTGACCCTATCGCCTGAGCGATGATGATCCACATGACAGGTGACAAATCGTCGATCCAACCACGTAGCAAAAACCCGTCTGCACCCACTGGCACCACCGGATCAATCAACCACAGGCCAGCCAAAGCAATGGCCCCATAGACGCCCTGCATGACATACATGCTCCACACCATTGTTAGCGTAGTTTCCTCGGCGCACAGCT
Organism: uncultured Rhodobacterales bacterium; assembly: GCA_964476515.1. Lineage (GTDB taxonomy): Bacteria > Pseudomonadota > Alphaproteobacteria > Rhodobacterales > Rhodobacteraceae > JASMHC01. Next base: position 39,036 of record CAYZAY010000002.1, read on the forward strand.
CTCGGGTTGCGACCACGCCAAAGGCGTAGAACAGCCCGCCAGCAATCGGCAAAAGGCTTGCCCAACCCATCGACGCAAAGCTGGCCCCTGTCACGATCAGGATACCAACAAACCCGACCAATACCGCGATAACCCGCCACTTCCCGACTGGTTTCCCAAGAAGAAAAACCGAAATCAACAGGACGAATATGGGCGACGCAAACAGCCCTGCCAAAGCCTGCGATATTGGTACAAAGGCAAGTGAGCCGAAGTAGAACACCATCGCCATCGCGACGAGAGAGCCGCGCACCATCACCCGCCATGTTTTTTTTGGCCGTACCGCGCCCAAGCCGATTTTTGACATCAGATAGATAAGCGGAAACGTCATGAACATGCGAACGATGAAGAACTGCCACAGGCTAACGACTTCGGCCAACTGGCCCACAAAATTGTCGACCAGCGCAACAATCAGCATGCCCAGCATCATCCACTGGCCAGCACGAAGTGGGTTATTCTGTTGGTCTGGTCTCATAAGGACATCAAATGCCGTATTTACACGGACTTGTTCTGTCTTCTTAGCGACACTACAACGGACAAAGTTTGCAGATTTGGGAGGATGCGCAAATGGGTTGGATGGCTGACGAAACAGGCCTTGGAAAAAACGCGGCTAACTTTGTGCCGCTCAGTCCGCTTTCTCATCTGCAAAGGGCGGCGAGTGTATTTCCCGACCGGCTTGCAGTAGTCTATGGCAACCATCGCAAGACGTATGCCGAATATCATGCGCGGGTTTCGCAACTGGCGTCAGGATTACGAAAGCTAGGTGTGCAATCGGGTGACGTTGTTGCGACCCTTATTCCAAACCTGCCACCCCAAGCCGAAGCACATTTCGGTGTGCCCGCTAGCGGAGCCGTTCTGAACACCATTAACACACGGCTGGATGTAGACACGGTTGCCTATATCTTTGGTCACGGCGACGCCAAAGTCGTCATGGCCGACCCGCAATTCATGCAGCTTGCCAAAGACGCAATCGCCCAGATGGACGGCCCAGCGCCGGTATTGATCGAGGTTGCCGATGATTTTGCGGGTTTCCCTGCCTCGGGCGAGCACATGACCTATGAAGAGCTGTTGGCTTCGGGTGATGCGGATTTTGAATGGCAAATGCCCGAAGACGAGTGGGAAAGCCTTGCGCTTAACTACACATCCGGCACCACAGGGCGTCCCAAGGGTGTGGTCTACCACCACCGTGGGGCCTATCTGATGACCATGGGAACGGTCATCAGCTGGCGCATGGTTTTGCATCCGGTCTACATGGCTATTGTTCCGCTGTTTCATTGCAACAACTGGAACCACACGTGGATGATGCCCTTGATCGGCGGCACGTGGGTTGGCTGTCGCGACATCACCGCCGGGAATATCTTCAACGCTATCGCAGACGAAGGTGTCACCCATTTCGGCGGCGCGCCTATCGTTCTCAACATGCTGGTCAATGCGCCTGACAGCGAAAAACGCGACATGCCCCACACGGTTGAAGTCTTTACCGCAGGTGCCCCGCCCGCCCCTGCGACGCTTTCAAAAATGGCAAATGCTGGCTTCAACGTGACCCAAGTCTACGGCCTGACCGAAACCTATGGGCACATTACTGAATGCTTGTGGAACGACGATTGGAACGATCTTCCTGCAGATGAACAGTCCGCAATCAAAGCCCAACAAGGTGTTGCAATGCCAATGATGGAGCATTGCACCGTCATGGACGAAAACATGGCTCAGGTTCCAATGGATGGCAAAACCCAAGGCGAGATTGTCATTCGCGGCAACTCGGTCATGAAGGGGTATCTCAAAAACCCCGAAGCCACCGAAGAATCCTTTAAAGGCGGCTATTTCCATTCCGGCGACATCGCGCTTCAGCATCCAAATACCTACATCCAAATCGCAGACCGCGCCAAAGACATCATCATCTCGGGTGGTGAAAACATCAGCTCTGTCGAGGTCGAAGGCACCCTGATGGCGCATCCCGATGTGAACCTTTGTGCCGTTGTCGCCAAACCGGATGACAAATGGGGCGAAGTTCCTTGCGCATTTGTAGAGCTGAAAGAGGGCGCTACTGAGGATGGGGATGCGCTGATCGCCTTTGCACGCTCAAAGCTAGCAGGTTTCAAGACGCCGAAGCAGGTGGTCTTCCAAGAGCTACCAAAGACATCCACCGGAAAGATCCAAAAATTCGAATTGCGCAAGGTTGCCAAAACGTTGCGCTCTTAACCTGCGAAAGGGAAAGGGCGTAACGGTGCAGAACATCTTGTTGTTGTGGGCGTTTCACCACAAACCTTTGCAGGTTTCTGTCGAAACGCTTTTAGGAACTCTGACTGGTTCCGCGCCCGAAGCCATGGTAAGTTTCGGGCGACAACAAAGGCAGAGCAGCCGAACGCATGACCGCGCTTAAAGAGTTTGAAAAAATTGAAGCTGTCGGCATCTGGCGCGCAGATGCCGAAGCGCAGCGTCGTGATGTCATCATTACGCTTGGCGATGCGTCGCTAACGATTTTCGACATGCAAGACCGCGTCTTGGCCCATTGGTCGATCCCTGCCATTGCGCGTGCCAATTCAGGGCAATTGCCAGCGATTTTCCACCCCGACGGCGATCCTGACGAAACGCTAGAGCTTGGTGACGAATCCGATGTGATGGTCGAAGCCATCGAAAAGCTTCGCAAGGCTGTCGCGAAACGTCGGCCCCACCCCGGACGGCTTCGTATAACCAGCGCTCTTGTTATTGTCGGAGCCGTCGCATCGCTTGGTGTGTTCTGGCTTCCCGGAGCGGTCCTAAACCAAACGCTTTCGGTTCTACCCGGCGTGAAGCAGCGCGAAATCGGGTCAGCCATCGTAACATCTGCCCGTCGTTTTACCGGCGTCGAATGCTCCACCCCCGAAACGCAGATCGCATTGACCAAGATCGCATATCGAATTGCCCCGACGTCCGATCTAAAACTGCATGTGGTGCCGGATGGTCTGTCGGATACATTAGCCTTGCCCGGGTATCACTTTCTAGTTGGGCGATCGCTGGTGGAAGATCACGAAACGCCCGAAGTTCTAATCGGCTATTTACTGGCCGAAAACCGCAGCTCTGGCGGGGCATCCGGTACTATCCGCGACGTTCTAGAAAGCGCCAGTTTTGTTGACAATGTGCGCCTGCTGACAACCGGATCGCTGCCAGAAGGCCGCATTGATAACTATGCCGAAGGCATGCTTTCGACAGATCGTAAAACCGTCGTGGACACCAACCTTCTTTCGGACTTTGAATCCGTTCGCGTCTCAAGCCGCCCGTTTGCTTATGCAATAGACGTCACCGGTGAAACAACGCTCGACCTGATCGAGGCCGACCCTATGGCAACGCAAAATCCACTACCCATCCTGTCGGATGGAGAGTGGGTTGCTTTGCAGGGTGTTTGCGAAAACTAGCGAATCAACGCCTCTGAATATCCGGCACTACGTAGATGGTTCAACGCCGAACGTACGTCAGAGCTGCTGAACGGACCGGCAAGAATGACTTGAACATTTCCAGCGCCTTCGACAACCGCGCCCATACCCATCTGCGTCAAAACGCCAAGGTTGTTGCTTACGTTTTCGGTACTACCAAACACGCCAATCTGGATGAATTCAGCCGCACTTCCCGCCGTCACCTCTTTTGATGACATCCACGGAATGATCGAACGAACAGAGCCACCCAAGCCACCGCGCGTGCGTCGGAAACCGCCGGCATCAGCAACCAACTGGCGCGGAACAGTCTGTGTCCAAACCTGATTCATCGACGCATCGCCTGCAGAGGACCGAGGCCCACGCTGAGGGTTAAGCCGCCCATCGTCCCAAGCTTGCTCGTATCCATGCGGCGCTACGGTTCCAGAATTTGGAATGCCGATTGAAAGCGGGGTATTTACGCTTGGGTATGTCGTCTGGGCATAGTTTGTTGTCGTACCGCCCGAATAGCTGGGGGTGTAGGTCGAAGCGGTGGTTGTCGATGCGTATCCGCCATTGCCCACATAAATATCGTTCACCACTTGGCCGGGCACGTTGGTCGGCACTGAATATCCAGTTGTCCCTGAATACCCCCCTGAACCCGCATTTGTCATCGACCCACCAACATAGATATCGTTCACCACATAGGGGCTGCTTGCCGCCACAGTCGCGCTAGCCGCAGGCGTTGGCTCTGGTGTTGGTTCTACCATCGGCACAGGGGTCGCCGTCGCAGCCATTGCTTCGACCTCGGCTGCTTTCAGTGCGGCAAGTTGTTGTGCGGTAAATGTCGGTTCAAACCCGCAAACAGGTTTGCGGTCGCGGGTAACACGGGGAACCCAAGTAACGGCGCCATCTACGCCCGCACGGATGAACACACATCCTTCGCTGTCAACGTATTCGCGCCCTTCATAGCTCGCAGGAGGATACTCTGCCGGTTCGATCAACATAGACTGACCAACCGCACTAATGGCCCACACTCCCGCTAACGCGAGAAGACCTCCGGCGACGACTGCTCTGGTTCTCATTGTTCGTCACCACAATATATAGGGGCAAAATGCCTGAATTAGGCGAATCTGTAAAGAGTCAACGCCTATGTAGTGCCGTATATCCGGTCGCCTGCGTCCCCAAGGCCGGGCACGATGTATCCGACGTCGTTCAAGCACTCGTCAATTGCGCCTGTAACGATATCCACATCGGGGTGCGCTTCTTGCATTCGGGCGATCCCTTCGGGGGCTGCCAACAGGCACATGAAGCGTATATTCTTGGCTCCTGCTTCTTTCAGCAGATCAATCGCGGCGATGCACGAATTTCCGGTGGCCAACATCGGATCCACGACCAAAACAAGCCGCTCATCAAGGGCATCTGGGACCTTAAAATAGTACTGAACTGGCGTTAGTGTTTCTTCATCCCGATAAAGCCCGACAAACCCAACGCGCGCCACGGGGATCAGTTCTAGAACCCCTTCCATCAAGCCGTTTCCAGCCCGCAAAATCGAAATCAGCGCAGGCTTTCGCCCGTCAATAAACGGCGCCTGGGTCACGCCAAGGGGCGTTTCCACTGCTTTCTGCGTCATCGGAAGTTCGCGCATAATCTCGTAGGCCAACAGATGGCTGATCTCTTTCAACAACGTCCTGAACAAAGGCGTCGGGGTCGATTTATCGCGCATCAGGCTCAGCTTGTGCTGGACCAAAGGGTGGGTCACCTCAATCACATTACCGGTCATGCCGCATTAATCCTTTCGATAAGTTTCGCGCGGGTTTCATCGTCACAAAACGCCGCCCTTGCTGACGTGCGAGCTAGGTCAAGAAACCGCGTTTCATCCCAGCCAAATACCAATTCTAGACCTTCGTATTCCTTGGTCATCGTAGAATGGAAGAACGGAGGATCGTCTGTGGACACCGTCACCTGAACGCCCGCTTCGGCAAGCAAGTGAACCGGATGGTGACTAAGCGAAGGATATACTCCCAACGAAACGTTCGACCCGGGGCATACTTCCAAAACAATGCCGCGATCCTGAAGTTCTTGAACCAGTCCTGCGTCTTCTGAGCTTCGAACACCGTGGCCAATCCGTTCGGCACCGATTGCGATGGCGTCACGGACTTCTTGCGGACCGCGCCATTCACCTGCGTGGGACGTCAAGCGAAGCCCAGCTTCTTTGGCCATGTCAAAACTATAGGCAAAATCGCGATGCGACCCCATATTTTCGTCGCCCCCCATGCCAAATCCAACAATCCAGTCACCTGCTGTTTCAGCTGCGCAGATTGCCGTCTTTTTGGCCTGTTCACCCCCCATATGACGGATGCAGGTCACAATCCCGCGTGAAACTATTCCATGCTCACGCTCGGCTATTTCTGCTCCGTCCTGCATAGCAAGAAGATATTCCTGCCAAGCCCCAAGATCAGACCCGCCACAGAAATCCGGTGACACAAACATTTCGGTGTAAATCACACCATGACTGGCACTTTCGGCCAAAACGGCTTCGACTAGGCGCTTGAAATCATCAGGCGTTTTTAGAACTTCGGTCGCGGCCTCGTAAACCCTTAGAAAATCTACAAAATCCTTGAAGATATAGTTACCATTTTCCGCAAACACCCCGTTCAGGTTCACGTCTTTTTCCTGCCCCAACCGACGAATAAACGTAGGGGGCGCTGCGCCCTCAAGGTGCAAATGCAACTCAACCTTTGGCAATCCCCTTAGACTCATAGAAAACTCCTTCCCGGTCCTTTTGCCGGAACGCCAAGGTGTTTGGCAATCGAAGCCGCGACGTCAACAAATCCAACGTGACCTGCGCTACCCTGACCGACACCATGCACCAGAACCGGCACGCGTTCACGGGTGTGATCCGTCCCGATCCACGTGGGGTCGTTACCGTGGTCTGCTGTAATGACCAGAATATCGCCATCCTTAAGCGCCGAAAGCACGTCGCCAATTTCGTGATCAAACCATTCGAGCGCCCGCGCATAGCCGCTGACATCCCTGCGGTGACCGTATTCGCTGTCGAATTCAACAAGGTTGGCAAAGGTCAGGCTATCGTCTTCAGCATTCGATACGGCATCTTTTAGCGCCTGCATCAGTGCTGCATCCGGCCCCTTCACCACATCGTCGATCCCTTGACCCGAGAAGATGTCCTTGACCTTGCCAATGGCATGAACCGCACTGCCAGCATCCTTGACCCAATCGCAAAGCGTTGGCTCGGGCGGTGAAATCGCAAAATCGCGTCGGTTGGGAGTGCGTTCGAACGCGCCTTCAGAACCTATAAATGGCCGTGCAATCACTCGCCCCACCTTCATATCGTGCAACAAAGGCGCCACGGCACGACACATGTCCAACAGGCGCTCTAGGCCAAACACCTCTTCATGGGCCGCTATCTGTAGGACTGAATCCGCTGACGTGTAGCAAATGGGATATCCGGTCTGGACGTGCTCTGCGCCCAGTCGTTCAATAACTTTGGTTCCTGAAGCGTGCTCATTACTAAGGATCGCGTCCGTCCCAGCAGCCTTGCACAGCGCTTGCGTCACGTGATCAGGGAACGCAGGTCTTTCATCAGGAAAGTAGTGCCAATACCACGGCACTGGTACACCCGCCAGTTCCCAATGCCCCGAAGGCGTGTCCTTGCCCTTGCTGATTTCGGTCGCCACAGCCCAAAAACCATCGGGTGATCCGTCCAAACCATCTGCTTCAACTCCGGACGCCAGCCGCACGGCTTGCCCCAACCCCAATCGGTTCAAGTTGGGCACCTGTAACGGACCGCTTCGCCCTTGCTCAGCCTTGCCCGCAACACAGGCTTGGGCGATGTGGCCAAGGGTATTCGCACCAGTATCCGGAACATCGCCATTAAAAAACTGGTCCGCATCCGGCGCACCGCCGATGCCGACTGAATCCATAACCACCAGAAATGCACGCGCCATCTACGAAACCCTCTCAAGCACAAGCGGAGGCAGTTCGAAACCTGCCTCTCCAATCGTGACCGCTTGCCGCAAAACCGCTTCTACCTTGTCTGCAGAAGCATCGTCCGCTGCATGGATCATGCAAATCGGCTGGCTTTCATCAACCTTCTGACCAAGCGAGACAAAGTCCGTCAACCCAACCGATGGATCAACCTTATCCGTCTCGACCATCCGGCCACCACCCATTTCGACCACTGCAAACCCAACGGCAACGCCATCAACAGCCTTTAGGACACCCACCTGATCGGCCATGAACGGCCTGACAATCGGTGCCGAGGGCAAAGCATCAGCATTCAACGGATCCTTAGCCCCAAAAGCCCGACACATCTGATCGTATTTTTCAGCGGCTGCACCCGATGCTATCACATCGCGAACCCGCTTGGCGGCCTCATCTACATCTTCGGCTAACCCGCCCATAACAAGCGCCAGTCCGGACAGCTCCACGGATAGCTCTAACAAACGCCCTTGCTTACCATCGCAAAGCACCGCCAAGGTTTCGCGAAGCTCCAACGCATTGCCAACCGAATGCGCCAGCGGCTGGTTCATGTCCGTGATCAGCGCGTTCGTCCGGCACTCTGCCAAGTTCGCCGTATCCACCAGTGCGCGCGCCAGTTGTCGCGCTTCGTCCTGCGTTCGCATGAACGCCCCCGAACCGCATTTCACATCCAGAACCAGCCCTTCTAATCCCGCGGCCAGTTTCTTGCTTAGAATTGACGCTGTTATCAGATCGACACTTTCCACCGTCGAAGTGACATCACGGATTGCGTAAAGCCGTCGATCCGCGGGCGCCATATCGCCGGTTGCACTGACGATCCCACAACCAATATCCTGAACCACTTTGCGGAACGCGTCTTCGGACTGAGCGGTCGCATACCCTTCCATCGCTTCAAGCTTATCGAGTGTCCCGCCGGTATGCCCAAGCCCCCGCCCCGATATCATCGGTACATAGGCACCACACGCGGCTAGCGCCGGAGCCAAAACAAGCGACAGGCAATCGCCCAGCCCACCTGTCGAATGCTTGTCGACAATCGGACCGTTCAGCGCCCATTCCAAAACGTCACCGCTATCGCGCATCCCCATCGTCAGACTGGCCCGCCCTTCGGCATCCAGACCCTTCAGACAAACGGCCATCGCAAAAGCACCCGCCTGCGCATCGCTAACCGCACCAGTCGCCAACCCAACCGAGAACCACCGTAGCTCTTCGTCGGTCAGCTTCCCGCCGTCGCGCAATTTCGAAATGATAGATCGAGCACCGGTCAACTGGACGTCATATGCTCTGCTGTAAATGCACCCGGCAACAAATCACGGAGCGCGATTTTAGCTTCGACACCTTCCAGATTGGCCAGTGTCACCGGCACGTCACCCTTGCCAAACTCGGCCAGCTTCTGACGGCACCCGCCACATGGCGCAACCGGTTCTGGGCTGTCGGCGACGACATAGACTTCGGTGATCTCACCTTCACCCGCCGCGACCATGGCCGCGATAGCCCCAGCTTCGGCACATGTGCCTTCTGGGTAGGCTGCGTTTTCGACGTTGCACCCAGCGTATACGTTGCCTGAGGTTGTCTTGATAGCCGCCCCTACTTTGAAATGAGAATAAGGGGCATAAGCATTTTCGCGGACCTCGCGTGCGGCTTTGTCCATTTCCATGACTTTGACCTTTCTACAATTTAGGTCATTCTTGCCGCGCTGACAGGATGAAGCAAGGAATATACGACGTTGCCTAAGCGTCATTTGAACCTATGTTAGCGACAGAACTGGGGTTTATGTGCCCTAAATTTTAGTTCAATGTTAAACTAAATAATTCGATGGAGCTTTCGATGACGGAAAATCAGAACGAATCCTTGCGCCAAGCGGCGCTGTTCTATCACGAACATCCAAAGCCCGGTAAGCTTGAAATCCGCGCAACAAAGCCAATGGCCAATGGTCGCGACCTAAGCCGCGCCTATTCACCCGGCGTGGCGGAAGCCTGTCTTGAAATCAAGGGAGACCCTGAAAACGCAGCAAAATATACGACACGTGGTAATCTGGTCGCCGTTGTTTCAAACGGAACTGCAGTTCTTGGTCTTGGAAATATCGGCGCGCTTGCGTCAAAACCCGTCATGGAAGGCAAGGCCGTTCTCTTCAAAAAGTTCGCAAATATCGATTGCTTTGATATTGAAGTAAATGAAAGCGACCCCGAGAAATTGGCGGATATTGTCTGTGCTCTTGAGCCGACTTTTGGCGCGATCAACCTTGAAGACATCAAAGCCCCCGACTGTTTCATCGTAGAAAAAATCTGCCGCGAGCGGATGAACATCCCCGTTTTCCATGATGATCAGCACGGTACAGCGATTGTCGTCGGGGCCGCAGCAACCAACGCCCTGTACGTAGCGGGCAAAAAATTTGAAGACATCAAGATTGTTTCGACCGGTGGCGGGGCAGCTGGGATTGCCTGTCTCAACATGCTTTTGAAGCTTGGCGTAAAGCGCGAAAACGTGTGGCTTTGCGATGTCCACGGCCTTGTTTATGAAGGTCGCACCGAAGATATGAACCCGCAGAAAGCTGCGTTCGCGCAGAAATCCGATCTTCGCTGCCTAGGCGACGTGATCGACGATGCGGACATGTTCCTTGGCCTATCCGGACCGAATGTTCTGAAACCTGAAATGGTCGCCAAGATGACCAAGCAACCGATCGTCTTTGCCCTCGCCAATCCGACACCCGAAATCATGCCGGAAGAAACGAAAAAGGTTGCGCCCGACGCCATCATCGCCACCGGCCGCAGTGATTTTCCGAACCAGGTTAACAACGTCCTTTGCTTCCCGTTTATCTTCCGAGGTGCACTTGACGTCGGCGCGACCGAGATCAACGACGCAA
>CAYZAY010000002.1:49329-66123 GCA_964476515.1 uncultured Rhodobacterales bacterium
GCCTGTGTTGAAGGCATCGCAGAACTTGCCCGCGCCACAACCAGCGCCGAAGCCGCCGCCGCCTATCAGGGCGAACGCCTTACATTTGGCGTCGACTATCTGATTCCCAAGCCGTTTGACCCACGACTTTCAAGTGTTGTTTCAACCGCCGTCGCCAAAGCCGCCATTGAAAGCGGCGTCGCCAAACGCCCGCTGGACGACATCGAAGGCTACAAAAACAGCCTCAACGAATCCGTCTACAAATCGGCGATGCTGATGCGCCCTGTGTTTGAAGCCGCCGCCACCGCCAGCCGCCGCATCGTATTCGCCGAAGGCGAAGACGAACGCGTACTGCGCTCAGCACAGGCCATTCTGGAAGAAACAACCGAACAGCCAATCCTTATCGGACGTCCCGAGGTTATCCACCGCCGCTGCGAACGGCTTGGCCTCGACATTCGCCCCGATCAAGATTTCCGCATCGTTAACCCCGAAAACGACCCCCGCTACCGCGACTATTGGGGCAGCTATCACGAACTCATGTGCCGCCGCGGTGTGACACCAGATCTTGCCCAAACCATCATGCGAACCAACACAACCGCAATTGCCGCGGTAATGGTTCATCGCGGCGAAGCAGACAGCATGATCTGTGGCACCTTTGGCGAATTCCGCTGGCACCTGAACTACGTGAACCAAGTCTTGGGCCATGGTGCGCTTAACCCGCAAGGCGCCCTGACACTGATGATCCTGGAAGACGGCCCGTTATTCATCGCCGACACCCATGTCTTTGGGCTTCCGACTTCAGAACAACTCGCCCAGATCGCCTGCGGGGCTGCCCGCCATGTCCGCCGCTTTGGCATCGAACCAAACATCGCACTCTGTTCTCAGTCACAGTTCGGCAACCACGCCGAAGGCTCGGGCAAGCGACTGCGCGGCGCCATCTCGATTCTCGACGAAAAACCCCGCGATTTCTGTTATGAAGGCGAAATGAACGTCGATACAGCACTCGATGCCGAATTGCGCCAGCGGCTTTTGCCATGCAATCGCATGAAGGGCTCGGCCAATACGCTGATTTTCGGTCACGCAGATGCGGCTTCTGCCGTACGCAATATCCTGAAGATCAAAGGCGGCCTCGCCGTCGGACCGATCCTTATGGGCATGGGCAACCGCGCCCACATCGTGACCCCGTCAATCACTCCGCGCGGGCTTTTGAACATGGCTGCAATCGCAGGCACGCCCGTGAAGCATTATAGTTAAGAACGGCGAGAGACCTCGTTGATCGCATCACTCAAAGTCGATGCGAAACTGCGAATGTTAAAGCACTCATCGGCCAATTTGCGTGCTCGGACCCTCATTTCGGCACTTGCGTCACGATCGCTTGCGAATTCTGACAAAATCCGACACCACGCATCTGGGTCGCAAGCTGGAACCCAACAGCCGACGCCCTCGGCTTCTAAATTGATGCCCAGATATGAATTTTCGGTTGAAATAACCGGAATACCAGACGCCAATGCCTCGGTCGCTGCGGTTAACCCAATAGCATTATTACCACGCGTTTCTTCTAAGGAAATCGGCAGAACAAGCGCGTCGAAATCAGGCAGGCAGCCAATATAATCCCTCCAATCAATCCACTCTGACCGAATGATCAAACGCCCCTCTGCCTTAGGCGGAACGTCCACATCAAATTCCTTCCCAGCCCCCAAAACAGTAAGCTTTGCTTGCTCGTATGGAAAACCTGAAATCAATGATTGAAAGTCTCGGAAACTCTTTCCAACCGAAACAAAATGGGGCTCATCCCCGCTTGGCCGTTGTTTGCATTTGTAGTGACGAATATCCACGCCCCAACGCACCTGAACAAGCCGTGCTTCTGAAACGCCGAGCTTTCGCAGATCGTTTTCAACTTCCTCGCTCAAGCTCAGAATTCTGTCTAAACCACCAACAAATACCCTTGCCCAAATACGCTCCAAAAGCCCCTTCTTAGCGGGGCTTTGATAATTGACGGCAATGACAGGCGTTTGAAATAAACGAAGCGTCCTGAGTATCGCCAAAAAGGCGACGGTCGGCATGTGCGCACAATAAATGACGTCAAAGTCCTTCGCACTTTTCATGGCACGGTACTGAAGATCCAGATCGCCAAAAACGCGCAGAATTCGCGACAATGATTTTAGCCAGCCAACGCCAGCAAACTCCAAAAACTCAACATCATGCCCTAGGTCGCGAAGTTCCGGGCCACCCCATAAATGCTGCGAGGGGGAGTCCCCTGATGTAGAAAGCCAGTCGGTTTCAATGGATTTCAGATCGTAATTGTTAAAAATTAGTACGCGCATTCAAATTCCGGTCGGTTTCCCGTCATCGAACGACAATTGCGCTTTGAAGTAAGGTAAGAGCGCTTAGTCCAGTCCATCCCAGTGACAGATACCCATTAAGAATGGTGCTGGTTGACTCCGCTGAAGCTTTGCAAAACTGAGCATATTTGCCTAATTCAAGAATATATCCTCTACTTTGCAAACATTAGCAGGCAATATTTGGAAATTTCTGCAAATTTCTTGCGATATTCTGACGCCCCTAGCACAGAGGACTTGCCACACTGCATTTGACACGCATAACTCTCTCCAACCGTTTAAGAGGAGTGCATCATGAGCTATAATGACGTCTACGAAGGCTGGAAATCCAACCCCGAAGCACACTGGATGCAAGCCGCTGAAGCGATCACATGGGATCGCAAGCCGACCAAAGCTCTTTTTGACGACAATGCCCCGATTTACGAATGGTATTCGGACGGCATGGTGAACACCTGCTACAACGCCATCGACCGCCACGTTGAAAATGGCCGCGCGGATCAAACCGCGATCATCTACGACAGCCCGATCACTGGCAAAAAAGACAAAATCACTTATGCCGAGCTAAAGGACAAAGTCGCAAACCTCGCAGGCGCACTTGCTGCCAAAGGCATCACCAAAGGCGACCGCGTCATCATCTACATGCCGATGGTTCCTCAGGCGCTTGAGGCTATGCTGGCCTGTTCGCGCATTGGTGCTGTTCACTCGGTTGTATTTGGCGGCTTCGCGTCGAACGAACTGGCTGTTCGCATCGACGACGCAACCCCCAAAGCCATCATCGCCGCGTCTTGCGGTCTGGAACCGGGACGTGTCGTTCAATACAAACCGCTGATTGACGGCGCGATTGAACTGTCCGACCACAAGCCCGACTTCACCCTGATTTTGCAACGCGAAGAACACACCTGCGACCTGATTGAAGGTCGCGACTTTGATTGGTATCAAGCTCAAGAAGGCGTCGCCCCCGCCGATTGTGTTCCCGTTGAGGGCAACCATCCCGCCTATATCCTGTACACTTCTGGCACCACCGGTCAGCCCAAGGGCGTTGTCCGTGCAACCGGCGGTCACCTCGTTGCCCTGAACTGGACGATGAAGAACATCTACAACGTCAACCCGGGCGAAGTCTTTTGGGCCGCGTCTGACGTAGGCTGGGTCGTTGGTCACAGCTACATTTGCTACGGTCCTTTGATCCACGGCAACACCACCATCGTTTTCGAAGGCAAACCGGTCGGCACCCCCGACGCGGGCACCTTCTGGCGAGTCATCGAAGAACACAACGTGCGCAGCTTCTTCACCGCACCCACCGCATTCCGCGCGATAAAACGCGAAGACCCCAAGGGCGAGTTCGTCAAAAAATACGATCTCTCCGGACTTCGCGCCCTTTACCTTGCGGGTGAACGCGCTGATCCCGACACCATCATTTGGGCGCAAAACCAGCTTGGCGTTCCCGTAATCGACCACTGGTGGCAGACCGAACTTGGCTACGCCGCCGTCTGTAACCCTGTTGGCATCGAACTGCTCGACGTCAAAATCGGGTCTCCTTCGGTTTCGATGCCGGGCTACGACTTCAAAATCGTCGACGACGAAGGCAACGAAATGCCGCGTGGAGAGCTTGGCGCCATCGTCACCCCACTTCCTTTGCCACCGGGCACCTTCCCGACACTGTGGAACGCCGAGGACCGCTTTATGAAAAGCTACCTCAACACCTTCCCGGGCTATTACGAAACCGGAGACGCCGGCATCATTGATGACGACGGATACCTCTACATCATGGCCCGCACCGACGACGTCATCAATGTCGCTGGTCACCGCCTATCGACTGGCGCGATGGAAGAAGTCCTTGCCAACCACCCAGACGTTGCCGAATGCGCCGTGATCGGTGTTACTGACCAGCTCAAAGGTCAACTTCCGCTCGGTTTCGTTTGCCTCACCAGTGGTGTCGATCGCCCGCATGGCGACATCGTCGCCGAATGCGTCAAGCTTGTCCGCAGCGAAATAGGGCCTGTAGCTGCGTTCAAGCTGGCCGTCGTTGTTGATCGCCTGCCAAAGACCCGTTCGGGCAAGATCCTGCGCGCGACCATGGTAAAGATCGCCGACAGCGAAGACTACAAAATGCCGGCAACAATCGATGACCCCACCATTTTGGGCGAGATCAAAGAGGCGCTGCAAACCATCGGCTACGCCAAGTAACACAACGATCAGGGCGGCTTCGGCCGCCTTTTTCAATCCTCCTTTATCTTGCTTCAAATACCTCGGAGCGCGAGGCAGGGCCTCGCTAGATTCTCAGCCTAACCCGCAAATGGTTTCCATTTTGTTCTCATGCGCCATAAACTCGTCGCATGAATCGCTTGCCCCCGCAAATCGCTGATTGGTTCACCGCCAAAGGCTGGTCCCCGCACCCGCATCAGCTTGATTTACTGGCGCAAAAAGACCTTCCTGCCCAACTACTTATCGCCCCCACTGGCGGCGGCAAAACCCTTGCGGGGTTCCTGCCAACTCTCACCGAACTGACCCAACCGCATGAGGGTCTGCACACCCTTTATATCTCCCCTCTCAAAGCGCTTGCCGCCGACATTAAACGAAACCTGCAATCGCCCATCGACGAAATCGGCCTGCAAATTCGCGTCGAAGACCGCACCGGCGACACCTCTGCCACCAAAAAGAAACGCCAGCGCGCAGACCCACCGCATATCCTTTTGACCACACCAGAATCCCTCGCGCTGCTGCTCAGCTACGAAGATGCGCCGCACATCTTCAAGGGGCTTCAGCGGGTTGTCGTTGATGAAATCCATGCGCTGGCAGAGTCCAAACGTGGTGATCAACTGTTCCTTGGACTTTCCCGCCTCCAAGCTCTCTGCCCTGATCTTCGTCGCGTTGGTCTCTCAGCAACTGTCGATGACCCACAGGCCATCGCCAAACTTCTGGCTAAAAACCCCGATCCCTGCCCGATTTTGATGGCCGACCCAGGGCCCAATCCAATTATCCGCATGCTATGCACCAAAACCGCGCCCCCATGGTCCGGAGGCGGGGCGAAATACGCCATCAAAACCGTGCTTGAGCAAGTCAAACGCCACAAAACCACGCTAATCTTCCACAACACCCGCGCGCAGGCTGAAATCTTTTTCCATAACCTGTGGCTCATGAATCACGACAGCCTGCCCATCGGCATCCACCACGGCAGCTTGTCCCGCGACCAGCGAGAACGGGTCGAGGCAGCGATGGTAAACGGCGACCTGCGCGCCATCGTCTGTACAGGTTCTCTCGACCTTGGGATCGACTGGGGCGACGTGGATCTTGTCATCCAGATCGGCGCGCCCAAAAACGTCAAACGGCTTGTCCAGCGGATTGGCCGCGCCAACCACCGTTATAATGCGCCGTCCAAAGCACTACTTGTCCCCGCCAACCGGTTCGAGGTTGTCGAATGCGTCGCCGCGCTGGACGCCGTCAAAGAAAACGACCTAGACGGAGACCCCCGTGGCCCGGGGCCCCTAGACGTACTTTGCCAACACATCCTGATCCGTGCCTGTTCTGGCCCCTTCCTAGCCGATGAGCTTTACCAAGAGATTAAAACTTGCGGCGCTTATCTGGATCTAACGCGCGAAGACTTTGACCGTTGTCTCGATTTCACCGCGACAGGGGGCTACGCGCTTCGTGCCTACGACCAATGGAAACGTCTTGTTAACCGTGATGGCCACTGGCAGCTACGCGATTCCCGTTCAGCCCAACGCATCCGCATGAATATCGGCACGATCCAAGACAGCGACCTATTAAAAGTCCGCCTGCGGGGCCGCGGTGGCCGCCCCTTGGGCGAGGTCGAAGAAGCCTTCGCCGCTGGCCTGAGCCAAGGCGATACCTTTCTGATCGGCGGTCAGATTGTCGCCTATGAGGGCCTGCGCGAAATGACCGTGGAAGTCAGTCGTAACGCTTCCAAGAAACCCAAGATCGCCGTCTTTGGCGGCACCAAATTCGCCACGTCGATCAAGCTTTCGCACCGTATTCTACGGATGTTTCAACAGGACTCTTGGCCCGACCTGCCCGCCCACACCGCCGCGTGGCTTCACCTTCAGCGCGAAGTCTCTCAGCTTCCCCAACCCGACCGCTTGCTGGTTGAAACCTTTCCGTATGACGGCAACCACCATCTTTGCGCCTATGGGTTTGCTGGCAAAAACGCCCAACAAACGCTGGGCCTGTTGCTGACCAAACGGATGGAAGAATCCGGCCTGCATCCGTTGGGGTTTGTATCGACCGACTACGCTACCCTGATCTGGGGACTTGATCCTGTTAACGACCCTGCCGCATTGTTTGATGCGGACAGCCTGAAAGATGGTCTTGACGGATGGCTTGCCGGAAACGCCGTAATGAAGCGCACCTTCCGCACATCGGCCACCATTGCTGGACTGATCGAACGCAACTTGCCGTCGAATCGTAAAACTGGTCGGCAGGCGACGTTTTCCAGCGATATCCTCTATGACACGCTGCAAAAGTACGACCCCAATCATCTGATGCTCGACATCACGCACCGCGAAGCGATGAAGGGGCTAGTCGATTTCAACCGGATCGAAGAAATGCTGACCCGTATCAACGGACGGATTGACCGCATGACCCTCGACCGTGTCAGCCCGCTTGCAGCGCCAATGTTTCTGGAAATCGGCAAAGTTCCGATCCGTGGTTCAGCGGACGAAGCTCTGCTTGACCGCTACGAAGATGCCGCGCTGGACGAGGCGGGCCTGTCATGACGTCCTGTGACCTAATTCTATGTGGTGAAACGCTAACAGCCCGTGCATCGGGTGCGCTTTATTGGGCCGCTCAGCGAACTCTTGTCGTCTCGGACCTGCACCTTGGCCGTTCTGAGAGGATCGCACGCGAAGGCGGCCACATCATTCCGCCTTACGAAAATACCGACACGCTTGAGCGTTTAGAAAGCGAAATTAACGCCCTGAACCCCACAACGATAATCTGCCTTGGCGACAGCTTTGACGACCTGGGCGCGACAGCATCGCTTACTGAGCTGGAAACCGGTTGGATCACACGCCTTCAAGCGGGCCGCAAATGGGTTTGGGTCGAAGGCAACCATGATCCGGCCCCGCTTGATCTTGGCGGTACCAACACTGAAACCCTTGCCCTTACCCCACTCACGTTTCGCCACATTTCGACCAGTACTGCACGCGGAGAAATCTCGGGGCATTTCCATCCCAAGGCCACAATCCCAACCCGAGGTCGGGGTATTTCGCGCCCATGCTTTCTGTTTGACGAACATAGGCTGATCATGCCTGCGTTTGGCACTTACACTGGGGGGATGAAGGTCACGCGCGAACCGCTTTCAGGGATGTTTGGCCGTGACGCCCAAGTGATCATTACAGGCAAGTCCGCGCGGCGGTTCCCGCTTCACTCTGCCGCTTCTAAGCGCAGCAAGCCTTCGGCTTCCAGTTCCGGCTGATACTTGCGGCTAACGGGCACTTCTTTACCGCATATCAACTGCAGTCGCCAAGCCGACCCGTGTTTTAGAGCCCTTGTAATAGCCAATCGGTTAACCCAGTACGACCGGTGCGTATAAAAGCCGTCCACGCCTTCCATTTCATCGATCGCATCCTTGAATCGCATCCGCAAACGGTGAACACCCTTTTGCGTGTGAACCGCAACAAAGTGATCTTCCGCCGCCAGATACAGAACGACTGGGTTAATCTCTTCAGGAAGTCTACGCAAAATGCGCGGACCGGTATCTTCCGGCTGGAGTTGAGGTTCAGCTTGAACTTCCTCGACCTCTTTTGCCGAGTCCGCCTTATTGCGGACAATCTCGATCACGTAGTTTCTAAGCCATAAAAATGACCCGGCGATCAGTGCAAGATACAAAAGCTGCATCCCGTTACTTGGCAGGTAAGTTTGGCCGCCCACCCAGTTCGAAAAATAGAAAGACCACACAAGCAGAACAGAGCCGAATGTCGCCGTTAAGATTGCCACGGTGGCCGTTTCGATCAGTCCCTTTGCAACCGCTGGATAATGTAGGCGCAGGACAATCCGGATAAACAGTGCCGCACCACCGCCGACAATGAAAACGGGCAGCCAAAATGCCAATCTGAACGGCGCGGAAAATGATTGTAGCGTTCCAAAAGGCCCTGAAATCATACAGAATGTGGTGGCCAGTATCACTACCGCAAGTGTGATAGGCTCACGTATGCTCCTTCGCCAATGGCGAATAACCTCTTGCACGTTCGTTCCCCCCTGAACGTAGTCTCGTTAAACATATAGCCAAGACTTATATACCCTAGCAATAATCCATTGTTTACCTCACAGTTCCGTTACGGAAATTCAACCCAAAGGTGCACTAAATGACCGATCGCATTCGGAAAAGTTTCGAAAACCAAAACATGATGAAAACACTGGGGGCCGAGTTAACTGGCATTTCCGAAGGCCAAATAATCGTCACAGCGCCCATTCTGGAAGGGAGCAAACAGCAACATGGATATGGCCATGCGGCGCTGACATTCGCAATCGGGGACACTGCTGCGGGCTATGCCGCGCTATCCATGATGTCTGACGGAAACGAAGTCATGACGGCGGAAATGAAGATAAACCTGATTGCTCCTGCACAGGGGGATTTCCTTCGTGCCACCGGTAAAGTCATCAAGCCCGGCAAGCGATTGGTTGTTGTGACTGCCGAAGTCGAAGCAATTTCAGACGGCAAAGCGACTACTGTCGCTATTTTGCAGGGCACGATGGTTCCGGTGATTATTCGGTCGTAAATCCGGCGGCCTTGTGGCTTGCGTCACAAAACGGCTTCTTCTTTGAATGGCCGCATCGACACAACCGAACTGCCTTGGTCCGTCCAATTTGTCGTCCGTTGCCGTTGGTGATTTCCAGATTTCCTTTGATCGAAACCGACCCGTTTTGATTTTCAATCAGCTCAATCGGCCCACCAAGCCCCTCGGCTGTGTCCTTATCGCTGACGTCACATTCGCCCGTGGCACGGAAATGGCCCTTTAGGTGGGAATTGTCACAAAACGGCTTGCTCTTGGACAGTCCACACCGACACAAGGCTGCCCGCTGCATCCGTTCTTCACCAAAACGGATATCGCCCTTCAGCTTGATCGGGCCGTTTTCTGTAACTTGCGCGATATTCGTTCCGCTTGGCGATTCACCCGCCGCGCCGTCTTTTCGCTCGTACCGCAACGCACCCGACGGGCACGTCCGAACCATGGCGGCGATGTCGTCGGCTGACCCTTCATCCGGCAGCACCCAAGGCCTGCGGGATGGATCAAACACTTTTGGCAAGGTTAGCCAGCACTTTCGAGAATGCACGCAGACCTGAAGATCAAAGGTAACCGCAATGTCTTCGCCTTCGTACCGTTTGTTACGCACCATAGAAAAACCCTCCCGCTGAGCTGTCACCAGTCAACGGGAGGGTTCAAGAAGGGTCAAGCCCTGTCAATTCACGTGTTTGCTTAGGCAGTCAGGCCTTCAGGCTCTTCCAAGCCATTCGCGCGACAGCACGCGGTCAGCGTGTTGGCCAGTAGGCAAGCAATGGTCATCGGACCAACACCACCCGGAACAGGTGTGATCGCACCGGCAACCTCTGAACAGCTCGCGAAATCAGCGTCGCCGACCAGCTTCATTTTGCCTTCGCCCTTTTCAGGGGCGTCGATACGGTTGATACCCACGTCGATCACAGTCGCGCCCGGCTTGATCCAGTCGCCAGTCACCATCTCAGGGCGGCCAACAGCAGCCACAACGATGTCAGCGGCGCGGACAACCGATTCGATGTCTTTGGTACGCGAATGCGCGATCGTCACGGTGCAGCTGTCTTTCAACAACAGGTTCGCCATCGGCTTACCAACAATGTTCGAACGGCCAACCACAACAGCGTTCATGCCCGAAAGCGAACCGTGGTAGTCACGCAGCATCATCAGGCAACCAAGAGGCGTGCAAGGCACCATGGATTTCTGACCAGTTCCCAGCAGACCAACGTTAGAAATGTGGAACCCGTCAACGTCCTTTGCGGGGTCAATCGAGTTGATCACCAGATCTTCGTTCAGGTGGCCCGGCAAAGGCAACTGAACCAGAATACCGTGCACAGCCGGATCGTTGTTCAGATTGTCGATCAGCGCCAGTAGATCGGCTTCTGCTGTGTCTACGTCCAGCTTGTGCTCATACGAATTCATGCCGACTTCGACGGTCTGCTTGCCCTTCGAGCGCACATAAACCTGTGATGCAGGGTCTTCACCAACCAGCACAACGGCCAGACCTGGTGTGATCCCGTTTTCTTCTTTCAGGCGCGCCACACGTGCCGCAACCTTTTCACGAACTGTTCCAGCAAAAGCCTTGCCGTCGATAATATCCGCTGTCATCCAATTTTCCCCTTAGTGCTCGGTCGAAGCAAATGCTTCGCTGTAATATTCCATCTGCATGCGCGTCGCGAGTACGGCATTCTTCATCAACGTTGCAACCGTCACCGGACCAACTCCGCCCGGTACAGGCGTGATCCAGCCAGCGACTTCGGCGCAGCTGTCGAAGTCAGCATCGCCAACGGTTTTCCCGTCAACGCGGTTAATCCCGATATCAATCAGCGCCGCACCCGGCTTTAGCATATCACCGGTCACCAGACCTGCCTTACCAACAGCCACAAACACCGCGTCCGCTGCGCGGCTGTGCATGGGCACAGACCGTGTCATGTGGTGGCAAACTGTAACCGTCGCGCCCAGACCCATCATCAAGAAGGCAATCGGCTTCCCAACGATTTCCGAGTGCCCGATAACCGTGACGTTCAGACCTTGCATCGGCATGGGTAAGGTCTTCAAAATCTCAACCGCAGCCACAGCCGTACACGGACCCAAAGCCAGATCGTTATAAACGATGTTACCGATAGACGCCGGATGCATGCCTTCGACGTCTTTCAGCGGGTGCACAGTCTTTTGTAGCGCTTTAACCGGAATATAATCTGGCAAAGGACGCTGGATGATGATGCCGTTGACACGCGGGTCAGCATTCAAGCCCTGAACAATACCGATAAGCTGTTCCAGCGACGTGTTCGAAGGATAGCTCCGCGCTTCAAAAGTAACGCCAGCGCTTTCTGCAGATTTCTGTTGGTTACGGACGTAAAGCTCTGAGGCGGCTTCGTCGCCAACCG
Source organism: uncultured Rhodobacterales bacterium (assembly GCA_964476515.1). Lineage (GTDB taxonomy): Bacteria > Pseudomonadota > Alphaproteobacteria > Rhodobacterales > Rhodobacteraceae > JASMHC01. The sequence goes on from CAYZAY010000002.1 coordinate 60,763, forward strand.
ACACAGAAACCAAATGAGGCTGCCAGCCTGCATTTGCCAGCTGTCCAGCCTCTTGTGCAATCTCGGCACGCATTTGTGCGCCGATCGCTTTTCCGTCAATTATTTGCGCCCGCATCAGGCTCTCCTTGGCTTAGTCGATGACCGCGGCCTCACGCGCAATTGACCATTCAATGATCTGCCGCCAAACGTCTTCGACCAACTCAGGGTCCAATCCTTTGACTTGCGCGGTTGCCCGGACTTTAGAAACAACATCTTCGACCCTATCCGGTATTCGCGCTTTCAAGCCTTCTGCCGGCTTAAGTTCGATAGCTCGGTCTATATAGCTTGCGCGGATATCCAGCAGTGAGACGAGTTCTTTATCCAAAGCGTCGATTTCGCTGCGCAACTCAGACATTGAGTCACAAGATTGCGGGCATGTGTAAGTCGTCATTCGTGAATCCGGCGGGTCAAAATATTCTGACCCGCCAGTATCTTTTTTTTGGGTCTTAGAAAAGACCTTCAATTTGGCCTTCGTCGTTCAGGTGGATCGACTCTGCCGATGGGACACGTGGCAGACCTGGCATGGTCATGATCTGACCACAGACAACCACGATGAAGCCCGCGCCGGCCGACAGACGAACTTCACGAACTGGAACCGAGTGGCCAGTTGGTGCGCCGCGTAAGTTTGGATCAGTCGAGAACGAATACTGCGTTTTCGCCATACAAACTGGCAGGTTACCGTAGCCCTGATCTTCCCAAGTCTTCAGCTGATCACGGATCGACTTGTCGGCCAGAACTTCGTCAGCGCGGTAGATACGCTTGGCAACAGTCTCGATTTTTTCGAACAATGGCATTTCGTCAGGATAGATCGGCGCAAAGTTGGCAGAGTCTGCATCAGCAATCTCGGCAACGCGGGTCGCCAGTGCTTCTGATCCCTTCGATCCAAACTCCCAGTGCTGCGATACAATCGCTTCTGCGCCGTGGTCGGCAACATAGGCTTTGATCGCTTCAACTTCAGCGTCGGTGTCAGTTACAAAGTGGTTGATCGCAACCACAACTGGAACACCAAACGATTTGAGGTTTTCGATGTGACGACCAAGGTTCGGGCAACCAGCCTGAACAGCTTCGACATTCTCAGCACCAAGATCAGCCTTTGCAACGCCACCGTTCATTTTCATCGCACGGACAGTTGCCACACAGACAACCACCGATGGCGCAAGGCCAGCCTTGCGGCATTTGATGTTCATGAACTTCTCAGCGCCAAGGTCAGCACCAAAGCCTGCTTCGGTCACAACATAGTCAGTCAGCTTCAGAGCTGTCGACGTTGCGATAACCGAGTTACAGCCGTGCGCGATGTTCGCGAAAGGACCGCCGTGTACGAACGCTGGGTTGTTTTCCAGTGTCTGAACAAGGTTAGGCTGCATTGCGTCTTTCAGAAGAACAGTCATCGCGCCTTCTGCTTTGATGTCGCGGCAGAACACAGGAGACTTGTCACGACGGTAAGCAACGATGATGTCGCCCAGACGCTTCTCAAGGTCTTTCAGGTTGTTCGCAAGGCAAAGGATCGCCATGACTTCGGACGCCACGGTGATGTCAAAACCTGCTTCGCGTGGGTAACCGTTTGCAACGCCACCCAGCGACGCTGTGATCTGGCGAAGTGCGCGGTCGTTCATGTCCACAACTCGGCGCAGAGCTACACGACGGATGTCGATTTCCTGCTCGTTACCCCAATAGATGTGGTTGTCGAGCATCGCAGCCATCAGCGAGTGTGCCGATGTGATCGCGTGGAAGTCGCCGGTGAAGTGAAGGTTCATTTCCTCCATCGGAACAACCTGAGCGTAACCGCCACCTGCTGCGCCACCCTTCATGCCAAAGTTTGGACCCAGCGAAGCTTCGCGGATGCAGACCATCGCGTTTTTGCCGATACGGTTCAGACCGTCACCAAGACCAACAGTTGTTGTTGTCTTACCTTCACCAGCCGGTGTCGGGTTGATCGCAGTCACAAGGATCAGTTTGCCGTTTTCGTTCAACTGAACCGAGTTGATGAAATCTTGGCTGACTTTTGCTTTGTCGTGGCCATAAGGAAGCAGATGCTCGTAAGGAATATTCAAACGGTCACCGATATCTTTAATCGGCTTTTTCTGTGCCTCGCGGGCAATTTCAATATCGGTTTTGTAGCTCATGACACATATCCTGTTGGCGGAATTGGAATTTATCTACATAGCGTAATATGTACTTTGCGACACTATGTTAGGACGGAATCCGACATTTCCGACGTCGTAACCGTCTGGATCGGGGATTCCTAGGCTCCAATCGGAAACAAAAAGCTTCTATCAAACTATATATAAAATGATAGGAATATTCTATCAATCAACTGCCATTTTCCATGGACGCTGATCAGGGATATGCAATCGCATACAATCTCCTACCGATAGCAAACCCGGACGTTCGACCCAAGCAGTCACCCCGCGACGGCCTTTTGCAGCCGGTCGGAAGGGCTTGCCATGACCAGGCAGGTCTTTCTCGATTTCCCGCGACACAAAAGTGCACGGCCGGTTTTGCATGTTGACAATCAGCGTCGTTCCGTTCTCGACTTGAAGCCGCGAGGATGGGGGGATGTGGCTGAAGTCCTCAATTCCTTTGATCACGATCGACGCACCTAGGTACTTGGGGTCGAGGCTTTCCAAATCACACTCTGCAGCGATCATTGCCAGCTCTTCCTCAGACAAAATCGTAACCTGCCGAACATTAGCAATTTCTGTGTCCTCTGGATGCTGCGACGATACTCGTATGCAGGACGGTCGGGTGTGTCCTGTGTGCTGTCCGCTCGGAATGCCCTCAAACGTCAATTCAAGGCTCTCTTGTTTTTCAGAGCGGATGTTTTCGGGGTTGGCGGGAACTGATCCCAGCCAAGTAATAATCGCGTAGTATTCGGTTGGAGCTAAGGCAGGCACGATAAGTTTCCTCTTCGCAATATCGCACCCATCAAACCCCCATCCCTGCAAAAAGAAAACCCGCCAGAAGCTCTGACGGGTTCACTAAATCTTTCAGCTTTGGCTTAAGCGCTCGGCTCAGGTTCCATCCCGCCGTCACCCGTTGGCTTTTTAGCGCGGGTTTTCGGGATAGCCGTGACGCTTGGCTTGTCAGCGACAGCAGCACCATCGTCTTCGTCTGGACCAGACTGAGGCGGTTGACCTTTGATCACACGCTCAATCTCTTCGCCGGTCAGGGTTTCGTATTCCAAAAGCCCCTCTGCCAGACGTTCCCAATCTTCATGACGGTCGGTCAGAATCTTGAATGCCTGATCGTAGCCGTCCTGAATGAAGCGGCGAACCTCTTCTTCGATCTGCTCTTTGGTGTGGGCAGAAACCGAGAAGCCAGCAGTGCTGCCAGTATACCCGTCAGCCGCTTCGGAATAGTCGATATTGCCAACAACGTCCGACATGCCCCAACGCAGAACCATCGCCCGCGCCAATGCGGATGCTTGCTGGATGTCTCCTGCAGGGCCGTTTGAAACGTTTTCTTGGCCGTACTTGATGATCTCAGCCGCTTTACCAGCCATCGTCATCGCAAGTTTTTCTTCGCATTCCGACTTGTGCCAGTTCAGGCGGTCGATCTCAGGCAAGCTGACAACCATACCCAATGCACCACCGCGCGGAATGATCGTTGCCTTGTAAACCGGATCGCATTGGGGAAGCGTCAAACCTACAATAGCGTGACCTGCTTCATGATAGGCGGTCTTTTCCTTTTGCTCAGGCGTAAGAACCATGCTGCGACGCTCAGCGCCCATCATGACCTTATCCTTGGCGCTTTCGAAATCTTCCATGGTGACAAACCGACGACCCACGCGTGCTGCGGTCAAAGCGGCTTCGTTCACAAGGTTCGCAAGATCAGCCCCCGAGAAACCAGGTGTACCACGCGCAATGATGCGCAGATCGACGTCTGGACCAAGCGGTGTTTTGCGCGAATGCACGCCGAGGATTTTTTCACGGCCTTTGATGTCTGGATTGCCGACCGTCACTTCGCGGTCAAAACGGCCCGGACGCAGCAAAGCAGGGTCGAGAACATCTTTACGGTTTGTTGCCGCGATGATGATCACACCTTCGTTTGCCTCAAAGCCGTCCATTTCTACAAGAAGCTGGTTCAGCGTTTGCTCGCGTTCGTCGTTTCCACCGCCATAGCCTGCGCCACGATGGCGACCTACGGCGTCGATTTCGTCGATGAACACGATGCAAGGAGAGTTCTTCTTGGCCTGTTCAAACATATCGCGGACACGGCTTGCACCGACACCAACGAACATCTCAACAAAGTCAGAACCCGATATGGTGAAGAACGGCACACCAGCTTCGCCCGCAACGGAACGCGCTAGCAGCGTTTTACCAGTACCTGGAGGGCCCACCAGCAGCGCGCCTTTCGGGATTTTACCGCCGAGACGGCTGAATTTCTGAGGGTTGCGCAGGAACTCAACGATTTCCTCAAGCTCTTCCTTGGCTTCGTCGATGCCAGCAACGTCGTCAAACGTCACGCGACCTTGCTTTTCGGTCAGCATCTTGGCTTTCGACTTGCCAAAGCCCATCGCGCCACCGCGACCGCCGCCTTGCATCCGGTTCATAAAGTAGATCCAGACACCAACCAGAAGCAGGAAGGGGAGAAGCGAAATCAGGAACGCTTGAAGACCGGACGTTTCCTGACTTTCCGCCGTGAAGGGAACTTTCGACTGAATAAGAAGATCAGTGATTTCCGCGTCGCTCGGCTTGATCGTCGAATAAGTACCGCCGCTTGCAGATTCAAAACGAACGTTTTCACCATCCAGCGTCACAGCACTTACGTTACCGGTTTCAACCGATTCAACGAATTCGGAATAGCTGACCTTTTGGCTCGATACGGCTGTGCCGTTGCCATTGAACAGGTTGAACAGGGCAAGGACCAGTAAGAACAGGACGACCCAAAATGCGATATTTCTCGCGTTACCCAAGGATATTCTCCTAAATTTTGTTAACCGCACGCTCTCGACGGCGGTAGACCTAAAATAGACATGCCACCGAAAGGTTCAATGACTTGCAGCCTAAGAAAGGAAATCTTCTGCCCTTAAGAGCATTTCCGCCGACCAATTGGCCCCATAGCTTGCCAATGGGGCAGCAATTAGGCGGTCATTGAGCCAAATCGAAGGTGAAGACAATAGCACAGGGCGCGGCAAATCGGTCTCTCGCCAGTTATTACAGGATGCCAATCCACTTTCACCCAACGCACGAATCACCGCGTTTCCCCCGATTTCCGGCCCTGAAAGACGCCATTTTCCGTCCCAAGTCCCATCAACGGGTGCCTCACTTTTCACCACAGCGTTGGGTTCACGAACCACCCAGATGTGATCTTTTTTGAACA
>CAYZAY010000003.1:0-18224 GCA_964476515.1 uncultured Rhodobacterales bacterium
ATAACCTGTAGATGAACCGCCGCTACTTGGCACAATCACTATACCTCCCCCGATATCTGTGTTGATATCACCCACAATTGGATTAGCGCCCTGTGACCCACCGGCGATAACGCCCGCTTGGTATCCTGTATATCAGGCTGATTTTGTGACCTCTGTCGGCATGTTTTCACATACAGTTTGGGCGATTGAAGCCGTTGGTAAAAAAAGTAGAAGATGAATCATGGTCGTTAATCTAAAGACTTGGGCCATTTCTATTTTTCCTCCGTGCAATATGTTTCGACGTCAGTTCCATCGCGCATTGCAGCCTTACAGAGATCAAGGTCTTTCAACGCTTTCCCGTAGCCTGAAGCGCCAGCGGGAATTGCGGAATTGAATGGCGCTGGGTACGAATGAATATCTCTAATTGTGATTGTTTGATTTGAGAAAAGAGGGGCTACTGTTAGAAAAGCCCCAAGAACTAACATGAATATTCCAGGTGATGAAGACGCAAGCACTACTCGAAACTCGCCGTTACCCGCCTCTAAATTAGTGCTACCGATTCTGATCCGCGAAAGGATAAAAATCGCGCCACACATGATAAGGATCGATCCGAAAGTAGCGTTCATAAATCTTAGCCATGTACGAGTGGCTAACAAAGAGTCTGCGCGCGATTGACGATTTTCTAGCGTGTCAAATTCTAGCGCCGCCCATGCAGCAAGTTGAGGAGATTGATTGGTGCCGTTTGAGAGGCGATGGACTAATTCACGGGTTACACTTGAGTTTTCTAACCGTATGTCTTCCAAAATCTGGTTCATTCCAACGTAGCTTGACCAAACGAACGAAACAGTTGCAACGGCGATTAGAGTGTAAGTTAACCAAAATGCGGCTGCCGATTGGTAAGTGGTTTCCGCGTTCGATTGCTTTGTGGCGCCATCAGTCATCACAATCTCCATTCGAGAGTGTCAGCAGCAGCGTAACACGTTTAAGGAGAAAGTGATAGTTTGTATTTAGTTAGCCCAATCACAAAAGCCCGCCAACCGGCGGGCTTCCTTTCCTCAATCCTCAAGCAAAATCCGTAACATCCGCCGCAACGGCTCCGCCGCCCCCCAGAGCAGCTGATCCCCCACGGTAAACGCGTTCAGGTACTCCGGCCCGATGTTCATTTTGCGCAGGCGGCCCACGGGCACGGTCAGCGTGCCGGTGATCGCCGCAGGGGACAGCTCACGCGAAGTCACGTCACGCTCGTTCGGTACGACCTTGGACCAGTCGTTCGCCTCGGCCAGCATCGCCTCAATCTCGTCCATCGGCACGTCGCGTTTCAGCTTGATGGTCAGCGCCTGAGAGTGGCTGCGCATCGCGCCGATCCGCACGCAGGTGCCGTCGATCATGATCGGGTTATCGGACCGGCCAAGGATTTTGTTGGTCTCGGACACGGCCTTCCATTCCTCTTTCGACTGGCCGTTCTCCAGCCCCACGTCGATCCAAGGGATCAGGCTGCCCGCCAGCGGCACGCCGAAATTGTCGGTCGGCATCGCATCGGATCGCAGTTCAGCGGTCACCTGACGGTCAATGTCCAGAATAGCCGAGTGTGGGTCGTCCAGCAGGTCGGCGGCTGATCCCCGCAGTTGCCCCATCTGGTTCAGCAGCTCGCGCATGTGCCGCGCCCCGCCGCCCGAGGCCGCTTGGTAGGTCATCGAGGTCATCCACTCGATCTCGTCATTCTGGAACAGCCCGCCTAGGCCCATCATCATCAGGCTGACGGTGCAATTGCCGCCGATGAAGTCTTTCTTGTCGTCAACCAATGCCTGATCGATCACGCTGCGGTTCACGGGGTCCAGCACGATCACGGCGTGGTCTGCCATACGCAAAGACGATGCCGCGTCGATCCAATAGCCGTCCCAACCAGAGGCCCGCAGATCAGCAAACACCGCCTTGGTGTAATCGCCACCCTGACAGGTCACAATCGCATCCATCGCCTTCAACGTATCGATGTCGCTGGCGTCCTGCAACGGGGCCGCACCCTGACCAACGTCGGGGCCGTCCTGACCAACCTGCGATGTGGTGAAGAAAACAGCCTCTGCGATGTCCGCAAAGTCACCCTCTTCGCGCATACGTTCCATCAGAACCGTACCCACCATGCCGCGCCATCCGACGAAACCGACTCGTTTGATTGTCATTGTGCCATCCTCGTGAATTTCGAGAGGTCTCTTAGCGAAGATGTCGGACGCCTTAAACCCCAAACGGACCAAAGGACGCTAGTTCACGATTTCGTCGCGGGCGGCCAAGAGCTGATCTGCTTTCGCCGAATACTTATCAACCCCGTCGCCAAGCAGGTTATTTCGTTCGTCCGGATCCCGCATTAGATCGAAAAGCGCAGGATCCTGATCATCCAAAGATAAAAGTTTGTAGCGAGAATCCCGAATGGCCCAGCCTAATTCGGCCCCGCCCCTGCGTTCGGTTTGAGAGAAATGTTCGACATAGGCATAGTCGCGATCCCCCCTTAAACCGCTTAGTGCAGGCATAAAACTGACGCTATCAATCGCGTCGGAATTCGTTCCTGCTAGCGTCAAAATGGTCGCGAACATGTCTGTGGTGTTAACAAGCGCGTCACTTCTGTCTTCGTCGACGCCTTTACCGCTTACGACAAGCGGAACGTGCACACCACCTTCGTAAAGGCTGCCCTTTCCGCGGCCACGACTGTCGCGACCCAACACCTGAGTGGGCGTACCATTGTCACCGAGAAAGATCACCACAGTGTTTTTCAGCTCTTGCTCTGAAAGTGAATCTAACACACGCCCGAACTCTGTATCGAGTGCTTCAAGGGCGGCAAAGTAATACGAGTCCGAGTTTCGCTTTCTGTCGCGTTCGGTCCCTGACAACCCGTCAAAGCTATGCAGATCATCAGGCGGTAAGTGGAATGGTGTATGCGGGGCATTGTAGGCAAGCCACAAAAACCAAGGCGATTGCTGATCTGCGATCCAGTCTATCGCCCGATCAGATAATTCGCTGGTGGCGTAGTTCGAAACGGAAACTCGGCGACCGTTTTCGACGGCTGTCCACTTTTCGTAATCCTTTAGTCCGCCCCCGAGCGGTCCAAAGAAGTAGTCGACCCCCAAATCCTGCGGGTGATCCAGAGCAAGAGCATTCGCTGATAGATGCCACTTGCCTATCAATGCGGATGAATAATTTGCGTCATTCAATCGGTCAAAAAGCGATTCCTCGTGCTTGGATAATCCTCCACCGCCTTCGCGCGATGGGACCGAACCCACACCTGTCCGAAACCCATAGTTTCCCTTCATAATCGTCGCCCTTGTGGGCGAGCAAAGCGGAGCGGAATAGGCGTTTTCAAATACCACGCCATTGCCGCATAGCGCCTCTAGGTTGGGCATACGGGCTAGCGTTTTCTCGGAATAACAAGGGCTCACGTCAACGCCCATGTCGTCAGCAATAACCAGCAGGACATTTGGCGAAGCGGCGCTTTGCTGGGCAACAAGGGTTGCCAGTGCAAGACTTGTGAGACGCAAATTGATACCTCGGTGTTGGCTCTTCCCTATTACTACGTTGGGGTTAGCTCGGTCTGTCGAAAAAAGTTGAGCCACTGGACGACAAATACGGTTTGCTTTCGCGTTTAAGTCTTCAAATGAGGAGATTCAGATTGTTACGAGCACTCGCTATATTTCTACTTTTGCCAATGTCTGCCTTGGCGGACAGTTATGTTACAGTGTCAGGCGACAAAAGGTGCATAACCTCGGATGGCTTGCCAGATCATGAAACTGGTAAATTCCCAACCAGAGGGAACCCAAACAGAATCTCGCGGCAAAACATCCGGTTTTGTGTTGATGCCACGCCTGAGTACGGCGGCAGGGCCCGCGAGGTTCAGACTGTGGGAATCGCGTTGAACGGAATTATCATTCGCCCGGGTACGGCGGATTGGTACGACGCCAGTAGCCCGCGAAAGCATTCCCGCGACAGAAGCTCGGGTTGGCGTCTGGATGGCTTGGGCGCTGCAGAAGCTCTCGGAATGGATCAGAACAACGCCCACGTCGATAACAGGGGACTTTATCACTATCACGGCATCGCCGAACCTTTGGTCGAGCTTGACGATAGCTCGCTTGTTGGATGGGCCGCTGACGGGTTTGAAATCCACTACCTAGGCGACGGCGCGCGGTCATCCTATCAGCTGAAAAGCGGGAAACGCCCGACTGCGCCGTTCGGAACCTATGACGGCACTTATGTACAGGACTGGGAATTCACCCAAGGCAGCGGAAATCTTGATGAATGCAATGGCGCTCTGGTCAGCGGAACCTATACCTATTTCGCCACAGATACGTTCCCGTTCTATCCGCACTGCCTGAAGGGCAAAAACATCGCGCAGTACCGCTAATAAAAAGGGCGGCCCCAAAGGCCGCCCCTATATCAGTCCGGATTTAGACGGACATACAGACGTATTTCATTTCAAGAAAGTCATCGATCCCGTGGTGGCTGCCCTCTCGACCAAGGCCGGACTGCTTAACACCGCCAAACGGCGCGACTTCGGTCGAGATGATACCGGTGTTCACACCAACAATGCCGTACTCCAGCGCCTCGGCCACCTTGTAAACGCGGCTTAGGTCTTTGGCGTAGAAATAGCTCGCCAAGCCAAAGATCGTGTCATTCGCCATGTCGATCACGTCATCCACATCCGAGAAGCGGAAAAGCGGCGCCATCGGGCCAAAGGTTTCTTCCGTCGAAACCGCCATATCGCGGGTAGCGCCCGTCACAATGGTCGGAGGCAGGAAATGCCCCGGCCCTTGGATCGGCTCACCACCGCCCAAGATAACTTCAGCACCTTTTGCAGTCGCATCGGCAATATGTTCTTGCACCTTGGTAATGGCCGCATCGTTGATCAAAGGACCAAAAGCAACGCCATCTTCGAAGCCGTCACCGACTTTCATCTTTGACACGGCTGCGGTCAGCTTTTCCGTAAAGGCATCATAAACGCCGTCCTGCACATAGATCCGGTTGGCGCAAACGCAGGTCTGGCCGTTGTTGCGGAACTTGCACATGATTGCGCCTTCGACGGCAGCATCCAGATCGGCGTCGTCAAATACGATAAACGGTGCGTTGCCGCCCAGCTCCATCGAACACTTCATCACCTGATCCGCTGCCTGACGCAGTAGAATGCGGCCAACCTCGGTCGATCCGGTAAAGGTGATCTTGCGCACGGCTGGGTTCTCGCAGAACTCTTTGCCGACGTCCGAAGACCGCGACGAAGGAAGAACCGAAAAGACACCCTTGGGAATGCCAGCGCGTTCGGCCAGAACACCCATCACTAGTGCAGACAAAGGCGTCTCTGACGCAGGACGCGCCACAAAGCTACACCCAGCCGCCAAAGCAGGGGCCGCTTTGCGGGTGATCATGGCGTTGGGGAAGTTCCAAGGCGTGATCGAACCGACAACACCAATTGGCTGCTTCATAACCATGATCCGCTTGTCACGCTGGTGACCCGGAATGGTTTCGCCATAAATGCGCTTTGCTTCTTCTGCGAAGAACTCGATGAACGATGCACCATAAGCAATCTCGCCCTTGGCTTCGGCCAGCGGTTTGCCTTGTTCTGCGGTCAGAATGGCGCCCAGATCGTCTTGGTTTTCCATCATCAGGTCAAACCAACGACGCAGGATGATCGAGCGTTCTTTGCCCGTCAGCGCAGCCCATTCTTTTTGCGATGCTTCTGCCGCTGCAATCGCTTCGGACACTTGCGCTCGAGAGCAATCTGCCACCTTCGTAATAACATCTCCACGCGCAGGGTTCGTGACGTCGAATTCGCCGTCGCCATCAACCCACTCACCCGCAAGGTAGGCGCGGTCCACCAGCAAGCTGGGGTCCTTCATCATCGCCAAAAGATCAGAACGTGTGTTGCTCATGGAATTCTCCCAAAATTTGATCAAATGCAGACTGCATGTCCACATGCCGTTGTCCAGTGCAATTACTCGGAAAAGCTTAATATGTTAAGCAAAATTGCGATCTGGACTGAACGTAACTTGAATTTGGCCCCAGATTGGACCCGCTGACCTAGCCGTGCAAGTCGTTCCATGTAGGGAAGGGCTGACCATCATAGCCAGTCGCTTCGTATACCCCCCGCGCAATGGCCCGTGCCAAACAGGTCGCTGCCGCATGACCAAGTCTAAGCAGACGTGACGGGTCATCAAGCTTCGGCCCATTGCCCGTTGATACGCCAAACACCAGATCCCCATCCATCGGGGTGTGCGACGGTACCAGCGCCCGCGCCATACCGTCATGTGCAGCGGTCGCCAGTCGGGTTGCTTGTCCTTTGTCTAGGGTCGCATCTGTCGCGACGATAGCGATAGTTGTAGCCTCTAATGAACGGGCCAATTTGGTGCGAATTTCTGTGGGATACTCACTGGCGACGCCATGCCCGCCGAATTCATTCTCCACCTCAAATGGTGCTGCCCAGAAATGCGGACCATCCCCAACTACGGCTGAACCAAGTGCATTCACCGCAACCAAAGCCCCAACAGTTTCGCCTGTCTCAAGGACAACTGACGCTGACCCCAATCCGCCCATCAGCCCAGCGGTCGTCGCGCCATATCCTGCGCCACTGGTGCCAAGATCAAACCCTTGCGCCGCGCATTCAAACGCAGTCTTTCCCAGATCGTAATACGGATTTCGGCACCAACCCTTGTCACCACCGTTCAGCAGGTCAAACAAGATCGCCCCGGGAACAATCGGGACGTTCTGTCCGCCAACATCAAAGCCCCGCCCAGCGGCCCGTAGGCTGTCGGCCACGCCTGACCCAGCATCCAACCCAAATGCCGACCCGCCCGACAATATCAACGCGTCGACCTGTTCAACTAACTTGTCAGCCGCCAGCAAATCCGTTTCACGCGTGCCGGGCGCACCGCCCATAATGTGCACGCCTGCCGTAAAGGGCCTGTCAGAAAGCAAAACCGTCGAACCACTGCACAAGCGACTATCCTGTGCATTGCCAACCAAAAGCCCGTCGACATCGGTAATCAGATTGCGTGTGCCTGGTCTCATATCACCCTCCGTTGTCTCAATTTGTGCCCCAATCCCCACATCCCACAACCAAAAACACACATCTTTTGTCTGAAAATATCCTGCAGGGGGTTTAAGGGGGGCGCAAAGCCCCCCTTATATAGGGCAAGCATAACAATTCCGGTGGGGACCATGGTTTACGTTAAATGGACATTCAGAGCTGTCCTTCTTCTGCTCGTTTTCGGGTTCTTTCACTACACCCTGCCGCAACATGACGTTGTCCGCATCACAGACACCTATGAAAAACGGGTCGACTATGGCGTGAATTCGATGTTCTGGGCCGAAGGCTACACCGGCGAAGCGACCGGCGTCGAAAACAGAGACGTGTTCTTTGTCCAGACCTTCCGCGACAATGACAAACCGATGATTTATCGCAACGAAGATACGGGCTGGGGCTGGCCACCTTACTTCAAGTTCGACACCTCGAACCTACAAGCCGAAGCCTCTGATCTGATCTCGAAGAAATCCGACGAAACCCAATGGGCCGTCGTGCGCCACTATGGTTGGCGGTTCGAAGCCCTTTCGATCTATCCAAACGCTGTGAAAATCTGGTCGGTTGAAGACTCGAATGTTCAGATCATCCCGTGGCGTAACATCATCATCCTGATTATCGCATTCGCCATCTTCTGGGCCTTGCGGGTCCGCTGGATCCGGTTCCGCAAGAAGCGTATCGACCCGGTGATCGATGAAGCAGAAGAAACATGGGACGAAACCGAAGGCTGGTTCAAACGCACCTTTAAGCGGAAATAAAAAAGGCCCCGCGATCATCCCGCGGGGCCAAGTGTTTAAAGTGGTTGGATTAGTCCTCTTCTGGCAGAACCAGATTTAGAACAATCGCACAAACCGCAGTAGGTGCTACGGCTGAAGTTGCGAGGGTTTTCCAGATGCCTGGCAGATACTGAACTGCACTTGGCACAAGGTTGAAGCCCAGACCAATCGCCAACGAGATCGCGATGATCACCATGTTGCGGCGGTTCATCTTGACTTCGGTCAGCATGTTCAGGCCAGCCGAAGCGACCATGCCGAACATAACGATCACACCACCGCCAAGAACCGGCAGAGGCATAGACGCGATCACTGCGCCGATCTTTGGTAGAAGGCCGCAGACGATCAGAACAACACCACCGATTGTGACAACGTGACGGCTCATCACGCCGGTCATGCCGACGATCCCAACGTTCTGGCTGAACGATGTGTTTGGCAGACCGCCAAAGATCGCCGCTACTGCGGTGCCAAGACCATCAGCATAAGTCGCGCCAGCAATTTCGTCGTCAGTCGCATCACGACCTGCACCAGCTTTTGCAGTCGCCGAAGCGTCACCCACGGTTTCGATCGCCGAAACGATGGAAACGATGGTCACACCGAATACTGCACCAATGTTAAACTCAAAGCCGTATGGCATAACTTGAAGTCCAGTGATCCAGCTTGCTTTTGCAACGCCGCCAAAGTTTACCATGCCCATGAAGTAGGCAAGGATATAGGCCACGATCATACCGATCAGAATACCTGCGTTCGACACGATGCCTTTGGCAAAGAACTTACAGAGCAGCGCCACAACAACGACCGAGCCAGCGACGGTCCAGTGCTTAAGCGAACCAAAGCTTTCGGCTGCCATCTGGAAATCAGCTGCACCACCCGCTGCGTATTTGATCGCAACTGGGATCAGGTAAAGACCAATCGCCAGAATGACGAGCCCCGTTACCAGTGGTGGGAAAAGGCTGCGAAGGTTCTTGATAACCGAACCCAATGCAAAGTGGATTGCGCCACCGATTAGACACGACGTCAGAGCGACGCCCAAACCTTGGGTAGCTGCGATGCCAGCCAGAACACCAACGAATGCAAAGCTAGTGCCCTGCATAATGGGTAGACGTGCGCCCACTGGACCAAATCCGATGGTCTGGAACAATGTCGCTATACCAGCGAACAACATTGCCATCTGGATCAGGTAGACCTGCTCGGCCCCTCCGAATGCCAATCCGGCAGCGCCGGCGACGATGATAGATGGAGTCACGTTTGATGCGAACATCGCCAATACGTGTTGCAGTCCCAACGGAACTGCTTCGCCCATTGGGGGCGTCACATTAGGATCGCTATAATTAGCGGTTGCGTCTGACATGGTTACTTCCCTTCCCTATTGTCAGTTTCGGCCCGTTCTTTGCAGGCTCTCTACTTTGTTACCACATATTGTGGATTCAACCAAAACTCTTCGAGGTTTGGTGTCTTCCCGATCCTGTCGACCACTGCGAACAGGCCAGGTTCGTGCAGCGGGGTCAGCACCCCGTGCCACACATTCCGGTGAAAATTGATCCCGTGTCCGGGGGCCGAGACAAACGCCTCGGGCACCCCGGGTTTGCCGCCTTCATCCCCGGCAACGATAATTAGAAAAGGATCCATGCTCATTGGTATGAACGCCTGAGACCCCTCGGGGTGGCGTTCCATCAAGTCCAATAGATAGGGCAGGGACCGCGGCTTAGCCTTGAAAACGCTGATGCCTGCGCGCCCGTCATCGCCGAAATCCAAAGCGGCCCGATCATGATACCGGCCACACATGCCTTGATTGATGATCTTGTCCGGCTCTCCCGTACAGTCGAGAACGTCGCCATAGGGCGCAAACGCCTTAGCCGTTAACGGCTTTGAGGATATCTCGACAGGGGCGCTCATTGACTACCCAGTGTCAGCTTGGGATGCCGGTTCACATCTTTGTACAAAAGATAGCGGAACGGTTCATCGCCGGTGGCGATACACGCCTGCGGGCAAAACGCACGCAGCCACATGAAATCACCGGGTCCAACATCGACCCAATCTTTGTTCAACAGGTACTTTGCCGTGCCTTGCAGTACATAAAGCCCGTGTTCCATCACATGGGTTTCCGCGAACGGGATCAACCCGCCGGGTTTGAACGTTACGATATTCACATGGCAATCGTGCCGTAGGTCCGTTGGCTCGGCAAACCGCGTTGTTGACCAGACCTCGTCGCAATCCGGCATTGGCGTGGGCGCAACGTCCTTGTCCGACGTAACAAACGCCTCGGGGGCGGCAATCCCGTCAGCGGCCTCGTACCGTTTGCGAACCCAGTGGAACTTTAGCAACTCGCTTCCAAGATTCACTACAGACCAATCCGCACCCGCTGGAATAAACGCATAGCCGCCCTCGGTCAGATCATGGCGTTTGCCATCAATCGCCAAACGCATTTCGCCTTCAGCGATAAACAAAATAGCCTCAGCACCCGCGTCGGGGTCGGGTGTTTCGCTGCCTCCGCCGGGTTCAACCTCGACCGCGTATTGGGCAAAGGTTTCGGCAAAACCGGTTAGGGGCCGCGCGATAATCCAAGCGCGTGTTGCCTGCCAACCGGGCAGAAAGCTGGTTACAATATCGCGCATCGTGATCGCGGGAATAAAGGCGTAAGCTTCAGTGAACACCGCCGCGCCTTCGGGGCTGACGTCCTGACTGGGAAGCCCACCAGGGGGGAACGCATAACTCATAGCAATTCCTCAAGACGCAACTGGGCGATACGCTCGACCTGTTTGCAGGCCTCGTTAAATTCGGTTTCGGTGTCATTGTCGATCCGGCGATTGAACGCAGCCATGATGCCGGCTTTGTCGTGATCGCGAACGGCGATGATAAAGGGAAACCCGTGCTTTGCGACATAGGTGGTGTTGAGATTGGTAAATGCCGAACGCTCGTCATCCGTTAGCGCATCCAAACCCGCACTGGCTTGTTCGGATGTGCTTTCAGCCGTTAAACGGTTGGCCGCTGCCAGTTTGCCAGCCAGATCAGGGTGGGCATTCAGCACACCCAAACGTTCGTCATAAGACGCTGAACGGAACACACGCGCCAAAGCATTATGCACGCCCGCCGCACGATCATGCGCAGGTCCAAGCTCCAGATCATACGCCCGTTCGGCAATCCAGGCTGAATGCTCAAATATCCCGCCAAATTTCGTGACAAAGGTTTCCTTATCCATCTGCGACGGCCTTTCACGACGTTGATGAGGGTGGGTGCTTGCCCAATGCTCGGCGATTTCAAGACGACGCGCGAACCAGACGTCGGAATGCCCCTGTGCGTAATCTAGGAAACGTTTCAGACCGGCGATCTTGCCGGGGCGGCCAATCAAGCGGCAATGCAACCCTATGGACAGCATCTTTGGTTGCCCGTCTCCGCCTTCAGCGTAAAGCACATCAAACGCGTCTTTCAGATATTGATAGAACTGCTCACCCGTTGTATATCCGGGCGCAGTGGCGAACCGCATATCGTTGGCTTCCAGCGTATAGGGAATGATCAACTGATCCCGATCCCCAACCTCTAACCAATAGGGCAGGTCGTCATCATAGGTGTCGCTGACGTAATCAAAGCCACCTTCTTCAGCGACCAGCCGAACCGTGTTTTCAGAACACCGACCAGTGTACCACCCGCGGGGACGTTCCCCTACGACTTCGGTGTGTAGACGAATGGCTTCGTCAATCGCCGCCCGTTCTTCTTCTGGCGGCATGTCTTTGTGCTCGACCCATTTCAAACCGTGGCTCGCGATTTCCCAACCAGCGGATTTCATTGCGGCGACTTGTTCAGGCGACCGTGCCAAAGCAGATGCCACACCGTAAATCGTTAGCGGAATATCCATGCCCGTGAACAAGCGATGTAACCGCCAGAACCCAGCACGCGCGCCATATTCATAGATGCTTTCCATGTTCCAATGGCGCTGATCGGGCCAAGACGCAGCCCCCGGAATATCCGACAGAAAAGCCTCAGACCCCGCGTCCCCGTGGAGAACACAATTCTCGCCACCCTCTTCGTAATTCAAAACCACCTGCACGGCGATCTTTGCGCCCTCCGGCCAATCAGCGTTCGGAGGTGTCGGCCCATGACCGATCATATTGCGAGAATATCTGTTCATATCTGTCCCAAAAGTTATTGGCACAGTACGGCAAAACAATCGCTTATGCTTTCAAGAAAATACTGAAAGTGCTTCAGGAAGCTAAGCAAGCCTGAATGTCATCCGCCAGCTTCAAAAGCAGTTCCCGATGCAGATCCGGACCAAGCTTAAAACCCACACCTGCAGGGTCCAATGCGGCCCCCATTTTAGCGCCGTTGCCCACAAGAACAGACGCTAGTTTGTCGCTTTCGCCTACTTCAGGGAACACACAGGCTATTCCACCATCCCTCGCCAGTCTGGCAAGCTTTGAAACGTGTTTGGCGCTGGCCGGACTGTCATGAACGTCGGTCAAACTATCGATCATCGTCAGGCCGAACTGTTCAACGAAATACCCATAACCGGCATGGCCCACCACGAATGGCACCTCGGAAACGGGTGCCAACTTCTCGGCAATCTCAGCCTCAAGTTCATCAAGACGATCGATAGCAGCAACCCCGTTGGCTTGGTAGGTTTCGGCCCCATCAGGGTCTAACACGGACAATTGCGTGACAATCGCTTGTAGCATTTCTTCAGCTTCATGCGTCTCAAGCCAGATATGGGGGTCTTCACCGTGATGACCACCGTCGTCGTGATCTTCGTCGCTTTCCAGAAACGTCAGGCTTTGAACATCCGAAGCAATCCCTTCGTGGGCGCGGGCAAGCCAAGGGGTCAGCTCTTCGCCCACCCAAACCAACAGATCAGCCCTCGCGATTTCGCGGCTCTGGCTGGGGCGTAGCTGAAAATGATGCGGATCGGCGTTCTGGCCAAGAAGCACCGAAACTTCGCCACGGTCCCCCATGACCTGCGACACCAACGAATGGACTGGTGGAATATCTGTCACAACCCGCAAAGGGTCGGCCGAGGCTAGCGCCGGCAAGCCAGAAATCAAAAGAAACAAAGCGCGCATCTGGACTTCCTGAAATGAATCATCGGTGTTATAGAGTAACATGTAATACTATAACAAGTAGATTCTGATGACCCACCAGCATTGCTCTCTCGAACCCCATGATCACGCCAATTGCGCCAGCAATGTGCTTAGCCATGCGGATCACCTGATCGCCGAACAGGGTCTGCGCATGACCCCCGTTCGCCGTGCTGCCTTGGAAATCCTCTTGTCGCAACAAAAGGCGATGGGTGCATATGACGTGTTGGAAAAGCTGTCCGAACAGGGTTTTGGCAACCAACCCCCCGTCGCCTATCGCGCGTTGGAGTTCTTGGTCGATAATGGGCTTGCCCACCGCGTGCGCCGCCTGAACGCCTTTGCCGCCTGCACCCGACCAGACACACACCACCGCCCCGTGTTCCTGATCTGCCGCGAATGCGATGCCGTGGCCGAGGCTTCGTCTGAACACGTGCAAGCCGCGCTTAGCGATGCAGCCACGAACGAAGGCTTCCAGATCGAACGCGTGAATGTCGAAATTCTTGGCCTTTGCCCTACTTGTCAGGCCGCCGCATGAGCCTGATTGCCGTCAATGACCTTAGCGTCCACCACGGTGATTTTCCCGCCTTGGAGCACGTCAACTTTACAATCGAACCGCGCGAGATTGTCACCGTCGTTGGCCCGAACGGGTCGGGCAAATCGACCCTATTGCGGACCCTTTTGGGTGTATTCGACCCCAGCCAAGGCACCATAACCCGCAAATCCGGCCTACGAATTGGCTACGTCCCACAAAAGCTGGTGCAGGAAAGCGGCCTGCCACTAACCGTCCGTGGCTTTCTTTCCCTACCCACCCGCGTGACCGATTCCGAAGCGACCAAAGCGCTAGAAGAAACCGGCGCAGCGGGGCTTGAAGCCCGCCAGATGAGCCAGCTTTCCGGCGGCCAGCTTCAGCGCGTTCTTCTTGCCCGCGCAATCTTGAATGACCCCGATATTCTGATCCTTGATGAACCGACCCAAGGGTTAGACCAACCGGGGGCGGCTGATTTCTACGCCCTGATCGAACGTGTCCGCGATCAACACGATTGCGCGGTTCTTTTGGTCAGCCACGATCTGCATGTTGTAATGAGCGCTTCCGATCGCGTTCTATGCCTAAACGGTCACATCTGTTGCGAGGGCACCCCGACCGTTGTTCGCGACGCCCCCGAATACCGCGCGCTCTTCGGGCAGGGCACCCAAGGCACGTTGGCACTGTATCAACACGAACACGACCACAGCCACGATGATTGCGATCACGAGCATCACCACCATGATTGATGACTTCCTCCTCCGCGCCGGTCTGGCCGTAATAGCGCTGGCACTGGCAACCGGTCCGCTGGGTTGTTTCGTGATCTGGCGCCGCATGGCCTATTTCGGAGACGCCACCGCCCACGCCGCTATCCTTGGCGTAGCGATCTCGTTTGGCTTTGGAATATCCGTCGAAGTCGGCGTTCTGGCCGTCGCTTTGGCGATGGCGCTATCCGTGTCGGCCTTGTCAAACAGGGGCCACGCAATGGACGGCGCACTTGGGGCATTGTCTCACTCGGCCCTCGCGCTGGGTCTTGTCGGCATCAGCTTCATCAAAGGCGTTCGCATCGACGTTGATGCCTATCTCTTCGGGGACATCCTCGCCATTTCACAGTCCGACCTTTGGACGATCTGGACCGGCGCAATTATCGTTGTCGCGCTGATTGTCTGGCGCTGGCAGAGATTGCTAACGACGACGCTTAATCAGGAAATCGCCCGTGCCGCTGAGATTAACCCCGCCCGAGAGCAGCTGATCCTAACCATCGCATTGGCCATCGTCGTTGCGGTCGCGATCAAAATACTGGGCGCACTGTTGATCTCGGCCATGCTGCTGATCCCAACAGCCACAGCGCGGGTCTTTGCCTCGACCCCTGAACGCATGGTGATCGTGTCGGTTCTACTATCCGCGCTCGCAGGGATAGGCGGCCTCTGGCTGTCCTTCACCGCTGACACCCCCGCAGGCCCCAGCATCGTTGTTTTTGCAGCTGGGCTGTTTTTGGTGGCAAACCTGTTCAGGCGGGCACGTTAAAAGCGCGGAATCAAGGGCGAAGCCCGCCGCGCACTCGCCGACCCGCCCCAATGGGGCGGCGATATTCCTAGCGTCACGCGAAAAACGATCAGGGAAGTACGCGGCAAACATAAAGTGACTTTAGGATTGCGATCATCGCCCCCCTGCGGGTCAATAATCGCCCGTCTTAACCCGCTTGTTTAACCGTCACTGCAATCATCGTGGTCACATCTTCGGCTGAACATCCACGCGACAGGTCGTTCGCGGGCTGCTTCAAACCCTGCAGGATCGGCCCGATAGCCGCGTACCCACCCAAGCGTTGGGATATTTTGTAGGCGATGTTGCCCGCGTCCAGCGACGGGAAGATCATCACGTTGGCCTCACCCGCAACTGCCGACTCTGGCGCTTTGCGTTCAGCCACTGACGGCACAAAGGCGGCGTCAAACTGAAGCTCTCCGTCCGATGGAATGTCTGGCTGCTGTTCTGCAAACAGCCGTGCGGCTTCAGTTACCTTGTCGACCATACCGTGCCGCGCACTTCCCTTTGTCGAGAACGACAGGAACGCAACCTTCGGGTCTTCCTCTAGCAACGCTTTGCACGACCGACAGGACGCCGCCGCAATCGCCGCCTGTTCTTCGGATGACGGATCAATCACCAAACCGCAATCGGCGTAAACCATCGGGCGACCAGTCTCCGAAGGCGGGAACATCAGGAAGAACGACGACACAAGCGGCGCATCCGGCGCTTTCCCGATCACTTGCAGCGCTGCGCGAACGATGTCCGGTGTCGCTGCAACAGCACCGCCTACAGTGCCAGCGGCATGGCCAAGCCGAACCAACATGGCCGCATAAACCAGCGGATTGCGAACCTCGCGCGCGGCGCGGTCCATGTCGACACCCTTGTGCTTGCGCAGCTCATAGAAAGCTTCGGCAAATGAACCAGTCAGTTCGGACGTCGCAGGATCATGGATCGACACACCGTCGGTTCCTGCGGCCCCACACGCCTCAAGCTGAGCGGACACTTCGGCCTTGCGACCAACCAAAACGATATCCGCAATCCCTGCATGCCGCGCCGCCAAAGCGCCTTCGACAATCCGCGGATCTTCGCCTTCGCTCATCGCGATTACGGGGCGGTTGTCTGAACGTGCAGATGCAAGAAGAGTCTCGGGAGTCATGGTCATAGGATTACCTTGCCAACGTTGAATAAAGAAAGTGCGGTCAGCATCAGAATAACCAACCGCCGGAAGTTTGACTGTGAAATTCGACTGAACCCGATGGACCCAAGCCAGACACCCAAGCCAAGAAGCGGGAACGCGATTAGAAACGCGCGGACAGAGTCCGGACCGATTAAACCATGCGATCCCATGACCGGAAGCGTCAGAATGTCGAGGCCGGTCAGAAAGACAATCATCGTTGCGCGGAATACGGCAGCCTCAATGGGTTGGGCAGAAAAGAATGCCGCCGTGACCAACCCGCCTACACCCGCGCTATTGGCCATTCCAGACGCGACACCCGCAGCGAAATTGCCCTTGTTGCCAACGATGCGCCCGAACGAAAATCCGGACAGCAATAGCAAGCTTAGCGTAAGAATAAGCGTAGCGATGATGATCCGCACCTGATCGGGATCCAGCCGCGCCATCAGGGCCACGCTGGGAACAACCGCAACAGCCGACCCAAACAGCAAAATGCCGACCTTTTTCCACTGGATGTACGGGAATATCCCCTTGGCCTGAAACGCCGTCATGCCAATTTCGCAGGCAAAGATGACAGGGATCAGTGGCAATGGATTTGTTATCAGCGACGCCAACAAAATGATGATCGCCGAAAAGCCAAAACCGCTAAGTCCACGAATAAAGGCCGCCGCAACAAGTGCGGCGGCCAGATAACCTCCCTGAAAAGAGGTCAGATCAAATGGAAGCTCCATTCAGGTCCTCAGACCTGCTGCTCAACCATGTCGTCCGCGCTGATGCCGGCCACTTCGACTGGCTTCTTCATAGCGTCGCGACGGAACGGGTCACCCAGTTCCTGGTTGATCATGGCTTCGATCAGTGTGGTTACACCGTTCTCCATCTGATCTTTGATCGCTTGGTTCAGCGCATCTGTCAGCTCATCCATAGTGCGGGCGACAACACCTTTCAGGCCACATGCGTTGGCGATGCCAGCGTATGAAACATTGGTGTCCAGCTCGGTGCCAACAAAGTTGTCGTCGAACCAAAGTGTCGAGTTACGCTTTTCAGCGCCCCACTGGTAGTTGCGGAATACGATCTGAGTAACCGCAGGCCATTCGCCGCGACCGATAGCTGTCAGTTCGTTCACCGCGATGCCGAATGCGCCGTCACCCGAGAAACCAACAACTGGTACGTCTGGACAACCGATTTTCGCGCCAGCAACCGCTGGAAGACCGTATCCGCAAGGACCGAACAGGCCCGGTGCAAGGTATTTGCGGCCTTCGTCGAACGACGGGTAAGCGTTACCGATCGCGCAGTTGTTGCCGATGTCCGAGCTGATGATCGCTTCACGAGGCAAAGCCGCCTGAATTGCGCGCCATGCCATGCGTGGGCTCATCCAATCAGGCTTGTCTGCACGTGCGCGAACGTTCCAGTCGGTGCCCGGATCGTCGTTTTCGTGGTCCATCGAAGACAGCTGCTGTGCCCAAGCCGATTTCGCCTGTGCGACGCGAGATTTGCGATCAGCGCGACCTTCATCGCCTGCAGTGTCGGACAGTTGTTCAAGGATGCCGTTTGCAACTTTGGCAGCGTCGCCAACGATACCAACGGTAACTTTCTTGGTCAGACCAATGCGGTTCGGGTTGATATCAACCTGAATGATTTTCGCATCTGCAGGCCAGTATTCCATGCCGTAACCTGGAAGTGTCGAGAATGGGTTCAGGCGTGTACCAAGGCAAAGAACAACGTCTGCTTCTTTGATCAGCTCCATGCCCGCCTTCGAACCGTTGTAGCCCAGAGGGCCGGCAAACATTGGGTGGTTACCCGGGAATGCGTCGTTGTGCTGGTAGCCAACACAAACCGGTGCGTCCAGACGCTCGGCCAGAACTTTGGAAGCTTCGATGCCGCCTTTTGAAAGAACAACACCCGCGCCATTTAGGATCACTGGGTTCTTCGCGTTCGAAATGATCTCAGCTGCTTCAGCAACCGAATTCGCACCGCCCGAAGAGGCTTCGAATTCGATCGGTGTTGGGATCTCAATGTCGATGACCTGAGTCCACATGTCACGAGGAATGTTTAGCTGAACTGGACCGGAAAGACGCTTAGCTTGCGCAATGCAGCGTGCAAGCACTTCGCCAACGCGCGAAGGGTCACGAACTTCTTC
>CAYZAY010000003.1:18324-24241 GCA_964476515.1 uncultured Rhodobacterales bacterium
TCCGAAATAGGCATCATTGCCGAACCGATAATTCCAAAGGCATGCTGGATGCCGTGCGACTGTAGAGTTTTGACGAAGGCTTCTTCGGTTGTCATTTTCATTTGGGACAGGCTCCTGATGGCGTGGGTAAACAGGCGGAATCATCCACCGAAATCGTTTTCATGATTACGGCGCGGAAATTACTTCTGTTAGGTCCAAATACAGAATCGGGTTATGTCCAGTTCCGATTCATAGCATCCGCGATGTGCTTGATTCCTTCCGGAATCTTACCTGCAGGAATCGATGAATAGGCCAGCCGATAGAAATTCTTCGGCGCGTTCTCGCGCGAGAAAAATGGCGCCCCCGGTTCGATGAGTACGCTTTTCTCTTTCAGGTCTTCAGCCAGCTTTGATGTATCCAACCCTTCAGGCCCTTCCATCCACAACGACGATCCGCCAAAGGCACCGCGACCAGCGACCTTTAAACCGTGGTATGAAATAGCCTCTTCCATTGCGTTGCGCCGGTCGTGCATCGCTTTAAGCATCCGGCGTATCAGCGCATCGTAATGCCCCAGCCCTAGGAAATAAGCGGCAGTTCTTTGAATTTGTCCGGGGGGATGGCGCAGCACTGTCGCTCTTAGCGCGCGTACCTCTCGGATAAAGGGTTCAGAGCCCACCAGGTACCCAAGCCGCAAACCCGGGAAGAGCGATTTTGAAAAACTGCCGACATAGATCACACGCCCGTCCCGATCCAGCGACTTAAGCGATGGCGACGGTGGCGTCAGGTATGACATCTCAAATTCATAGTCGTCTTCAACAACAATCGCCCCGATTTCGCGCGCACGGTTCAACAGCTCTTGCCGCCTTTTAACCGGCATCGTTGCGGTGGTCGGGCATTGGTGGCTGGGCGTTGTGAAAACAACGTCAGTGTCGTCGGGTATCTGATCGGACGGCAACCCGTCAGAATCTACATCAACCGGCGTTTGCTTGCATTGGCGCTGGGTCAGCACGTCCTGCAATGAATGGTAACAAGGGTTTTCGATAACCGCCCGTTTGTTTTCATCCAAAAGAACCTGCGCCGTCAGCCACAACGCGTTTTGAGCGCCCAGCGTGATCAGAATTTCCTCGGGCCGCGCCGCGATGCCCCGCCTAGGAAGCGAATGGCGGACGACGTATTCGATCAGTTTTGGATCGTCCTGATCGTAGTAATCCTGAGTCATTGACCCAAAGTCTTTCAACCCCAACGCCTGAAGTGCACAAAGCCTCCAGTTGGCGTGGTCAAACAGCCCGGGGTCGGTCTGACCGTAAACAAACGGATATTTAAAGTCCGCCCAGTCACCCGGCTTTACTGGCGTGACGCCGCCCGTAAAGGTCTGGCCCAAGGCGCTTGCCCAATCGACCGCGTCTTCTAGCGGAGCTCGTTGTGGAAATGCCGGTGGTTCTGGCGCGTTGGATGAAACGAAATAGCCGGACCTGTCACGCGCCTCTAGATAATCATTCGCCAAAAGCTCGGTATAGGCCAGCGTCACGGTAATCCGGCTGACACCCAAGTGTTTGGCCAAAGCACGCGAGGACGGCAGCTTTTCACCCTTTAGAAACCGTCCGGACAGAATGCCCTCGGCGATCATCTGTTGGATTTGAGACTGCAAAGTGCCCTGTGCATCGGGCGACAAAAAGAAGGTATCGACAGGAAGAGCCATACCGATACGTTAAACTGGTCTTATCGCCGCTGCAATCTGGCAATATAGATGACTTATCGGGGCATCTTCAGCTTGTGCTCAAGGTGCGTTTTTACCGTTGGCCATTCGGTTTGAAGGATCGAATACACCGCCGTATCGCGAATAGTCCCGTTCGCCATGATCATATGGTTGCGCAGAACCCCGTCGAACTTTGCCCCAAGCCGCTCAATCGCGTTTCGCGACTGAAGGTTCACGAAATGAGTGCGAAACTCGACCGCGATGCTTGATTTGTCCTCGAACGCGTGCCCCAGCAGCATCAGCTTTGCTTCGGTGTTCAAAGGTGACCGCTGCACGGCCTTTCGATACCACGTCGACCCGATTTCAACCCGTCGATTTGCGGCGTCGATATTCATATAGGTCGTCATGCCCACGGTCTTGCCATCCGGAGTCTGCACCGAGAACGGCACCATTAACCCGGCCTCTTGCAGCCCCAAACGCCGGTTTATCTCAGCCTCCATACCCTCGGGACGGGGGATCATAGTGTACCAAAGATCGTATAGCTGACCGTCTTCGCAAGCTTCCTGCAGATCAGATAGGTGATCCAAAGACAAAGGGGCCAACACAACGTGCTGCCCCCTAAGCGTTATTGGTTCAAGCCACACGAGCTTACCCGAAGATCTTGGTCAAAGCTTTATCGACCGCATCGGTGATCGCGTCGATATCGTCAGCGGTCGATATCAAAGCAGGCGAGAAGCACAGCGTGTTGTTGCGACCCGGGATCGAACGGTTGGTGACACCGATCAAAACACCCTGCGCCGCACATTCACCAACGACGGCTTGGGCAAGCTTTTCTTCGACAGGTTCTTTTGTGTCGCGGTCGGCAACAAGTTCGGCACCAAGGAACAGACCCTTGCCACGAACGTCACCAATCACCTGATGCTTTTCCATCAGCGCGTGCAGGTTCGCTTTCATCCGCTCGCCCATCTTGGAGCAATTATCCAAAAGCTCTTCGTCTTCGATGATCTGCATGTTGACCAGCGCTGCAGCAGGGCCAGCAGTACAGCCACCAAAGGTCGAGATATCCCGGAAGTAGTTCAGCGGATCAGACGAGTCGTCCTTGAACCGCTCAAAGACTTCTTCAGTGGTCACACAACAAGCAATCGCCGCGTAGCCCGATGCAACACCTTTGGCCATGGTGACGAAATCCGGCTTGATGCCGTACTGTTGGTAACCAAACCAAGTACCGGTACGACCAACGCCGCAAACAACTTCGTCGATGTGAAGCAGAACGTCATGCTTCTTACAGATTTCCTGTACACGCTCGTAATATCCCAAAGGAGGCTCGATAACGCCGCCGCCCGCAGTGACGGGTTCAAGGCAAAGCAGACCAACGGTTTCAGGACCTTCGCGCAGGATGACTTCTTCGATCTGATCGGCAGCCGCGCGACCGAACTCTTCGCCTGACAGGTGACCAAGGCCTAGTTCGTCTTTGCGATACTCCATGCAATGTGGAACGCGAACGAAATCAGGTGCAAACGGCCCATACTGCGCGTTGCGCTCGTCCTGACCGCCTGCTGACATCGTCGCAAGGGTCGATCCGTGGTAATCGCGGTTGCGATAAAGGATCTTGGTTTTCTTGCCGTCGTATTTCTTATGCGCAAGCTGGCGGACCATTTTGAACACCTTCTCGTTCGCTTCCGAACCAGAGTTGGTGTAATAAACGCGGCTCATCCCGGGCATTTTGCTGATCAATTTTTCGGCAAAAAGCGACCCTGGAACAGACCCGGCAGTCTGCGCAAAGTAGCAAAGCTTCATCAGTTGATCGCGAACTGCGTCGGCAATAGCTTCACGGCCGTAGCCTACGTTTACGGTCCAAACACCGCCGGAAACGCCATCGATATATTCTTTGCCGTTCTGGTCCCAAACACGCATGCCTTTGCCTTCGACGATGATCCGCGGATCGCCTTCTTCAAGCGGCTTGTGCTGTAACAGATGATGCCAAACATGCGCCTTATCAGCAGCAACTACACCCGAAAGGTCGTTATCGTATAGGTTTCCGTCCATTGTTCTCACCTGAAAGCTTGGGCCAATTTGGCATGTATGAAGCGGCGGGATTCGTTCCGCCTGTTATAAAGTAAGAGAACGACAGCGGACTTTATGAAAATAGGTCCAGTTCTATTTTCATATTAGGTCCAATTTGAGCGCATTTTTTGCTGACAAACAGAACGACAAATTCGTAACACCTTGAAATTAGGCAGTAAAGGCGTGCCAAAAATTGGACTCATGATTGAAAGAATCGAAATTTGATCAAAATGAAAAACGTTGATTAGAATCTCTTTTTCGGCTCGGA
The DNA here is from genome assembly GCA_964476515.1 of uncultured Rhodobacterales bacterium. Taxonomy (GTDB): domain Bacteria; phylum Pseudomonadota; class Alphaproteobacteria; order Rhodobacterales; family Rhodobacteraceae; genus JASMHC01. The sequence goes on from CAYZAY010000003.1 coordinate 22,332, forward strand.
TCAGGATCGAGGCGCAAATTGCGTCCATTCGACTTGGGCCACTAGAAGCCTAATTTGTTGAAACCAACGGGAGAAAACTATGAAAATTAAAACCAAACTGATGAGCGCCGTTGCAGGTGCAGCCATGCTAACTGGCGCACAAGCAAACGCAGACATCACTGTTGCGTATTTCCTCGAATGGCCAATGCCATTTGAATATGCCAAGCAGATGGGCACCTATGAAGAAGCTCTGGGAATGGGCATCAACTGGGTCAGCTTTGAGTCTGGCGTGAAAATGTCTGCAGCTATGGCGTCTGGCGACGTTCAGCTGTCTGTCAGCCAAGGTCTGCCTCCGTTCGTTGTTGCAACGTCGGCTGGTCAGGATCTTCAGATCCTCGACGTCGCTGTATCCTACGCTGACAACGACAACTGCGTTGTCCGTTCCGAGCTGGAAATCGACGCATCAAATGCGGGCGAGCTTGCCGGTAAAAAAGTGGCCGTGCCACTCGGTACCGCGGCTCACTACGGCTTCCTAAGCCAGATGAACCACTTCGGCGTAGACATTTCGTCAATGGACGTTGTCGACATGGATCCACCGGATGGCGCAGCAGCGATCGCACAGGGTGCAATCGACATGTTCTGTGGCTGGGGCGGCTCGCTCCGTCGCGCACTTGAGCACGGTAACGTTCTGCTGACCGGCGACGAGAAAACCGCACTTGGTATCCTCGTATTCGACGTCACCTCGGGTCCTGCTGACTGGGTTGCTGAAAACGGCGACACTGTTGCGAAGTTCCTGAAAGTGACTGCAGACGCGAACGCAATGTGGGCTGACGAAGCCAACCAGGCAGCAATGCTTCCACTGATTGCTAAAGATGCAGGCATGGACGAAGAATCGACCGCAGAAACTATCGCTACGTTCACCTTCCCAACTGTTGACGAGCAACTGAGCGCAGCATGGCTCGGTGGCAATGCCCAGAACTTCATGAAAGGCGTTGCAGACGTCTTTGTGGATGCTGGTGCTATCGACGGTGCGCTAGACAGCTACGAAGGTGCGGTAAACACCGGACCACTGGCTGACGCTGGCAGCATGTAATACCTCCCGTTAGCGGGGCCGACACCTAACGCGTTGGCCCCGCTACATTTTTTCACCCTTTCCGAAAGTGAGTGGGATGAGCGGATTATCCATCAAAAATATCTCTATGCGCTTCGAGTTGCCAAACGGCAGCCACGTACAGGCACTTGAGGACGTATCTCTCGACCTTAAACAAGGCGAGCTGATGAGCGTTCTCGGCCCATCGGGCTGTGGCAAAACTACCTTGCTGAACATCGTCGCAGGGTTTCTGGCACCAACCGAAGGCACAATCGAATTGAATGGCCACACAGTAACCGGCCCCGACGCCGAACGCGGTATGGTCTTCCAGCAAGGCGCCCTGTTTGAGTGGATGAGCGTACGTGAAAACGTAAGCTTTGGTCCTCGCATGGCGGGTCAGAAAGAAGCCCAATGGGGCGAAAACGTCGACCATCTTCTGGATGTCACCGGTCTTGGCGATTTCAAAGACAAAGCGATCTTTGAACTTTCCGGCGGTATGCAGCAGCGTGTTGCTCTGGCACGGTGTCTGGCTAATGACCCAGACGTTATCCTTATGGACGAACCCCTTGGCGCACTCGACGCGCTGACCCGCGAAAAGATGCAGGGTCTGGTTCTGAAGCTTTGGAAAGAAACCGGCAAAACGATCATCCTGATCACCCACTCGGTCGAAGAAGCCCTGCTTCTGGGCGAGCGTCTGGTCGTTATGGCACCCCGCCCGGGACGTCTTCACAAAGAATACCGCCTGCCATTCGCTGACATGGGCGTCGACGGCGACCTGCGCGAAGTCAAAAAGGCTGACGGCTACGCAAAGACGCGTGAAGAAATCCTCACCATGATCTGG
>CAYZAY010000003.1:24251-56963 GCA_964476515.1 uncultured Rhodobacterales bacterium
AGAGGAAATTATGGGCCGTACGGAGGATGGATCATGATCGGAATAATCATTCTTGTCGTCTATGCGGCGATCTTTACAGGCTCATTTCTGCTGATCAGTTTCCTGGTTAGTAGCGCAACAAAAGACTTCACATCGCTGAAAACAGTGACCTTCGGAGATGAAAGCGCTGTGCGACCAAACCGCTGGGCTTCGGTCATTTCGGTTTTGACGATCCTGCTAATCTGGGGCTCGTTCACCGGATCATCGTACATCCCGGGCTTTTTGCACGCTCCGGCACCGTTCGTTGGCGAAACCAGCTTTGTCTACACCGTAGAAGATGCAAACGGAGATCGTGACGACGCAACCGTCCACGTCCGTGTCGCACCACTGGGCGAGAAAAAAGAAAGCTTCTCGGTCGATCCTGGTGAAGGCATGGCAAAAGACGACTCACTGGCGATGATCGCCTCGCGCTCGGAAACTCTGCTGTTTGACAAAAACGACGACTCCAAACGTAAAGATGGTGCCAAAATCGTTGCCATCGACGGAGAGCCTCTCTCAGCTGGTGAATCCATCCGCACGTCATCGGGTAATTTCTCTCTTAGCGCCAAAGGTGCGATTGTCTTTAGACCGCCATCAGGTCTGCAGATGGATCCACTGTACCTGCCGCCACCCGAAAGCGTGGTCAAACGGTTCATGGAAATCGCCACAGAAGGCTATCGTGGTTACCTGTTGCACGAACACTTGGGCATCTCGCTGTTCCGCGTGATCGCAGGTTTCTTCTTCGGCGCACTTCTGGGTATTCCCCTTGGCTATGCAATGGGTCTGGCAAACTGGCCACGCGGTTGGTTTGATCCAATCGTCGAGTTCATGCGCCCTGTTCCACCGCTTGCTTTGATCCCGCTGATGATCATCTGGTTCGGCATCGACGAGGAAAGTAAAATTATCCTGCTGTTCCTTGCAGCCTTCTGGATCATGATTATCGCTGCGCGCTCGGGTGTGTCTGGTGTGAACATCACCAAGATCCACGCAGCCTATTCGCTGGGGGCGTCCAAGCCACAAATCCTGCGTCAGGTTATCGTGCCGAACTCATTGCCCGAGATTTTCACCGGTGCCCGCGTGGCAATGGGTGTCTGCTGGGGCACAGTGGTCGCAGCCGAACTTGTTTCGGGTGTGAACGGTGCAGGCTTTATGATCATGGCCGCGTCGAAGTTCCAACAAACCGACATCGTTCTTTTGGGTATCATCCTGATTGGCGCCATCGGGTTTGGTATCGACACGCTGATGCGCATTGCAGAACGCAAGTTGGTTCCATGGAAGGGCCGCAGCTAAGCGCTCATGTAAAACAACGCTAGAAACGGCGGTCCTTCGGGGCCGCCGTTTTTGTTTTGGGGATGATCTGTTAGCCTTGTCCCAAAGACGGGGGGGGGGAACGAAACACAATGGCAGAAATATCCATTCGACTGGCACAAACAGACGCCGATTTTGAAGCAGCACGGGTAGTGTCCTATGAATGGGCAAATTCGCACATCGAAGAGTTCCCTGAACACCGCGAAACCATCCTCAAAGCCTTTGAGCCGGTCGCCTACAAACGAACCGTCGACAACCTCCATATCATCCACGCCAGACCCCAAGGCGCTATTCTGCTTGCCGAATTAGAGGGACAGGCCGTTGGCTGTGTGATGTACCTAGGGGCCGAACCCGACACTGCAGAGATCAAACGCCTATTCGTGGACCCAAAGGGCAGAGGGCATCGGCTGGGCCAGCGGCTTTTGACGGCGATGTTGGCGCAGATGAAACAAGACGGCTACAGCCGCGTGATCTTTAGCTCGGCCAAAATCCTGACCCACGCCAGAGCGCTATATGAAAGTGTTGGCTTCACCGACATGCCGCACCCTGATGATTTCCCAAAGGATATGCGCGACTTCGTCTATTTCATGGAGCGCCCGCTGTAGCTCTTTAATTGCGCCGCGCTTTGCGCGTCGCGATGGCGAGGGGCCAGCCCCTCGCGCTCCCCGGGAATATTTCAGGACAAAAGATGATTAATCCTCAGAGTCGATCTTCCCCCGAAGCGCCTTTACCTCGCCCCTTTCCTTCTTCGCTTTCAAACGACGTTTTTTTGATCCGAGTGTGGGGCGTGTTGCGATCCGGCGTTTGGGGACGAACAGGGCTTTGCGGATCAGGTCGGCCAATCTTTGGCGGGCGATTTCGCGGTTGCGGGCTTGGCTACGTTCTTCGGAAACTTGTAGAACGATGGCCCCTTCGGTCGTCCAGCGACGGCCAGCGATTTTCTTTAAGCGGCGCTTAACAGCATCGGTCAGATTGGGGGATCGGGCGGCCTCGAACCGCAGCTCGACGGCGGTTGAGACTTTGTTAACGTTCTGCCCCCCAGGGCCTGACGCGCGGATGAATTGCTCGGTCAGTTCCCAGTCTTCGATCGTGATGTTTTCATTAATTTGGAGCATGGGGGCATTTGTAGTGTTTCGATGTACAAATATTACAAATGTCATCAAACGAAAACGAAAAGGGTCGTCCTTACGCAACTGGACGACCCTTCGAGATTTTTGGGAGGCGGCCGGTTAGGCGCTCACCAATTTGGGGTTCTGTCGCAGAGGGCTGCCTCTACGAAAGTATCCTCCAAACTGTTCCGACACCTCTTTCCAATATGTCTCTAGACACTGGACCACCTCCTTTCGTTTGTTGCGATTAAGGGAAGCGTGCCACAGATTTTGCGTATGTCAAAAGGAAATTTTATAAATCTTGTGATTAGCCACCAGATTTAGGATCCGAATCAACATATCGAAGCAGGAAAAGTCCAAGAGCGAAAAGAACGACCAAGGGTATGATGCCAAGCTGCTGGGACCCTGTGGCCATAGTCGTTGCACCAACCGAAATGGGCGCTACCCAACTGGTTGATTTTCCTGCGAAACCATATAGCCCGAACGCTTCTGTCATCCGCTCGGGGTTTGCTTGACGGACCATCATAGACCGACTTGCCGACTGGATCATTCCACCCAAAGCTCCGATCAATGCGCCAATCACGTAGAACGCGATATCCGGTAGGCTGCTATCCGCGCTGACCTGAACGCCAAAGACGCTGTCGCGGGAAACAAGGATGCAGCTGACGGTGACAAGTAGCAGCAACACGATTGAAGCCGAAATCACAGGTTTCGGACCAAACCGCTCGTCCGCCCGACCACCAAGCCAAGCGAATAACGCGCCAAATATAATGGCGATAATGCCAAAGACACCGGTGTCGACGACCGACCAGCCCAGTACGCCTGCGGTATAGATTCCGCCGAACGCGTAAAGCCCGTTCAGTGCGTCGCGATAGGACATTGAAGACGCAAGATACGCGAACAGTGATGGGGTGGATGGCAATGATTTCAGTGTCTTACCCAGAGCTTTGAGGGCCGTCGAAATCGCGCCCTTGGGGGCCTTGATTGACCGTGGTTCGCGAACCCAAAGGAAGAACGGGACCATGAAGATGATGTACCAGACGGATGTCAGCGGGCCGACGAAGCGGGTGCCTTCGCGGGCTTCTGCGTCCAACCCAAGGGCCGGAGATAGGCCAATAACCGTTTTGCCGGTTTCAGCGCTTTCAGCAAACAGGGCCAGCATGATTATCAGTGCGAACAACCCGCCTACATAGCCAAAGGCCCAACCATTCCCAGAGATACGGCCGATTTCTTCTTTCGTTCCCAGCTCGGGCAGCATGGAATTCGTGAAGATCGTCGCCAGCTCCATCCCGATCATTCCCACCGCAAACAGGGTGAGGATCATCAAAAGGTTAAAACTGTCAGGCGCCGCGAGCCAAAGCCCAGCCGAGCCAATGACGTAAAGGATTGAGAAAAACCAGATCCACTTCATGCGACTGCCAGAGGTATCCGCAACAGCCCCAAGGATCGGGGCAAGGATTGCGATCACGATGCCTGCAGCCCCAATGCCGTACCCCCACATGGCCTGCGCTTTCACACCGTCGCCGATAAGTTCGTTGATATAGGGGCCAAAAATAAAGGTGATCAGCAAGGTGTTATATGGCTGGCTGGCCCAGTCAAAAAAGAACCATCCCCAAATTCGTTTCCTGTTAGAAACTTCCACTTTTTTGCCCCTTATCCCCGTAGACGGTCAATATGGCCGTGTATTAACCTTTTAGGCAAGCGGAGAATTCTCGGGCGGCCAAGGCCGCGAATTTTCAGCTTCGATCCAATTCAAAACCCACGCTGGCATTTCGGGAGAGTCCCCATCAAAGCCATAGGCTTCGGCCAGCTGTTTCGGGTCAATAATACCCTGGTCGCCTACAATAGCCGAGCGGACGACGACCTGATTGGCGCACTCGCCGTTCTTCTTCCAAATGGATTGTTCTGTATAAAAAAACCGATCATCCCAGCCGATGAACTTGGAATAGATCGTGATCTTTTCCATAGCGGTAATCCGGCGACGATAGCGGACCGTTACGCCAGCGACTGTGACCCGCCATTTCTTCTGGCTTAGAATTTTTATGGCACCCGACCGAATGAAATATGGCACCCGAGCAAGGTCATATAGCGTCAAGGTGCGTCCGTTGTTCAGCTCCATCCAAGGGTCGATGTCCCATGGCATACAGCGATGGGTCGAGATGTGCGGCTCAAACAAACCAATCGGCTTGTTGCGGAACTTGATGATTTCACCGGCAAAACGGATGAGAGGGTACATAGGCGGTCTCCTTGGCGCCTGTATTCGACGTCTATCGCGCAGGGGTCAACAGAGACCCCGCGGCACTCTTGCCCTTTGAGGGCAGAGACCTTACCTGTTGCAGCGGAAACGAAAAGGAAACGCGGAAATGCAGTCTCTCTATATGATTTTGATGCTTATCATCGACGTCGTTTGGTTCATCATGATCGCTCATATCATCATGAGCTGGTTGATTTCGTTTCAGGTGCTGAATCCCTATCAGCCGATGGTCAACTCGATCTGGAACGGTCTGTCGCGTTTGCTTGAGCCTATCTACACGCCAATCCGAAAGATTTTGCCAGATACAGGCCCGCTGGATCTTGCCCCGCTTGTGGCGTTTATCGGTCTGATCGCAATTCAGATTATCCTTCAGAACAACCGGTTCTTGTTCATGTAAATCTACGTCTTGGGTTTGTAGGCCACGTAAGATTTCGGGAACAGGAATTTACGCTCGGTCCACATCTGTGCGCCGGGGGAGAGAAATAGATCGCTCTCTCCGCCGTCATGCCCAATCTTCTTGCATTTGCTTTGCTTCAAGCTTGGAGCACTCGACGTAGGCTGCGTAAGTTAACTGACCGTAGGGCACTCTTGGCAATTTATTGGTATCCCTATGCCTATGGCTTGTTCACAATTCCTTAGTGTGAAATTGTTGCCCTAAGAGCAGACAACAAGCCAAACAGGGTTCCCAAATGAACAACCGCGACACGCTATTGCGTGACGTTTTCGGATTTGAATCGTTTCGGCCAGGACAGGCCGAAATCGTGGATTGCGTGTCAGCGGGCCAAAACGTGTTGGCTATCATGCCAACCGGCGGCGGCAAATCCCTATGCTTTCAATTGCCAGCATTGGCGCGGCATGGCGTTACCGTGGTGATTTCCCCGCTGATCGCGTTGATGCGGGATCAGGTTCGGGCGCTTCGCTTGGCAGGTGTTGAAGCAGGGGCGTTAACATCTGGCAACACGCAGGAAGAAACGGACGAGGTGTTTGAGGCGCTGGATGCAGAGCGGCTAAAGCTGCTCTATATGGCGCCAGAGCGGTTGGCGGCTGGATCAGCGATAAACCTGCTGCGCCGGATCAACGTGTCTTTGATAGCCGTCGACGAAGCCCATTGCGTTAGCCAATGGGGTCACGATTTCCGGCCAGACTACCTGCGGATTGGTGAGCTACGGCAAGCCTTGGATGTGCCGCTTGCCGCCTTTACGGCCACGGCGGATCAGGAAACCCGCGAAGAAATCGTGGCACGACTATTTGGCGGGGAAGAGCCAACAACGTTCCTTCGCGGCTTTGATCGCCCGAACATTCACCTGAACTTTGCATCCAAGGACGGTCCGCGCCGTCAAATCTTGGACTTTGCGGATGCGCGCAAAGGGCAGTCAGGAATTGTCTATTGTGGAACGCGGGCAAAGACCGAAGTCCTTGCGCAGGCGTTACGAGAGGCCGGGCACAAGGCGATGCACTATCACGGAGGCATGGATGCAGACGCGCGCCGCGAAACTGAAACCCAATTCCAACGTCAGGACGGGTTGATCGTTGTGGCCACGGTTGCCTTTGGCATGGGGATCGACAAGCCGGATATCCGATGGGTAGCCCACGCCGATCTGCCCAAGTCGATTGAGGCTTACTATCAGGAAATCGGCCGTGCTGGGCGCGATGGGGCACCCGCCGAAACGCTAACGCTTTTTGGACCCGAAGATATTCGCCTGCGCCGCAGTCAGATCGACGAAGGATTGGCACCCCCAGAAAGACGCATGGCGGATCATGGACGGTTGAACGCTCTGCTAGGGTTGGCCGAGGCGCTGAAGTGCCGCCGCGAATCCTTGCTGGGGTATTTTGACGAGAGCGATATTAAGTGCGGCAATTGCGATCTCTGCGATGTGCCCCCGATGACGTTCGATGGGACATTGGCGGTGCGAAAAGCACTGTCCGCGATCCTAAGAACGAAAGAGAGTTTTGGCGCCGGGCATTTGATCGACATTCTGTTGGGCAATGAAACGGATAAGGTCATGGGTCGGAACCATGATCAGCTACCGACCTTTGGTGTGGGTAAAGACTATTCCCGCCCCCAATGGCAGGCGATATTTCGACAGATGATGGGGCACGATTTGATCCGACCCGACGCCGAACGGCATGGGGCGTTGGTGATGACCGATGCAGCCCTGCCTATTCTGAGGGACGAAGCGACGATAGAGCTGCGGCAAGACACTATCAAAGCCGCCAAACGCCGACCGGCGGTCAAAGAGATGGTTTCAGAAGAAGACGCTCCACTGCTGTCTGCGCTGAAAGCCAAGCGTCGGGCGTTGGCTGAACAGGCCAGCGTTCCGGCTTATATAATCTTTCCGGATCGAACCCTGATCGAAATGGCCGAGGCACGACCCAATACGCTGGATGATATGGCGCGGATCAACGGGATCGGGGCGAAGAAACTTGAACGCTACGGCGATGCGTTTCTTTCGGTCGTTGCCAAGGATGTGCCAGAAATGCACCCGAGCCGCAGGAAATTGGCCGGTAAGGACGCAGGCAACGTTTATGATCGTTTGCTAGAGGTACAGGCCGATCTGACCCGAGGTCCCGAAGGCATGGACAAGCCGCTAAGCTGTTCCGCTTCGCAATTGGCCAAGGTGGCCCAGCTAAGGGGTGGTGACGGGACCGCAATAGAACGCCTGTTAGGTGACCGTAAAGCCGAACGTTTTGGCGCAGCGTTTCTGGACGTCCTGCGCGAGGCGGGTTAGACCTTTCGCAAAGCATTTGGGGGAAGTTCATGCTGGTCGTTATTTCACCTGCGAAACGTCTGGATTGGTCACCTGTCGGGGGTGAAATCACGCAACCTGAATTTCAGGACGATGCCGTGCGCCTGTCCAAAACCATGCGTGGCCTAACACTTGGTGATCTTAAGAAACTGATGGACCTTTCCCCAGATTTGGCGCGCCTGAACCGTGATCGGTTCAAGGTATTTGAGGCCGATCCCGTGCGTGAAGCGATCCGACCCTCGGTCCATGCTTTTGCAGGAGACACCTATATCGGGCTTGAAGCGTCATCGTTGGAGCAGGAAGAATTGGACTGGGCGCAGGATCATTTGCGGATCCTGTCGGGTCTCTACGGGGTTCTTCGCCCGATGGATGCGATCCAGCCGTATCGTCTTGAAATGGGAAGCCGTTTGAAAACCCGACGCGGTAGAAACCTCTACGACTATTGGGGGACGCAGATTTCCAAAGCTCTGGTTTTGCAGGCCCTAGAACTGGGCACCGACACGCTGATCAACTGCGCCAGTCAGGAATACTTCGGTGCAGCAGATACCAAGGCGCTAAAGCTGCGGGTTATCACGCCCGTCTTCATGGAAGTGAAAAACGGCGAAGCTAAGATTGTCTCGTTCTTTGCCAAGAAAGCCCGTGGGTCGATGGCACGCTTCGTGATCCAGCGTCGCTTGACCGATCCCGAAGGCATCAAGGATTTCGATCTTGGCGGTTATCGCTACCAGCCGGATATGTCCGAAGGTGACCGTTGGGTCTTCCTTCGGGACTATCCTGAAACTGCTTGATCAGAGTCGTTCAATCGCCATTGCGATGCCCTGACCTCCGCCGATGCACATGGTGATCAGACCATAACGGCCGCCGGTGCGTTCCAATTCGTACATTGTTTTGATTGTGATGATCGCCCCTGTTGCGCCAACAGGGTGACCAAGCGCGATGGCTCCGCCGTTTGGATTCACCTTGGCAGGGTCAAGACCAAGGTTCTTGTTCACAGCCAATGCCTGAGCCGCGAAAGCTTCGTTGGATTCAATCACGTCGAATTGGTCGGCGGTCATGTCGATACGTTTGAGCAAGGACTCGACAGCTGGAACGGGTCCGATACCCATGACTTCGGGGCGGACGCCAGCGTGGGCATACCCCAGAATGCGAGCCCGCGCGTTCAGGCCAGCCTTTTCAGCGGATGAAGCCGTCGCAAGAACGACCGAGGCCGCTCCGTCGTTGATACCAGACGCATTGCCCGCAGTGACCGAGCCGTCTTTTTTGAACACAGGACGCAATCCGGCAAGCGTTTCCATCGTCGTTGGCTTGGGATGTTCATCGGTGTCAAAGGCCACCACTTCGCGTCGGCGCTTTACGTCGATAGGGACGATTTGGTCCTTGAAATGCCCAGCCTCAATAGCCGCCGCCGCCCGTTTCTGGCTTTCGACTGAAAACGCGTCTTGTTCTTCGCGCGATACAGAATGCTCGGTCGAAACGTTCTCGGCCGTTACCCCCATGTGCCCCGTTCCAAACGGACAGTTCAAAGCGCCCAACATCATGTCGAGCGTTTTGACGTCGCCCATCTTTGCGCCCCAGCGCTGGTCAGGGATGATGAATGGCGAACGGCTCATGTTTTCGGCACCGCCTGCAAGGGCAAAATCTGCATCCCCCAGCATCAATGACTGGCTCGCCGATACAATCGCCTGAAGCCCCGACCCACACAGCCGGTTCACGTTCATCGCAGGGGTCGTGTCGGGGACGCCAGCGTTCATTGCTACAACGCGGCTAAGATACATGTCACGCGGTTCTGTGTTGATGATGTGTCCGAATACGGCGTGGCCGATTTGTTCGCCTTCGACGCCCGCACGTTCAAGGGCTGCTTTGGAAACGGTCGCGCCCAAGTCGATAGGCGCAATGCCCGCAAGTGATCCGCCAAATGTGCCAATAGCTGTCCGCGCACCGGACAAAATGACGATATCTTCCATGAATATTCTCCCACCTGAGTTTGGCGGGACTTTAACGCGGCAGTGCAGAAAGAGTAGCGCGACGTTTCGTCAAATGGGCGGTCAAAGATCAAACGTCGCGAAAATAGGCGCATGATCTGACGGTCTTTCCCATCCACGAACATCACGCAAAATGCGGCTGGAGTGTGAGGCGTTCGAGATATCAGGCGTGGCCCAAACGTGATCCAACCGCCGGCCTTTGTCAGCCGCGCTCCAATCCTTGGCGCGATAGGACCACCAGCTATATAGCTTGCCGTCAGGGATATCCTTGCGGGTCACGTCGACCCAGTTACCCGCATCCTGAGTCTCGGCCATATGTTCGACTTCAATCGGGGTGTGGCTGACGATTTTGAGCAGTTTTTTGTGATCCCAAACATCATCTTCACGCGGGGCAATGTTCAGATCACCCACAAGGATGGCCTTTTCTGGCTTTTCAGCGTGAAACCAATCCCGCATCTCGGTCAGGTAATCTAGCTTTTGGCCGAATTTCTCGTTCACCTCGCGGTTAGGAACGTCGCCACCGGCGGGAACGTAGAAGTTATGGATCGTGACGCCGTTTTCAAGCTGTCCGGCGATGTGGCGGGCGTGACCAAGATTGGCGAAATCCTTCATCCCAACTTCTTTCATCGGAAGCTTTGAGAATATCGCGACGCCGTTGTAACCCTTTTGCCCATTGGCAATCATGTGGGTGTAGCCGATCTCTTGGAACTGCTCGAACGGGATCTTATCGATAGGGCTTTTACATTCCTGCAGGCACAGAACATCCGGCATTTCTTCTTCCATCAGCTTTTGAACAATAGGCGCCCGAAGACGGACCGAGTTGATGTTCCAGGTGGCGATGGTGAAGGGCATTTTTGATCCTATCGGCTTCGTTTTGCGTGGTTGGCGGGCTGCGAGGATAAAAGGGTTAACAAATTGTTAACGTAATTACTCGATCCTGATGCCCCTTACAGTTTGTTAACCAATGGGAGGCGTCAATGGTAGATTTAAGATCGTATTTTCCTCAAAGCGTACACGAGGACATGTCCATCAAAGCAAAGGTCCTGTTTGCTTGGCCAAAGGTGGGAGAAGGCAAATTTGATTCAATTGAAGAGGACTTCATTAATTTTTCTGGCGCGGGAAAGGTAGTCACATACGACTTTGATGTGAGTATTAAGGTTCAAATTCGAACATCTTCCACGTGCGGGGTCAATTTTAATGGCAACGATATGGATGCGCAGTACGAAGTGATCGGAGACGAGCTTGTGTTTCAAATCAATTCTGGGCCAACCCAAGGCAAAATAGCAGTTTACGAAGATTCGGGTGGCACGACGATTGAAGCCAATATCAGTGGTGGTCACACAATCTGGATCGGCCCATAAAAAAGACCCGGGCATTGCCCGGGTCAGTCCAACAGGGAGGTGCATGTCATAACCCGGACATGCGCGGGGTCTTGTTATAAGCTGTAACTCTATTACGCCTTTTCTATCAGGCTAGCGTACATCATAGATTGATGCACATCAAAGTTACGAAAACCTTACGTTATGAGACGATATCCGCCGGATTCGGTCACAAGTAGGCGTGCATTTGACGGATCTGGTTCGATTTTTTGCCGAAGCCGGTAGATATGTGTCTCTAGCGTGTGCGTCGTGACCCCAGCATTGTAGCCCCAGACTTCGTGCAGCAAAATATCGCGGGCAACGACCGCATCGTTCGAGCGATAAAGGAATTTCAGAATATTCGCCTCTTTCTCGGTCAGACGAATTTTCTTGTCTTCTTCGGTCACTAGCATCTTTGTGGCAGGCTTGAACGAATAGGGTCCAAGCTGGAATGCCGCGTCCTCTGATTGCTCGTGCTGACGCAATTGTGCACGGATGCGGGCCAACAGGACGGGGAATTTGAATGGTTTCGTCACATAATCGTTTGCGCCGGAATTAAGGCCAAGGATTGTGTCGGCGTCCGTATCGTGGCCGGTAAGCATAAGAATCGGTGATTTCATGCCCTGCTTGCGCAAAAGGGCACAAAGTTCGCGCCCATCGGTATCTGGTAGACCAACATCTAATATGACCAAGTCAAATATGCTCTCTTTTGAGCGGGCAATCGCCTCGGCCCCGTTGCCGGCTTCGAAAACGTCAAACTCCTGCGACAACAAAAGCTGCTCGCCCAGAGCCTCGCGTAGATCGTCGTCGTCATCGACCAGAAGTATTTTTTTAACCTGAGCCATTATTGTGCCCTCCTGTATTCTTAATACGGCAGATGAGTGCGATTGGATGAAATGACAAGAATTGCTGCAATTGCCTCACGCGGACGTGTGAGGTGCAAGGGAAATGTTTCAATTTATGTCACGATTGGCTAGATGAAGTTTCGATCTGGAAGGAAACTGAATGGCATTTGCCCCTGACATCACGGAACGAGTTGCCCGCGCAAGGTCGGATTTGCGTATGGGTGTGCCTGTTGTTGTGACTGACCAAGGGGCGGGGGCGCTGGTGTTTGCTTCGGAAACGTTGACCAAGAATCGTCTGGCCGATGCACGGGCGCTGGGAACGGATATTGTTCTGGCGATCACTGGGCGTCGTGCCGAAACGCTGAAAGCCCGTGCGTATGACGGGGATCTGGCGCGCCTTAGCCTGCCGCCTGATGTCAGTCTGTCGTGGATTCGCGATGTTGCCGACCCGGCCAACGACCTGAGCGCCCCTATGAAAGGACCGCTTATCGCGTTGCGATCCGGCGACCCAGCAATCGCGCGGCTTTCGCTGATGCTCGCGAAATCGGCTCGGCTTCTTCCTAGTGTTCTAGTCGTTGATGTGGATGACCCGCTTAAGTTGGCGCAACAAAGCGATTTAACCGTTGTTCCGGCGTCTCTTGCTGGTCCCGTCCTTGCAGGCACGTCACCGCTGTCATCAGTAGTTGCCGCTCGTTTGCCGATGACAGCATCCGAAGCGGGTCGCTTGAATGTATTCAGACCGCAAGACGGCGGGGAAGAGCACTACGCGATTGAAATCGGTCGCCCTGATCGGGAAAAGCCCGTTCTGGTCCGTCTTCATTCGGCTTGTTTTACCGGCGACGTGTTAGGCAGCCTTAAGTGTGATTGTGGCCCACAGCTAAATGGGGCGCTGGATCAGATGGGCCAAGATGGCGCGGGGATGCTTTTGTATCTCAACCAAGAGGGCCGCGGGATCGGGCTTGCGAACAAGATGCGGGCGTACTCATTACAGGATCAGGGCTTTGACACGGTTGAAGCAAACCACCGTCTGGGTTTCGAAGACGACGAGAGGGATTTCCGCATCGGAAGCGAAATCCTCAAATCATTGGGCATCACCGCCGTCCGCTTAATGACCAACAATCCGCGCAAAGTCGCGATGATGGAGCAAAACGGAGTTGTCGTGACCGAACGCGTTCCGCTGCAAGTGGGAGAAAACCGGTTCAACGAATCCTATCTGGCAACCAAGGCCGCCAAGTCCGGTCACTTGCTTTAAGCTTTAGCGGGATAATCACGCGCCCCGAAGATAGCACTGCCGACCCGCACATGGGTGGCGCCTTGCGCTACTGCTTTTTCAAAGTCACCCGACATTCCCATGGACAATCCGTCCAATCCATTGCGCTTGGCAAGTTTAGCCAGCAACGCGAAATGCAGCGAAGGCTCTTCGTCCACTGGTGGGATGCACATCAGACCAATTACCGGAAGACCCAGTTCCTTGCACTCAGCCACAAATGAATCGACCTCCGCAGGAAGAGCGCCTGCTTTTTGCGGCTCTTCCCCTGTGTTCACTTGAAGAAACAGATCGGGACAGTGACCGACTTCGTCAGCCAAACGCGCAAGGGTCTTGGCGATCTTTGGGCGGTCCACACTGTGAATTACGTCAAAAAGCTCCATCGCCTGACGGGCTTTGTTAGTTTGAAGCGGACCCAGCAGATGCAACTCTATGCCTTTATACTGCTCTTTATATGCGGGCCACTTTCCCAACGCTTCCTGCACTCGATTTTCGCCGAAAATACGGTAGCCTTCGTCCAACACGGCTTTGACCCGCTCAGAGGGCTGCATCTTTGAAACCGCAATCAACGACACAGAACCCGAGTCGCGGCCGGAATTTGCCGTGGCCTTTTGGATTCGCTCGTGAATGTCCTGCAACCCCATGATCGCCCCCGAATTAGTGAGTTATTTGATTGATTTGCTGTTTAAGGCAGCAATTCGCCGATGTCAGCCCATAGCGGTGTGATGTATCTGCATCATATTCGCCACAGTCGAATTCCGACAGTCCCATCCCCGTTGACCCAAAGCGTCGATAAGAGCAAACAAGCTTCCAATGCTGGATTACCGGCATTTCATGGAATGCTAACACGAGGGAAAAATCATGAAACGCATCCTTCTCACTTCGACCGCACTGGTCGCCATCGCTGGCGCAGCTGCTGCGGACGTTTCTCTATCAGGCGAAGCTTCGTTCTCTTACAACGACGCAACTGGCTATGCGGACGCAGTCTCGATCACTGCATCGGGTTCGCAAGCGCTGGACAACGGTTACACCGCTTCGGCATCGCTGACTATTTCAGACGCAAACACTGTAGCTGGCGGCGACATCTCGGTCGCTTCTGACACTGCTTCGCTCACCTACCACATTGGTGGTGACGGTGACGGTGCTGCACACATTGGCGACAACCTGAGCCAGATGTCTTCGACCGTAACTGCAGTATTCGGCGACGGCACTGCAACTAATTCGGACATCACCGCATCGATGACCTTTGGCGGCGCTACGCTCCGCGCATCGCTTGACGGTAATGCATACGAACTGGGCGTTTCGACCGACCTGGGCGGCACTGCATTGAACATGGGTGTGACTGAAGGTGGTGACTTCGGTATGACTATGGCAGGCTCGGCTTCGGCTGTTGACTACACCGTAGGTTTTGCATCGGATAACGACTATGCAATCAACGCTTCGACCACTGCTGGTGGCGCAGACCTCGGCCTGAACTTCGGTACTGACGGCTGGGATCTCTCGGCTTCGATGCCATTGGGTGCAGCAACTGTTGGTCTGACCTTCGACGATGCAAGCGACTATACAGTTTCGATCGACACAACCATGGAATCGGTAGCTCTTGGTCTGGAAATCGACCAGGATAACGCTTGGACAATGACTGCTGGTTACTCGGCTGGTGATGTTGGTCTGGACTTCTCGACCTCAAGCGCCAACACTTGGTCGTTGGACGCAACCTATGACATGGGTAACGGCATCACCGCAGGCGTAGGTACAACCAACGCATCGGCAATGTATGCTGAAGTTAACTATGACCTGGGCGGCGGCGCTGCTTTGGCGATCGAACACGGTGACGGTAGTGACGGTCCGGATGACGACATCGCTGCAGGCACCACACTTGAAGTTTCGTTCTCGTTCTAATCCGAACGGAAACAAGCTAATAAGGGAGAGCGGCTTTCGGGCCGCTCTTTCTTTTTGTGGGGCAAAAAATAACTGCATCGTTTCCCCCGCCCAGCATCCCAAGAAGGAACACCGGACGGGGGAGAGTTGGTTAGGGTACGCGCCGCTTCACGACATAGTCCGCCAGCCACTGCCAGTAGCTGTCCGCTGAGGCAAAGCCCTGTGCATGGGCAGCCAAGTCCTCCGCAGCTTTGTGAGATAGACCGCCATCATACTGAGCTATGGCAGCACGCTCCTCGAATGCCTCGATGTCCGGGATGATGTGTCTCATCGCGCGCCCTCCGGCGCAAACCCCGCATCGCGCAGTTTGCGCGCAGCCCGCCAGAAATAGTCGGCGCGCTTTATCTTGGTGTCGAGATCGGTCAGACAGCGATGCGTGTCTTTGCCAGTGGACGCTTCGATTTTGTAGGGAAGAATTGAAGCGCCATTCCATTCGGTCCGTTCCTTCACGCGTGGGGTCAGGGCGACAACGCGATGCCCCTGAGCAGCAAGCGCTCTGGACAAATGCTTGAACTGGCCGGGAAAGTTTTAGTGAATGAAAAGGAAATTCATGAAGGTTCTGCTCAGCGTGTTTGGCGAACCTTAGCGCGGAAATTGCAGCATGGCCAACACGAGGTTTAAGGATTCCTGCCTTCAGCACTAGACCCCGCCGTTTCAAGCCCTTATCAGCTTTGGCGAAGCTCAATTTGCACCCGTGAGAAGAGACCGCCCATGTCGCGTTATTCCGCAAACGAAATCGAAGCCAAATGGCAGGAAGCCTGGGAAAAGGCTGATGCCTTTAAGGCCGTTCGTTCCGACAACAAACCCAAGTACTACGTGCTTGAGATGTTTCCCTATCCGTCGGGTCGTATCCATATGGGTCACGTACGCAATTACACGATGGGTGACGTGATCGCGCGGTACAAGATTTCGACCGGCCACAACGTGCTGCACCCTATGGGTTGGGATGCTTTTGGCATGCCAGCAGAAAACGCCGCGATGGCGTCTGGTGGGCACCCGAAGGATTGGACCTGCGCCAACATCGAAGAAATGAAGACCCAGATGAAGCCGCTAGGCTGGTCACTGGATTGGAATCGTGAATTCGCCACCTGTGACGTCGAATACTATGGCCAGCAGCAGGCGATGTTCCTTGATATGCTGGATCAGGGTCTGGTTTATCGCAAGAATGCAGTCGTGAACTGGGATCCTGTCGATATGACCGTTCTGGCGAACGAACAGGTCGAAGGCGGTCGCGGCTGGCGCTCGGGTGCTTTGGTTGAGCGCAAAGAGCTGACGCAGTGGTTCTTTAAGATCTCGGACTATTCCGACGAATTGCTTTCCGCCTTGGATACGCTTGAAAATTGGCCGGCCAAGGTACGCTTGATGCAGGAAAACTGGATCGGCAAGTCGCGCGGTTTGCAGTTCTCGTTTGAGCGTACGGATGGTGAAGAGCCGATTATGGTTTACACGACCCGTCCGGACACTTTGAACGGCGCGTCATTCGTTGGTATTTCACCCGATCACCCGATCTCGAAAGAGCTTGAGCAGGGTAATCCTGAACTGGCCGAATTCCTTGCCAAATGTCGCAAGGGCGGCACGACTGAAGAAGCTATCGAGACCGCTGAAAAGCTGGGCTATGACACGGGCATCCGCGTTAAGCACCCGCTGAACCCTGATTGGGAATTGCCCGTCTGGATCGCCAACTTCATCTTGATGGATTACGGTACCGGCGCGATTTTTGCGTGCCCGGCGCATGACCAGCGCGACCTTGATTTCTGCCGTAAGTATGACTTGCCGGTGATTGATACGTTCTTGTCCTTGGATGACCCGAAGCAGGTTGAGAACGAAGCCTTTGTTCCGGCGAAATCAGAGAAGGTGAAGTGGATTGATCACTTCGCTGGTCTGGATGAAGCCACTGGCGAAGACGCGATCAACGCCACCGTCGATTTCGCGGAAAAGAACGGCTGGGGCGAAGGTGTCACCAAGTTCCGTCTGCGTGACTGGGGTCTGTCCCGTCAGCGCTATTGGGGATGTCCTATTCCTGTCGTGCATTGTGAAGACTGTGGCGTGGTGCCTGAGAAAAAAGAGAACCTGCCGATCCAACTGCCTTACGATGAGGGTGGCAAGCCGATTGATTTCTCGGTGCCCGGCAACCCGCTGGACCGTCACCCAACGTGGCGTGATTGTTCCTGCCCGACCTGTGGCAAGCCTGCGCAGCGTGAAACCGATACGATGGACACCTTTGTGGACAGCTCGTGGTACTTCGCGCGCTTTACGGCTCCTCGTGCCGAGACCCCGACCGACATGGCCGAGGCGGAATATTGGATGAACGTCGATCAGTATATTGGCGGCGTTGAACACGCGATTTTGCACCTGCTTTATTCGCGCTTCTACGCGCGTGCGATGCAGAAAACCGGCCACCTGCCCGAAAAGGCGATTGAGCCGTTTGATGCGCTGTTCACCCAAGGCATGGTCAATCACGCGGCCTATTACACGATGGAAGGGAATGATCGTAAGGTCTATCACTTCCCCGAAGACGTGGCCGATGGCAAATTGATCTCGACCGGCGAAATGGTCGAAGTGATCCCCAACGTCAAAATGTCGAAGTCCAAAAAGAACGTCGTCGATCCGCTGAACATCGTGCGTGACTTTGGTGCCGACACTGCCCGTTGGGGTGTTCTGTCTGACAGCCCGCCCGAACGCGATGTTGAATGGAGTTCGGAAGGCGCCGAAGCGGTGCAGAAGTTCTTAGCCCGCGTTCACCGTGTGTGCAGCGAAATTGCTGCGATGGTCGATGGCAAGACCGGCGACGACGAAGCCCTATTGCGCGAAACACACAAGACCATTCGCGACGTGACCCTTGGCTTTGAAAGCTTCGGCTTCAATGCCTCGATCGCCAAGCTTTATGCTTTCACCACCGCTTTGGCGAAATCCAAAGCCGGCGGCGCAGCCAAAAAAGAAGCTGCAACCGCGATGGCACAGCTGATGTCGCCGATCACCCCGCACCTCGCGGAAGAGATCTGGGAAATGCTGGGCGGTGAAGGTCTGATCCTGAACGCCCCGTGGCCGCAGCCGGACGAAGCGATGCTGGTTGATCAGAACGTCACCTTGCCGATCCAGATAAACGGCAAGCGCCGCGCGGAAATCAGCGTTCCTAAGGACATGGCCAAGGAAGAGGTTGAAAAACTCGCTCTGACCGAAGAAGCTGTCGTACGAGCGCTGGATGGGGCCCAGCCCAAAAAGATTATCGTCGTCCCTGGACGGATTGTGAATGTGGTCGTGTAATCGACGAACTTTCTTGCTATCAGCCGTGGCCCTTTCGGGCTGCGGCTTTGCGCCGGTCTATGGGCCGAACGGGGTTGGTCGATCTCTGCATGGCATGATCGAAATTGAATCGCCGGTTGGGACTAATACCTACAACCTTGTTAGCTATCTCGAACAAAGACTTGGGCGCGGAAGTGCAGCCAAGTTTGGTCTTACCTACGCCCTAAGCGCGCGGGACGAAGGTTTGGCTGTGACCGAGTCACAAACCATCGTTCGCTACAACGTCATCGGTGAATTGTCGTTCGCACTCAGGGACTTAACGGGCGGAACCGTGGTGTCATCCGGCACGGTTACAGCCATGTCCGCCTATTCAGCTTCCGGCACAACCATCGCGACGCAGGCCGCCCGCAAGGATGCGAATGAACGCCTTATGGTGGCACTGGCGGATCGCTTGATCGAACGCTTGTATGTGACGCTGCCGACTGGTGACGCATGAAGCTGTCGCCCCGCGAAGCACCGGGTTATTTTGCCAAACCTGACCCCTCGAAAACGGGACTGTTGATTTACGGTAGCGATGCAATGCGCGTTGCGTTGCGGCGGCAAGAGGTTATCAAGGCGCTAATCGGTCCTGAGGGTGAAGAAGAAATGCGCCTGTCGCGTATTCCCGGCGCAGAGCTGCGCAAAGATCCTGCGATGTTGTTGGATGCGATCAAGGCGCAAAGCTTTTTCCCCGGTCCGCGCGTCGCCTTTGTCGAAGATGCGACGGATAACTTGGCCGCGACCGTAACCGCCGCGTTGGGCGATTGGCAGGACGGCGACGCTCAGGTCGTCATCACGGCGGGGCAGCTAAAAGCCAGCTCGAAGCTTCGCAAGCTTTTCGAAGGCCACCGGAACGCCTTTGCCGTTGGAATATACGATGACCCGCCATCGCGGCAGGAAATTGAGGCGACATTGGCAAACGCCGGACTGACGAATATTTCAAACGACGCGATGACTGATCTAAATGCGTTGGCACGTGAACTTGATCCGGGTGATTTTCGCCAGACGATGGAAAAGCTTGGGCTGTATAAGATGGGCGACGAAGCACCGGTTTCGTCCGCAGATGTCTTGGCCTGCGCCCCAGTTTCGACCGAAGCCGCGCTGGATGATATTCTGAACGTCGTGGCCGAAGGCAAGTCTTCGGAAATCGGCCCGCTTATGAACAAGTTGACTGCCCAAGGGACGCAGGCTGTCGGCCTGATCATCCAAGCCATGCGCCACTTTCGGGCACTTCATGCAGCCGCGTCGCATCCCGGCGGGGCGTCCGCTGGGATCGCGTCTATGCGACCCCCAATTTTCGGCCCCCGTCGGGATCGTATGCAGCGTCAGGCCCAGCAATGGGGTGTGGCGCGGTTGGAAATGGCTTTGACGGCACTGACGGACACGGATTTACAGCTACGTTCTGCTGGGCAGACAGCGCCACAGATGGCGCTTGTTGAACGGGTACTGATCAAACTTGCGATGTTGGGAAGGCGCTGATGTACAAAGCATATGGCCACGTGCGCAATCGGGCGTTTCGGGTTCTCTGGTTTCTCGAAGAGCTTGGGGTGGACTACGAATACATCAACCATCGCCCCGGCTCGGACGAGATGAAATCCGTCAACCCATCGGGCAAATCGCCGGCACTTGGTGTCGATGGGCAGATCATCACCGACTCGTCTGCCATCATGTGCTTTTTGGCAGATCGGCATGACAAGTTCACCTTTCCTGCGGGGACAGTTGAGCGCGGACAACAAGACAGTCTGATGCATCAGATCAACGACGAAATGGACGCGGTTTTGTGGACGGCGGCGCGGCATACCTTTGTTCTGCCAGAGGAACAACGCTATCCGGATGTGAAGGAAAGCCTTCGGTGGGAATACACCAGAAACTGCGAAAAAATTGCCGCCAATCAACGGGGTGAGTTTTTGATGGGGGATCAGATGACCGTGCCGGATATCCTGTTGACCCATTGCCTTAACTGGGGATATTCGGCGAAATTTACCTGTGAAAACAAAGACCTATTAAATTTGGCAAAACGGATGAGGGCCCGGCCCGCATTCAAACGGGCTTACGCGTTAGAGGACTGACGTTTCAGCCATTCCACAGCCCCAAGACCTGCTGATCTACCAGTAGCAAGGCAAGCCGTTAGCAAGTACCCCCCCGTTGGGGCTTCCCAATCCAGCATCTCGCCCGCCGCAAACCAACCAGGATTGTCGGTTAGCATAAAGGCGTCATTCAGAGCGTTGAAAGACAGACCACCAGCCGTTGAAATTGCTTCATCCATTGGGCGCGGACCGTTGTGACGGACAGGCAATCGTTTAAGCAGCGGGGCGATATCATCCGGCAACGGGCGACCAAATTCGTTCAGCAACGCGATTTTGACGGGGTCGAGCTTTAGCGATTTTCGTAGCCGATTGGACAGGCTTTGTTTTTTCGGAGCTTTGCTAAGACGGCTGCGCAGGTCTTCCAAAGACAGATCAGGGACGAGATCAAGGAAAAGCGTTTCGCCTTCCCTCATCGGGCGGGACACGGCATAGATGCCGCCCCCTTCGATGCCGTGTTGCGAAACCACGAATTCGGCACGGACTTGAATGTTGCCCGCTGTAAGCCCAACGGGTTTTACAGGCTGACCAAAGTGCTTAGCCATGTGGTTCGACCAATCGACTTCGAACCCCATATTGGCGGGTTTGAAGGGGGTGATTTCAGCGTCCCCGACCTTATCAACCCACGCGCCGTTTGACCCCAGTCTAGACCAGCTTGCACCGCCTGCAGCTAAGATCAACGCCTTTGATGGAAGGGATACCCGCCCGTCGGGAGTTTCAAGCGCGTCATTGCCCTGCCAAGTCCAGCCGGTACGAAATTCTACGCCCAACCCGTTCAGTACCTTTACCCAAGCGCGTAAAAGGGGTGACGCTTTCATCGCCTTTGGAAACACACGGCCACTAGAGCCGGTGAAAACCTCTTGGCCTAAACCAATGGCCCATTCTTTCACTTCGGACGGGCCGAATTCCCTTAGCGAAGCTTCAAGCGCAGGGGGCAATTCCGGATAGGCCGATAGGAATTCGTCTAATGGTTCGTCCTTGGTCAGGTTCAGTCCGGATTTTCCAGCCATCAGGAATTTCCGACCCACTGTCGGCATAGCCTCAACAACCACAACCGAATGCCCAGCCCGCGCCACTTCGCCTGCTGCCATCAACCCCGCAGGGCCAGCGCCGATCACGACCACGTCAATCATATCTACGCCTCCTTTTTTGTGGAATGGCTGAAATCGGACGTTCATTCACGAACGCGGGGGTCACGGCGAAAAGCCTAGCGGCACATTTCCTTAATGCCAGCCGCGATTTCCGGCTTGGCGGTCAAAACATCGGTACAGAGCGCGTTTGCGGTTGCCATAAGCGCATCCGGTTCGACGATCCGGTCGATAAGTCCCATAGCCAGAGCTTCATCAGCTAGCACTTTCTGCCCCGACATCAGGATAAGCTTTGCGCGCGATGGTCCGACCAGCGCCGCCATGCGACCGGGATCAGACGGTTGGGGTAGGAACCCGAGCTTCATTACGGGGTAGAAGAATTTAGCCGAAGGCACGGCAATCCGAAGGTCACAGGCCAGCGCCATGCCAAACGCGCCACCCGCCAATGTCCCGTTAAGTGCGGCAACGCTGAGACCAGACAGATTGGCAACAGCCGACGATAACCGTTCCCACACGCCGTCCTTGGCCAAGCCTGCTTTCGCCTCGTCCAGATCAGCACCCGCGGAAAACACCCGACCGTTGCCGGTAAAGATCACGGCCTTGGCTTCCTTAGCCTGTTCCGCGATTTCCGCCAGTTGGGTCAGCATGTCTTTGGTTAGCGAATTCGCCTTTTCCGGTCGGTCGATGGTAATTGTCCAAAGATTTTCGGGCGATTTGTCTAAATGGATCATATTAGGCCAACCCGCTTACGAATGGCGTCTTCACGAAGTGAGATTTCCTGACCAACCCAGTCATCAGCATCCGCAGAACACATCCAAGCCAGTGTTTTAGCTGGCCATTCCGGCGGAATGTGATCGGTCCAATCAAGCTGGCTGATCGGGTTGATCCCGCTTACCTTGATTTCACGCTGCATTTGGGTGGCGACAGTCCCTGGCGAAAGACCCATGATCCGCATCCCAGCTTCGCGGGTTTCCTTGTTGGCGTTGGCTGTCAACATCGCGGCACCGGCTTTTGATGCACAGTAGTGGCTCCAAGCCTCAATCGGGTTATGCGCCGCGCCGGAACTGACGGTGATGATCGTGCCGCCACCGTTTTCCATCATGTAAGGAAGGGCAGCGCGCATGCCGTAGTAAACGCCCTTTAGGTTTACGTCGATGGCGTGGGACCAGCTGTCAGGATCACTTGTCGCGAGATGGCTGATGGGCTCGATGACACCTGCATTGTTGATCAGAATGTCCAACCCGCCAAAGGTTTCAATCGTGGCGTCCACGGCCTTTGAAACCTCCCAATAGCGCGACACATCGCAAGGGATCGCGATGGAGCGTTCGCCAAGTTCGCCGGACAGATCAGCGATAGCTTCTTCGCTTCTGGCTATCAGGGCGACGTTTGCACCCGCTTCGACGAATAGCCGTGCTGTTGTTTCCCCGATCCCGCGACTAGCGCCGGTTATCAAAAGGGTTTTTCCTGAAAGATGATCCATTTTGCTCTCCCAAAGTGGCTTGTCTAAACCCTATCGCATGGCAACTTGCCACCGCAATCAAATGGCGGTGAATAAGTTGCGCCGCGCTTTTATGCCGCCTGAACTTGCGGCGGCGGGGGCGAGCGGTTAGGTCGATAGGAACGAAGGACGTAATGTATGACCCAAAAGCTGGAAGACCTGACGCAAGCCTTGTTGTCCGCAGCGCAAAAAGCTGGCGCTGACAGTGCCGACGCAATCGCGTTAAAGGGTACGTCCGTGTCGATTGACGTTCGCAAAGGCGCTTTGGAACAGGCCGAGCGGTCCGAAGGAACAGACATCGGATTGCGTGTTTTGATCGGTCAGAAACAGGCAAATGTTTCGGCGTCTGACACCAGTCCAGAAACCATTCGGGTGCTGGCTGAACGCGCCGTTGCTATGGCCAGAGAAGCGCCAGAAGACCCCTACCTTGGCCTTGCTGATCCGGACCAGCTGGCGATGAACTGGGATATCGACGCGCTAGAGCTTGCCGACCCAAGCGCAGAACCATCCCCCGAGGCCTTGCAGCAAGACGCGCTTTCCGCCGAAGCTGCAGCGCTTGCGGTTAAAGGCGTAACTCAGGTATCCGCCGCCAGTGCAAGCTATGGCGAGCGCGAAATTCACTTGGCCGCAACCAACGGCTTTTCGGGTGGGTACAAGCGCACCGACCGCGGGACGTCCTGCGTTACTATTGCTGGCGAAGGTCTTGGGATGGAGCGCGATTACGACAGCGATGTCCGGATATTCCAAAGCGATCTAAGAGACCCCGCCGACATTGGCCGGACCGCAGGTGAAAGGGCCGTTGAACTGTTGGGCGCAAGGCGTCCGACCACGGGCCAGTTTCCTGTGCTATTTGACGAACGCATTTCAGGCAGCTTGATTGGTCACCTACTGGGTGCGGTCAATGGCGCGTCAGTTGCGCGTGGGTCCAGCTGGCTCAAAGACGCGCTGGGTGAACAAGTCCTGCCCGAATTCATGTCGGTCATCGAAGAACCGCATCGCCGCCGCGTGTCCGGTTCAAGACCGTTTGATGCCGAAGGGCTGGCCACGGCCCGTCGTGTCATCGTTGACCAAGGAACGCTGACGGGTTGGACACTTGATCTGGCCAACGCGCGTAAATTGGAGATGTCCTCAACCGCGAATGCAGCGCGGGGAACGTCATCGGGTCCGTCGCCGTCGAACTGGAATATTTCAGTGACGCAAAGCGACAAGAGCAAACAAGACTTATTGCGCGATATGGGCACAGGATTGCTTGTAACTTCTATGATCGGCTCGACCATCAATCCGACCACTGGCGACTATTCGCGTGGCGCGTCAGGGTTCTGGGTCGAAAACGGTGAAATCGCCTATCCGGTGAACGAATGCACCATCGCCGGAAACCTCCGCGATATGTTGCTGACGTTGCAGCCCGCCAATGATGCACGTGATTGGTTGTCGCGCGTTGTTCCATCGCTTCTTGTGGAAGGGCTAACCATTGCCGGCGACGCCTGATCTAGACCTTTTGAAACACGCCGCTGAAGCCGCCGGAGAAATCGCTACAGGCTTTTTCCGTGGCAAGAACGAAGTCTGGCAAAAATCCGAAGGTGCAGGACCTGTATCCGAAGCTGACTTGGCCGTGGACCGGATGTTGAAAGAAACTCTGACGGATGCGCGACCGGATTATGGGTGGCTGTCCGAAGAAACAGAAGACAGTGCCAGACGACTGAACGACGACAAGGTTTTCATTGTTGATCCGATTGACGGGACGCGTAGTTTTGTCGCTGGCTCCGACACTTGGGCACATTCGCTCGCTATTGCCGATAAGGGAAAAATTACCGCAGCGGTCGTGTTTCTACCGGTCCGTGAAAAGCTCTACACCGCGTCAAAGGGGCAGGGTGCGTCGCTTAATGGAAACGCCCTAACTCCGGAACGAAATGCATCCCTGTCAGGTGCCACGGTTCTAGCCGCCCGCCCGATTATGGATCAGAAAAACTGGCCTGGTGGTGTCCCGCATATTGACCGTCAATACCGACCATCGTTGGCGTATAGATTGTGTCTTGTCGCAGAAGGTCGCTTTGATGCTATGCTCACGCTCAGAAAAAGTTGGGAATGGGACATTGCTGCAGGCGCTTTGATCCTGGAAGAAGCGGGCGCACGGGTTTCCGATCAGGTTGGATCGGATCTGCTGTTCAACAATCCTCATCCCCAAACAAACGGAGTGGTCGCGTCCAGTCAGGAAATTCACGCTGGCTTGATGACGCATTTGGGAATGGGAAACACGACATAATGCGGAACTCGCTTAGTCTTTATCTTTATCGGTTGAATAGTCCGAAGCGATCGGGTGAATTCAAATCGCTTTTTCACGACTATTCTGACCCTGTTGTTTGGGTCATGGCAAATGACGCCGCATCGGTTCGGGCCTTTGTTAATATAGGTAAGAAACTTGACCAAACCGGCCTGAATGTGACGCTTCTGATCACCGGATCCGAAGAGCTGATAAGCCAGTTCAAGCCTGAGCCGGGAATTAGCTTTTCGACGCTGCCGGCTGAAAACCAAAGAGACTGCAAAGCGTTCATCGATCACTGGAAACCGATTATCGGTTTTTGGGTGGGCGAACCGCTTCTTCCGATCCTTATTCAATCGGCATCACTGGCGAATGTTCCGCTGGTTCTTTTAAACGCAAGCGAAGATATCAAGCCAGACAACGTGGGATATTTTCATGGACAAGCGATTAGCCAAAGCCTGCGTGTCTTTCGGATGGCCTTTGCGAACAGCTTTGTAAGCGGCGGAAAATGTGTGCGCCTTGGGATGGCGGAAGAGGCAGTAAGCGTATCAGGTCCACTTTCCGAAGGATCGGTGATCCTGCCTGCGGATGATCAGGAGCTGGACAAACTGTCCGATGCGATCCGGGGTCGGGAAATATGGTTTGCTTCAAACGTGCCGGACGCCGAATTGGATCACGTTTTGGCCGCCCACGATACGCTGCGCGGAACAAATCGGCGGCTGCTTTTGGTTCTGAATCCTGCCGATCCGTCGCAATCTGAAACACTTGCGATTGCGCTGGCCGACAAGGGTTGGAAGGCGGCAATACGGTCTAAAGCTGATGACCTGAAAGGACAGACGCAAATCTATCTGGCGGACAAGCCGGACGAACTGGGGCTTTGGTATCGGCTTGCGCCGATTTCCTTTCTTGGCGGAACACTAGTCGAAGGCGAAAAGGGACGCGACCCTCTTGAAGCGGCGGCATTGGGGTCGGCAATCGTTCATGGCCCCAGAACAAGCATCCACCGCGAAAGCTTCACGCGTATGCACAACGCCAATCCGCCCGCCGCGACGCAAATCGTGACCCCCGACAATCTGGCACGCGCGGTGTCGGAACTTCTGTCGCCTGATGTTGCGGCGGCGCAAGCGAACGCGGCATGGGAATTCGTATCCCGAGGTGCCGAGCTAACAGACCGGCTGCTGGAATTGATCCAAGAGGCTTATGAAATGGTCGAGGCTGCAAATGCGTGAGCCTAAGTTTTGGAAACGCCCAGCCTCAAAGCCGGGTTGGCAGGCCAGAGTGCTTGCCCCGCTTGGATGGTTCTACGCGTCCGCAACTGCATCGCGGGTGAAGAAGGCGGGCACCAAGATCAATGTGCCGGTCATATGCGTCGGCAATATAAACGCCGGTGGCACGGGCAAAACGCCGACCGTCATCGCGCTTGTTCAGATGCTGCAAAGCGCTGGGCGTAACGTGGTCGTGGTTTCGCGCGGCTTTGGTGGCGCCTTAGAGGGGCCGGTCGTAGTTGATCCGACAAAGCCCAAAGCAGACGAAACCGGTGACGAACCGCTGTTGATTGCAGCATTCACCAAAGTCATCGTTTCCAAGGATCGCAAGACGGGCGCTGAGCTAGCGGTGAAAGAAGATGCGGACGTGATCTTATTGGACGATGGATTCCAAAATCCGTCGGTTGAAAAAGACCTGTCGATCGTCGTTGTGGATGCCAAAATCGGGTTTGGGAATGGTCGATGTATCCCCGCCGGTCCATTACGAGAACCGGTCGCAAAAGGCATGAAACGCGCGGATCTGTTGTTGTCCATCGGGTCTGACGAAGCGCAGGGTCAGTTTGCTTCTGCTTGGGGCGATCAGATCACGGTCCCGCATTTGACGGGTAAACTGACCCCGCTGGAAACCGGAATGGACTGGAAGGACGCGCCGATGCTGGCCTTTGCTGGAATAGGGCATCCGGAAAAGTTTTTTTCGACACTTCGAAAGCTTGGTGCTGACGTTATTCGCTCAGAAGCGCTAAGTGATCATCAACCCCTGACCGCATCACTGATGAAACGTTTAGAAACCGAGGCTAAGTTGCGGGGTGCACAGTTGGTGACTACTGAAAAAGACGCGGTTAGATTGCCATCGTCCTTTCGATCTAAGGTGCTGGCCTTGCCGGTTCGCCTGACGTTTGGCGATCAAGAACCGCTGAAAAATGCGTTGCGCAAAATTGGCCTGAACACCTAGGCTAAACGCCAAAAGACCCGCAGGAATGCGGGCCTTTTGGGTGTTTGTTGAAGTAGGGTCGAATTACTCGGCCAGCTTCTCATCCAGAATTGCTGCGAATTCTGAATAGTTCATGTTTGAATATTGCTGACCATTGATCATGAATGTCGGCGTTGACGATATATCGTCGGCATCCGCGTTGGCCTGATACCAAGCAAAAAGCCCCTGCGCTTTGTCGCCATCCGTCAGGCAAGTATCAAGCTGCTCTTCCGACAAGCCAGCCACGCGACCGATTTTGCGCAAGTTGTCGGCGATTTCTGCCGGTGTGCCCTTGGCCCATTCACTTTGACCTTTGTAAAGAAGATCGCTGAGGCCAAAGAACTTGGTCGTGTCGCAACGCGCAACCATCGACGCCCAAAGACCGTAGCGATCAAAGTAAACTTCGCGGTAAACAAAGTTGATCTTGCCGGTGTCGATGTAGTTGGCTTTCAGCTCAACAAACTGGTCCTTGTGAAAGTTCGCGCAATGCGGACAAGTGTAGGACGCGTATTCAATCACAGTAACCGACGCTTCCGGATCGCCGATCTGCATTTCTGCAATTTCGACATCCTGAGCATTGGCAGTGCTCGCCATTGCCATCAGTACTACGGCACCCAGAGTTTTTGCTGCCATGTTGGCTAGATTGCGGAACATCATGAAACCTTTCGCTCAGCGTTTTGATTTGGATATTATGTTTTGCCCTAGTCTCTCAAGGGCTTGTTTAAGGTCGTCGCTGTCAACGGTATCCACCAGTTCACGCGCTTCGTCAGATATCTCTTCAGGTTTGGCAGGTTGCGTCGCCTTCTTATGGCTGAATTCAACCTGACCTTCTGAAAAACCGGTGGCCGATGTCTGTGTGATCTGAACCTTGGAAATGGCGTTGTAGCCGTAGCAAGCGTTGGCCTTTTCCCTGATCCGCTCTTTTTGCATTTCAAGGATAGGAGCATTCGCGCCAGTCGTTAAAAGGGTAAGCGTCGCGCCCAAGCCGTGCCGGTCGTAGCGAACGTTTACAGGAACAGAAATCGAAGCGACGTCATCGCCCATGATTTCGATCCAATGGGTCAACAGCTTGGAAACCGAAAACCCACGGCTTTCCCCCGCACGCCGAATATCCGCCTGCATCAGGCGCCCGGCTTGGGTGAACCCTTTAGATTTTGCGCGACTCGCAACCAACGACGTTTTCCTTTCACTTCTGCCAAACTAATGGCACATCTGGTGGATGCCATCCAATAACGGACTTGAGGACATAAAGATTGCGTGAGCATGCCCCGTCGGAACGGCTTTTGCTATGGTATGACAAACATGCCCGTGTTTTGCCATGGCGCATTGGACCCTCTGAAAGCAAGCAAGGCATCCGGCAAGACCCCTATCGGGTTTGGCTGTCCGAAGTCATGTTACAGCAAACCACCGTGGCTGCTGTCAAAGAATACTATTTAAGGTTTACGTCGTTGTGGCCGACGGTTGCCGATCTTGCGGCGGCTCGGGATGAACAGGTCATGGCCGAATGGGCAGGGCTTGGGTACTACGCGCGGGCGCGCAATCTGCTGAAATGTGCGCGTGTGGTCGTGTCTGAGCATGGTGGCCAGTTCCCAACGACACGAGACCAGTTGATCAAGCTTCCCGGTATCGGCCCCTATACGGCCAGCGCCATTGCTGCGATTGCTTTTGATCGTCCTGAAACAGTTGTGGACGGCAATGTCGAACGGGTGATGGCGCGGCTACATGACGTTCACACGCCTTTGCCGTCAGCCAAGCGCGAATTGACGGAACTGGCAAAAGTCGCGACCCCCGAAAGCCGATCTGGTGACTACGCCCAAGCGGTGATGGATTTGGGGGCGACCATTTGCACCCCTCGAAACCCACAGTGCAATGTTTGCCCGCTTTCAGAGTGCTGCAAGGCGTGGAGTGTCGGTACGGCATCCGAGCTTCCCAAGAAAACCCTGAAGAAACCCAAGCCAACCCGCTTTGGGGTGGCCTATGTCGCGCAACGCGATGATGGGGCATATTTGCTAGAGCAACGACCCGACAAAGGTCTGTTGGGCGGAATGCTTGGTTGGCCCGGATCTGACTGGGCCGAGCAGTTGCCAGAACACGAAGTCCCAACCCCTGCAGACTGGGAAGCAAATCCGAGCATAGCAAAGCACACCTTTACCCATTTCCATCTTGAACTGACGGTGATGACAGCGAGCATTCCGACTGGCCAAAACCCACAGAAAGGGTTCTTTGTCCTGAGTGACGACTTTGACCGCTCCGCTTTGCCAACAGTCATGCGCAAGGCATTTGACGTCGCGCAAGGCGGCAAGAAATAAGCGGACTATATCTGGTGGATCAGCTTAGGATGCCCACATGACCGACCGCGCCAAATATAACCTAGAAGCAGCCCTGCCGTTCTGGCTTTCGATGCTGCTTGTGCCCATTTTTCTATTCGCTGCGATTAAGGGGTCATGGGCAGTGTTTCTTCCCATCTTGTCGACTTGGTATCTGTTCAACGTTTTAGATTGGCTAACTGGCCGCTACCAAAAGAACGCAGACTCTGAAACGCCCGACGATGAACTGTTCTGGTATCGCGCGTTGACCCTGACATGGCCGTTCGCGCAATTCGGACTGTTGGTGTTTGCGCTTTGGTATAT
Source organism: uncultured Rhodobacterales bacterium (assembly GCA_964476515.1). Classification (GTDB taxonomy): domain Bacteria; phylum Pseudomonadota; class Alphaproteobacteria; order Rhodobacterales; family Rhodobacteraceae; genus JASMHC01. Next base: position 54,155 of record CAYZAY010000003.1, read on the forward strand.
CCCAAGCGCCGATCACCTGAATTGGGTCGAAAGCTTTTTCCTGTTTGTTGGAATCGGGGTGATCACCGGTGCCATTGGGATCAACTACAGCCACGAATTGATGCATCAGCGCAGCAAGGTAGAGCGACGTCTAAGCGAATGGCTGTTGGCGATGGTGCTTTATTCGCGATTCAAAACTGAGCACCTTCTGGTCCACCACATCCATGTCGGCACCCCGCGTGACACCGTAACCGCGCGGTATAACGAACACTTTCACCGTTACTTCAAACGCGTGATGAAGGATGGGTTCCGCTCGGCTTGGACGGCAGAAAAGGCGATGCTGGCGCGCAAGGGAATGTCGGTGATGCATCTCTCAAACCCGTTCTGGAAGTATTTCGTTCAACAGGGCGCGATGCTGGTGCTGGCCTTCCTGATATCCGATTGGGTTGGTCTGGCGTGGTTTGTGTTCCAAGCGTTCGTTGCCATTTGGCAGCTCGAATTGATCAACTATATCGAGCACTACGGTCTAACCCGCCAATATCTTGGGAACGGAAAATACGAACACGTCAAACCGCGACATAGCTGGAATGCTGAACAAAGGGCGTCGAACTGGTTACTGATCAACCTACAGCGCCACTCGAACCACCACTACAATCCGCGGCTTAGGTTTCCCCTACTGCAAACCTACGACGAAGATGAAGCACCGCTTCTGCCATACGGTTATCCAGTGATGAGCCTTGTCGCGCTGTATCCACGAGGCTGGCGCAAGATGATGAACCCCCGCGTTCACGCTTGGCGCGAAAAATACTATCCGGATGTTGACGATTGGAAGCCTTACAACAAGGCGCAAACACCGCTTCCCACCTAACGAAAAAGACCCCGCCATAAGGCGGGGTTTTAAGTAGATGCCATAGGAAAGTCAGGCCGCAGGCACCGGCGGTAATTCTGATTTGTTGTGGAAAGCCTAGTTGGCCATCTCAGATCTGATCTGCTGGCGCAGTACGTCAATCGGAACGATCTTGCCGTCGCGCTTGAACGTCCAGTAGGTCCAGCCATTGCAGCTTGGTGCGCCTTCTAGCGCTGCGCCGACCTGATGGATCGAACCTTTAACGTCCTGACCGATCAATGTGCCATCCGCGCGAACCTTTGCCTTGTGACGCTTGTTCATCGAATAAAGCTCTTCACCCGGACGCAGCATGCCGCGCTCAACAAGCTGGCCGAACGGAACCCGAGGCTCTGCGCGTTTGCTTGCGGACACTTTCAGAGCTTCGCGATCAAACTTGCGGATCTTCGACAGGCGTTTTTCAGCAACCTTGCGGTATTTCGCTTCGCGCTCAATACCGATAAAATCGCGGCCCAGCATCTTGGCAACTGCACCTGTGGTGCCCGTGCCAAAGAACGGATCAAGCACAACGTCACCTGGATTGGTCGTACCTACCAGCACGCGATGCAGCAAAGATTCAGGCTTTTGCGTCGGATGCGCCTTGTCGCCGTTTTCGTCTTTCAGACGTTCATGACCCGTGCAAATCGGCAGCACCCAGTCAGACCGCATCTGAATGCCTTCGTTCAGAGCTTTCAGCGCTTCGTAGTTGAACGTGTATTTGCCAGCCTCGTTCTTTGACGCCCAGATCATTGTTTCGTGGGCATTGGTCAAACGCTTGCCGCGGAAGTTTGGCATCGGGTTAGATTTGCGCCAAACCACGTCGTTCAAAATCCAGAAACCGTGGTTCTGGAGCGATGCGCCAACACGGAAAATGTTGTGATAAGACCCGATAACCCAGATCGCGCCGTTTGGTTTTAACAGGCGACGGGCGGCTGCAAGCCATTCGTTGGTGAATTTATCGTAGGTCGCAAAAGACGCGAACTGGTCCCATGCATCATCCACCGCATCGACTTTGCTGTTGTCGGGGCGGTTCAGGTCGCCACGCAACTGCAAGTTATAGGGGGGATCAGCGAAAATCAGATCGATGGATTCAGCCGGCAGGCTGTTCATCATCTCAATGCAATCGCCGTTTAAAATCGTGTTCAGCGGGAGCGCCTTAGTCGCGCCCCGTGTCTTGGTCTTTTCCATCATTACTGCCTCTTATAGCGGCGCTTTTTGCGCTCTTTGCTTGGGCCTAAAATGATTCAAAGGTGATTCGGCGTCAATTTCTTTTTTGAATCAGTGACTTAACTATTTTCCTTGATACAAGATATTGTGGATCGGTTTGAACGAACGTCTATGGTGTGGGGTTACACCAAGACTGCGCAAACCCTCTAAATGCTGTTTTGTCCCGTATCCGGCGTTCTTTTCCCATCCATATCCGGGAAATTCGGCGGCAAGTTGCTTCATGATTTGGTCTCGTTCGACCTTGGCAATGATCGAAGCGGCGGCGATTGAAAGTGATCGTGCGTCGCCTTTCACAACAGACTTGGCTGGAATGACCAAACCCTTTGGAATCATATTCCCGTCGATCAGCGCAAAATCGGCAGTCTGTTTCAGACCCGCAACGGCCCTTTCCATCGCCAAGTGAGCAGCGCGTAGGATGTTGATCTCGTCAATTTCTTCGACCGAGGCGTGGGCAATGCAGCAATCTGACGATGCGAGGATTTCCACGCATAAAGCATCACGTTTCTTTTCGGTTAGCTTCTTGGAATCGTTTAGCCCCGCCGGAATGTTATCGGGATCAAGAACGACTGCCGCTGCGGTCACCGGTCCACAAAGCGGGCCTCGCCCAACTTCGTCCACGCCTGCCACAACAAAAGCGCCGTTTTCCAACGCCGCTTTTTCAAATTCAAAATCTGGTCCTGTCATGCCACGTTCATGCGGCATGACAGGCGCGCACGCAAG
>CAYZAY010000004.1:0-53275 GCA_964476515.1 uncultured Rhodobacterales bacterium
CTCGGTCCTCCGTTCTCTAAACATAGCGCTGGACCAGTTCAGATGGGGAGGCTCACCCCTGGGCGCGGTTCATCGCATGGAAAACCCCGGTAAGGTCGATATGGTTTTGATTGAGGTGCAGACAGGCGCGTATCTAGGTGAAGATGACATCATTCGATACGAAGATGTCTATTCGCGCGGTCAAGGTGCCAAAGGTTAGGCGAAAGGCGGCAGGCTAGACCTGCCGCGCAATACTTTAGATCGCTGACAGATCTTGTGCCATTTGACGGCCGTCACGGCCTTCAGAAAGCTCGAACGATACTTTTTGGTTGTCAGCAAGGCCGGTCAATCCCGAGCGCTCAACAGCCGAGATGTGTACAAACACATCTTTGCCGCCATCGTCAGGTGCAATGAAGCCGTAGCCTTTGGTGGTGTTGAACCATTTCACTGTTCCAGTGGGCATTTCAGATATCTCCTAATCTGATTATGCCGTCGCAACGCGCAACGACATGGTAATTCCGCTTCTCAGCGTCGCCCGAAAGTGAGTTAGTCAAGTACGGTCGTCTGATCTTCGAAGTTCCGTCGCGAACAGTACATGAGAATCTCAAAAGTCTTCCGAAATCGCACAAATTAGGGCAATAAACCCGCAAGTAATTAGAAACTGTGTGGGATTTACCATGATTATCTACGGATTGGGCACATGTGACACCTGTCGTAAGGCCAGAAAGGCCTTGCCTGACGCTGTTTTTGTGGATGTCAGGGCCGACGGGCTGCCCTTGGATGTGCTGGGTGCAGCCTTCGAAATATTCGGAGAAAAACTGCTGAATACACGGTCAACGACGTGGCGGTCACTGTCCGAAAGTGAACGGCAAGGCACTCCGTTTGAGCTTATTTCGACCCATCCGTTGCTAATGAAGCGCCCTCTTATCACGAAAAATGAATCGCTTTATCTTGGCTGGACCAAGGATGTTCAGGTGGCGCTGGTTGCGGATGATTGAGAGCCGCGTAGCAATCGATCCAAGGACAACGGCCCAGCCCCTTTGATCACCAACACGAGCAGGGCAAACACCCAGAACGCGCGCTGATCCAGAATGATGGCGTCAGGGAATCGGTCAAAGAAAGCCCCAAGGGTGCCGTCGTGTTCAATCGCGCCGCGACCATAAAGGTCGGTCAGGCTTTGAACAGCGATAAAGGCGATCATGCCCAGCGACGACAGTCGTGTAAGCAGACCCGAAACGATCAGCGCGGGAAGGACGAATTCGGCCCAAGTTCCAGCGACCACAACCAGCCAGTGAAACGCACTAAGCTGCGACGTATCGTAGACAACGGATTCCATAACCTTTGGGAAGATTTGCGCATAGGCGCCGACTGAGGGTTGGAATATGCCAAGCACGCCGTCGCCGAGTTTGGTCAGGGCATTGCCGTTCAAGAGTTTGCCCAGAAGCGCAGCAAAATCGTGGGCGGGTTCAAGCTGTTGTGCAGAGACAAGCGCTTCGCCTAATGTGTGGCCTTGCGAAACGGCACCCAGAAATTCGACGTCGCCATGCGAGATTTTTGTGGGGGTCGGATCAAACTCTGCTCGGGTGATCAGCACAGATTGCGCTTTGGCTTCGGGCTTGGGGGCGTCGTCGATTGTGTTGAACTGCCAGATGCCAAGGATCGGCCACTTTGACGTGATGACTTTGACTGACGGGGCAAGGGTAAGCCGCGCCGCCAGCAATTCTTGTTCGCTCAAATTGCCCAAACAGGCTGGGTCAATCGGCGTCGTATCCGCTGCGTGGTAGGACTGTCTCAGCCCGTATTTCAGTCGCGCCACGTCGCCAAGGTAGGGGAGCTTGGCAAGCGGTTTGAACCCGTCGAGGAAATCGGCAAACGGCCCTCCGAAAAACATCATAAGGGGCGAGGTTGGGGGATGTGCGGCTTGGTATTCCCGCGATAGGTTGCGAAAGTTCTCGTTGCCCAGAAGCTTTTTGATAACCGGATAACCGTCTTCAAGCGCGTCCATAAGCGAGGTCGTGACATTGTTGCGGTAGACGTTGAAGCGACGACCGGCGGGATCGCTTTGGGGGTCGACTAACCCCGCCGGAATAGGGGCTGCGGGATCGCGCAGCGCCTCATGGAAATAGGATTGGTCGACGATCATGCCGCCACCTTATCAAGTGCGTTTTGCACCCGAACAGCCTCAGCGCGCAGGGTTTCCCAATCGGGCACGTCATTGTCCCATTCGATCAGGATCGGCTTTGGTCCGGATCGTTCTAATGTGTAATCGAGCAATGCCCAGACAGGATCGGCAACCTCGCGCCCGTGGCTGTCGATTAATAGCGGCGCACCGTGGTCGTCTTGGTCTTCGTCGTTTCCACCAAGATGGATTTCACCGACACGGGACAGGGAATACGCATCAATATACGCATGCGGGTCCATTTTCAGGTTAACGGCTGAAACAAAGACGTTGTTTACGTCCAACAGCAACCCACAGCCAGTTCGCGCGGCAACTTTTTCTAGGAACTGCGGTTCTTCGTATGTGCTTTCAGAAAACGCCAGATAGCTTGACGGATTTTCCAGAAGGATCTGCTGCCCCAGATGGGATTGGAGTTGGTCGATATGATCGACCACACGGGTAAGCGTCGCACTCGTATAAGGAAGGGGCAGCAGGTCGTTCAGGAAATGGCTGTCGTGGGTGGACCACGCCAGATGTTCTGAAAAGCTGGCGGGCTGAAGCCAGTCGCAGAGATGTTTAAGGCGGTTCAAATGATCAGTGTCCAGCGGACCTTCGCCGCCGATGGACAGACCAACGCCATGCACTGAAATGGGAAACCGTTCAGCAAGAAAGCGCAACTGGGCGATAGGTCGCCCGCCGTCGCCCATGTAGTTTTCGGCGTGAATTTCCAGCCATCCAACAGGCGCCGCATCCTTAAGAATGTCAGCGTAATGCTGCGGTTTGTAGCCAACGCCCGGAAGGGCGGGAAGATTTAGCGCGTGATCGAACATTGGTAAATCCAATAATAATAAGGAGCCCTGACAATGACAGGACCCCTTGAAAGGTTGGCTTACATTGGTAGATTGCGCTCAAGCGCTTCTAGTGATCCCATGCGAACGACGCCGTCGCCCATGTCGTCAATTGTGATATCCATGCACGTACCCGCATCAACAAGCGTCCATGCGTTGCCCTGATAATCTACGGTCGACGAACCGGCGCAGGTGGTGCCAGCACCGGCAGCGCAATCGTTTTCCCCGGCAAGTGAAACGCCGTAGCATTTTTCTTTTTCTGCTGCGGTCGCTGTGGTCGCGTGGCTGACGAGCGCGGCCGCGACGGATGCGGCGACGGCTACGGTTTTGATTGTTTTAGACATTGATTACCCTCATTTGAATTCAACCCGCCGAAAAGGGCGGTGAGGGAAACCTAGCGAACTGATTTGGTAACCGACCATTCACGAGGCCGTGCTTCACACGTGCGTTACAGCTTGTGATTTTGGGGACGGCATCATTTCTAAAACGCCCCAAAACAAAAGGGCGCAGCGGGAAATCCTGCTGCGCCCTGAAAGAATTGCGTCTGCAATTGTTACAGAAGATCGGGGGGGGTCGCTTCCTTGGAAAGTGTGCTCACGATCTCGTCCATCGATGTGACAGAGGTTTTCTTTTCGCCCAAGCGACGGACAGAAACGGTTTTCTCTTCAACCTCTTTCATGCCGCAGGCCAAGATCACCGGAACCTTGCCAACCGAATGTTCGCGGACCTTGTAGTTGATCTTTTCGTTGCGAAGATCAGCTTCAGCGCGGATACCAGCGGCCTTAAGCGCTTCGACAACTGCGAGACAGTGGTTGTCAGCATCCGAAACGATTGACGCGACGACGACCTGACGGGGGGCCAGCCAGAAGGGTAGTTTGCCCGCGTGTGATTCGATCATGATGCCGATAAAGCGTTCAAACGATCCAAGCGTTGCTCGGTGCAGCATCACAGGGCGGTGTTTGTCGCCGTCCGCACCGATGTAGCTGGCGCCCAGACGCTCAGGCAAAACAAAGTCGACCTGATGGGTGCCGCACTGCCAGTCACGGCCAATTGCATCAGTCAGAACGAATTCAAGCTTCGGACCATAGAACGCACCTTCGCCCGGGTTCAGTTCGGGTTCGATGCCTGCTGCACGGGTTGCGGACAGAAGGGCCTCTTCTGCTTTGTCCCAAACCTCAGCCGAGCCTGAGCGGGTTTCTGGGCGGTCCGAGAATTTGACTTTGAAATTCTCAAACCCGAGATCCTTGTACATCGCTGAAAGGAAATCGATGTAGATCTTGGTTTCGGATTCAATCTGATCTTCGGCACAGAAGATGTGGCCATCGTCCTGAGTAAAGCCACGCACACGCATAATACCGTGCAGTGCGCCCGAAGGTTCGTAGCGGTTACACGAACCAAATTCGGCCATACGCAGTGGAAGATCACGATAGGATTTGAGACCCTGATTAAAGACCTGAACGTGGCATGGGCAGTTCATTGGCTTCAAAGCATTCACAGCTTTTTCACGGGCGTGTTCTTCGTCAACTTCAACGATGAACATGTTTTCCTGATACTTTTCCCAGTGTCCCGAGGCTTCCCAAAGCTTGCGATCCACAACCTGAGGCGTGTTCACCTCGACATAGCCGCCAGCAATCTGACGGCGCCGAACGAAATCCTGCAGCGCCACATAGATACGCCAACCATTCGGGTGCCAGAAAACCTGACCCGGGGCTTCTTCCTGCATGTGGAACAGGTCCATTTCGCGGCCCAGCTTGCGGTGGTCGCGCTTTTCGGCCTCTTCCAGCATATGCAGGTGATCTTTGAGGTCATTGCGGTTCTTGAACGCAACGCCGTAGATGCGTTGGAGCATCGGGTTGTCGGAATTTCCGCGCCAATAGGCACCGGCGACCTTCATCAGCTTGAACGAATCCGCAGGCACCTGACCAGTGTGTACAAGGTGAGGGCCACGGCAGAGGTCTTGCCAATGGCCGTGCCAATACATGCGAATGTCTTCGCCTTTGGGGATCATGCCGACCAGCTCGACCTTGTAGGGTTCGTTGTTCGCCTCGTAGAACTTCACAGCACGATCGCGGTCCCAGATTTCAGTCGTTACGGGCTCGCGTTTGTTGATGATCTCTTTCATCTTTTTCTCAATGGCGGCGAGGTCATCCGGCGTAAACGGCTCTTCACGATCAAAGTCGTAGTACCAACCATTTTCGATCACAGGGCCGATCGTGACTTTGGTATCTGGCCAGATTTCCTGTACCGCGCGCGCCATAATGTGGGCGGCGTCGTGACGGATGAGTTCGAGCGCTTGCGCGTCGTCCTTCATCGTGTGGATTGCGAAATCGACGTCTTCGGTGAGCGGGGTCGACAGGTCCGAGTGCTTGCCGTTGATCGAGCAGCTGATCGCCGATTTGGCCAGAGATTTTGAGATGTCAGCAGCCACTTCCAAGCCGGTTGAACCAGCAGGGTAGCTACGTTGATTGCCATCGGGGAGAGTCAGGGAAATATCGGCCATTGTGCCGGTCCTCCATCAGTTTGGCGCCTACGAAACGCCCGGTTGCGGTTATGTATGGCGGTCTTTTGGGGCGGTGTACGATCTGTGTCAAGCGTGGATCGGGGGCCAGCCCCCGAACCCCCGCGGTATTTCTGGCAAGATGAAGGGAATGGGGTTTTCTTGCGCCGGTCGCTTCGTGCAGTATGGCGCGAAGAACGAGGGACGATCATGGCAGAATTTTTAGAGACCACTTCTGGTCGACGGATTGCATATCACTGCACCAAAGGAAAAGGACCGGGCGTCGTGTTCCTGGGTGGGTTCATGTCTGACATGGAGGGCAGCAAGGCTGTCTATCTTGAAGAGTGGGCAAAGGCGCAGGAGCGGGCCTTTTTGCGGTTGGATTATTCTGGGCACGGGCAATCGTCCGAGGCCTTTGTCGATGGGTGTGTCGGAGATTGGTTTGCTGATGCGCGAGAGGCGATTGAACGGTTGACTAAGGGGCCTCAGGTTCTTGTCGGGTCTTCGATGGGCGGTTGGATATCCTTGCTGATTGCAAAGGCAAAGCCAGAAGGTTTGGCAGGGCTTGTGACCATCGCGGCGGCCCCAGATTTCACTGAAGAAGGGTTTTACGCGGGTTTTACCGATGTTGAAAAAGCGCAGTTGGAGCGCGAAGGTGTCGTGCTGGTGCCATCAGATTATGGCGATCCGTATCCTATTACCAAACGCTTGATTGAGGATGGGCGACAGCATCTTGTGATGCAGGATGCGCTGAAATTCGACTTCCCCGTTAGGATGCTACAGGGCACTGAAGACAGCGCGGTAACGCGAGAGACTGCTTTAGGATTGCTCGACCATTTTGAGGTCAACGACCTAAGTTTGACCTTTGTGAAAGGTGGCGATCACTCGCTGTCCAACGACGATAACCTCAAGCTGATCGTGTCAGTTATTGAGGATGTATTGGACGGGCTCGCGTGACCTGAGCACAAGCCTTATTTTGCCGCAGCCGTTTTAGGGGCGGCCTTTTTGGCGGGAGCCGTTGTCTTGGTTGGCTGAGCGCCATCGTTTGCGTCTATGAAGTCCAGAACAAGCGGGCGGATGTTGTTACGCCAGCTTTTGCCTGCGAAAATGCCGTAATGGCCTGCGCCCGGTTCGATGTGCGATGCTTTCTTTGACGCTGGAAGTCCGGTGAGAAGGTCAAGCGCAGCGACACACTGGCCAGGGGCCGAGATATCATCGTTGGCACCTTCTACAGTTTTCACGGCTACGGTCGTGATTTTACCTATATCGACTTTTTTACCGGCTACCGTGAAATCGTTGCGGGCAATCTCGCGATTTTTGAAGATGCGGTCGACGGTTGAGAGATAAAATTCGGCAGGCATATCCATGACGGCAAGATATTCATCATAGAAACGGTTGTGCGGATCATCTTCGTAGGATTCGTCTTTGGCGACGCGGCCAATTTGATCGACAAAGGCTTTGGAATGCTTTTCTGCGTTCATCGACATGAATGAGGATAGCTGAAGAAGGCCCGGGTACACTTTGCGGCCCGCGCCTTTGTACTTAAAGCCGACTTGCTGGATCATGGTTTCTTCGAGTTGGCCCATTGTTACGCGGCGGCCAAAATCAGTGACCTCGGTTGGTGCTGCGTCTGGGTCGATTGGGCCACCGATAAGGGTCAGTGACAGTGGCTGTGCTTTCGGGTCCTGATCAGCCAGATATGCAGTTGCAGCAAGAGTAAGCGGGGCGGGTTGGCAAATTGCGATGACGTGTGTGTCAGGGCCAAGTTCACGCATGAAGTCCACAAGATAAAGCGTGTAGTCTTCGACGTCGAATTTGCCTTCGGAAACGGGAATGTCGCGGGCATTGTGCCAATCTGTGACGTAAACTTCGTTATCGACGATCAGAGATTTGACCGTGGAGCGAAGCAGCGTTGCGTAGTGGCCAGACATCGGCGCAACCAACAGAATTTTACGTTTTTGCTTTTCACGACCGGATACTTCGAAATGCAAAAGATCGCCAAATGGGCGCTCAATTACACGTTTTTTCTGAACCAAATGGTCTTTTCCATCAGGGCAGGTGAACGTGCGAATGCCCCAGCTTGGCTTGACGACCATACGTTCGAAAGTGCGTTCCGTAACCTCTCCCCACGCTTCCATCCATTGTAGATATGGGTTGGGTGTCAGGGCAAATGCGGGATAGGCACCGATGGTTTTTGCCGTCGCACCAAGCCATTGGTTGGTGTTTCGAATCGTTTCCATCAGGTCGTAAGTTGCCATGTAACGCATGTTTCTGGCCCTTTATCTAAGGTCGGTCGAAGTGTCGCGTAGCGTCACTTCACGGAAGTTTTGCGAAACTTACCGCAAAGCATTATGCTGCATAGCAGAAAAGTCTAGACTGGAAATTTGAATATGACAACGACCGAGAATGCCGCAGGTCAGGATATTGAAAAACTGACGAGCAATATTCAGCGGATTGAAGACCTGTCTTCCCGTCTGGTTACTGCCCTATCAAATAAGAAACCGTTGAATGCCGCACTGCAGGCCCCAGGCGGGGAGCTGTTCCAAAAAGCAGCGTCGGCCTATTGGTCCGAGATGATGGCTAATCCCACAAAAATTCTTGAGAACCAGCTAGAGCTTTGGGGAAAGTCTCTTCAATTTTACGTAGATGCACAACAAGCAATTGCGCAAGGGACGTTCGAAGTCCCCGAAGGCGAGACGCCAAAGGATCGCCGGTTTTCCAATCCGATGTGGAAAACGAATCCCTATTTCAACACCATTATGCGTCAGTATTTGACCAACGCAGACGCCATCCGCGAAGCTGTGGAAGATATCGAGGCGCTAGAGGATAAAGAAAAGCGCCGCCTGCGGTACTTTGCCGATCAAATCATTAACATGATGGCGCCGACCAACTTTTTTGGAACGAACCCCGATGCGCTTGAGCGCGCAGTCGAAACCGAGGGCGAGAGTCTTGTCAAAGGGTTGGAAAACCTGATTTCCGATCTTGAAGAAAACGACGGTGAGTTGTTGGTGTCTTTGGTTGACGAAACCGCGTTTGAAATCGGCGACAATATCGCCACCAGCCCGGGCAAGATTGTTTTCCGTAATCGGATGTTTGAGCTTGTTCAGTTCACACCATGCACCGAAAAAGTTCACGAAGTACCGCTTTTGATTTTCCCGCCGTGGATCAACAAATACTACATTCTGGATCTCAAAGCACAGAACAGCATGATCAAATGGCTGGTCGAGCAAGGGTATACTGTCTTTGTTGTTAGTTGGGTAAATCCGGATACGTCCTTTGCTGACACCGGAATGGAAGAATATATCGAAAACGGTTTCTTGGCCGCGATCGAACAGGTGAAATCCATTTCGAAGCAGCCAAAAATTAACGCCGTTGGATATTGTATCGCTGGGACGACGCTGCACCTTGCTTTGGCGCTGATGAAGAAGCGTAAAGACAAGTCTGTGAAATCGGCGACCTTCTTTACCACGTTGACTGACTTTTCGGATCAAGGCGAATTCACACCGTTCCTGCAGGACGATTTTATCGACGGTATCGAAGATGAAGTCTCCGAAAAAGGCATACTGTTTTCGCGCATCATGTCCCGAACGTTCAGCTTTCTGCGCTCGAACGACCTTGTTTATGGTCCTGCAATTCGCAGTTACATGCTTGGCGAAACGCCTCCTGCTTTTGATTTGCTGTACTGGAACGGCGACGGTGCCAACCTACCGGGCAAGATGGTAACCCAGTATCTGCGCAAACTCTGTCAGAGAAATGAGTTCGCAGAAGGCGGAGTGGAGTTTTTTGGCGAAAAGCTTTCATTGGCAGACGTTGACGTGCCGCTGATGTCTGTAACCGCCGAGACCGATCACATTGCGGCTTGGAAAGACTGTTACCGTGGCTTCCAGCAAACCGGCAGCAAGAATAAATCCTTTATCGTTTCGGAATCCGGCCACATCGCAGGGATCGTGAATCCTCCGCCCAAGAACAAATACGGTCACTACATCAATGATGACTTGTCGCTGGATGCAGATGACTGGATGGCACAAGCCGACTATCACGAAGGGTCTTGGTGGCCGCTTTGGGAAGCGTGGCTGAACGAACGTTCAGGCAAGTTAATTCCGGCCCCCGACTTTGGTGATTCGGATCATCCGGTGCTGTGCGATGCGCCTGGAACCTATGTGAAGGTCAAGGCACCTCAATAAAATCAATAGGTTAGAACTTTTATGCTGCAGCGCAGCAAAAAGACTTGAAATGCTGCACTGCAGCATGCATATTGTTTGCAGATGCAGAAACGCCGGGGTGGGCCCGGACGCATAACAAGGATTTGACCAATGGCTAATGCACAAGACTTCAACGCTGTCCTGAAAGACATGATGGGCGCATTCCCAGTTGACACTTCAGTAATGGAAGACGCGTACAAGAACGCAGTATCGCTGAACGAGAAATTCTCTTCGGTTGCTCTAGAAGCTGCTGAAAAGTCGACCGAGATTTCGTCGAAGTGGACAAAAGACACCCTCGTAAAAGTTGCTGACATGTCGAAAGCTAAAGACGAGCCAGCAGATTACGCAAAAGCAATGACCGACTTCGCTTCAGCATCGGCTGAAGTTGCCGCAGAAAACATGGCTGCTTTCGCTGAAGTTGCGAAAAAAGTTCAGATGGAAACTGTTGAGCTTATGATGTCTGCAGGCAAAGATATGGGTGAAGACGCAGCTGCTGCAGTTCAGAAAGCTACTAAAGACGCAACCAAAGCAGCTAAGAAAGCAGCTTCGGTAGTCAAGTAATATTTAGGAATATCAACTGGTTACCTCCTCCCCATACCGGTTAGTTCCAAAGGGCAGACTTAGGTCTGCCCTTTTCTTTTCTGCAGGTGCGAAGTGAAAAATGCTGCGCAGAAAAACCAGCCTTTCTTTTTTCGCCGCACTGCCGTAAACTTTTCTGCACTGCTGCATATTCGGGAGGAATATACTGTGGCTACCAAGCAAGACCCTTTGCTGATCAAGCGGTACGCAAGCCGCCGACTCTACAACACCGAAACCAGTGATTATGTGACGCTCGATGATATCGCGGGCTTTATCCGCGATGGTCGCGAGGTCCAAATCATCGACCTAAAATCCGGTGATGATCTGACCCGTCAGTATCTTCTGCAAATCATCGCTGAACATGAAAGCCGTGGCGAAAACGTTTTGCCTATCAACGTGCTGAACGATCTGGTCCGCAGCTACACCACTCAGGCGTCCAGCGTTGTTCCTCAGTTCCTGGCGGCTAGCTTTGAAATGTTCCGCGATGGACAGAACAAGCTGGTTGAAAACATTTCGACCATCAATCCGATGTCCTCAATGCCGGGGTTTGAAGCACTTCAAGCGCAGCAAGAAGCCTTCATGAAGGCGATGGCTGGCAGCATGACGCAGTTTTCCAACAAAGAGTCCGAGACAGAAGCCACCGATGATGGTGGTGAAGACTTGGCCGACATCAAAAAACAGCTGGCCGAGCTTCAGGCAAAGTTGAGCAAGCTCAGCTAAAGCATGGAAACCGGTCCCGGTAGAATTACCCTCTGGGCGATCGAGATCTTCGTTGCGACAGCTGACGAAGGCTCGATCTCTGCCGCCGCACGCCGGTTAGGCGCAAGCCCGTCAGCAGTCAGCCAACAACTTACCAATTTAGAAGCCGCCGTAGGCGCCAGCCTGATGTTGCGCAATACGCGACCGGTGGCACTGACCCCCGCAGGCGAGATATTCCGACGGCGCGCCAAGGCCATCATTGCCGAAGCCGAATTAGCCCGCGCCGAGATTTCGCGCGGTGATCTATCGGGGCTAACGCGCTTTCGTCTCGGGGTTATCGAAGACTTTGAAGCCGACGTGACGCCCAGACTGCTTGCGCGAATGTCCAGCCGTCTACAGGATTGCCAGTTTCTGCTTGAAACAGGGGCAAGCCATACGCTTATCGACCAGCTGGATCACAGGGCACTAGATGTCATCGTTGCCGCCGATATGGGGGAAACTGCAGATTGGGCGGAAACGCATCCGATCTTGATCGAAGGATTTGTCGGCGTCGCCCCGAAAGGCCAAGTTGACCTGTCCGGTGATATTCTGCAGCAACTTCGAAAGCTGCCCTTGGTTCAGTATTCCAAGCGTCATTACATGGGGCGTCTGATTGACGAACATTTGACGGCGAGCAATTTCAAACCCACGCATAAGTTTGAACTCGACAGCTATCACGCCATTCTGGCGATGGTTGCCGAAGGGGCAGGGTGGACGATCCTGACGCCGCTTGCACTGCAAAGGGCCCGCCGGTTTGCCCCTGAACTGGATGTGTTCCCGCTTCCGACCAAACCCTTGTCGCGGACGATAGCTCTGACCGCGCGTAAGGGTGTGCTTGGCGATATGCCGACCGAGGTTTCGGCCCATCTTAAAGATCTGTTAACCGAAATCGTTGTCGGACCCGCCATTGCACAGCATGGCTGGATGAAGGACGTGCTGAAAATCCTCTAGGGGCGGTTACGCAGCTTTTGCTGTCATAACTTCGGCTGCCGCGGCGATCAGGATATCTGCAATCGTGTCCAGTTCTGCCCGCGTCAGACGTGCAGGCAAACGGGCGTCACAAGCGCGGCTTAGCATTTCGCGGGTCATAGGAAGCTCTGGCATCTCGCCCGGAATGAACTGCCAGTTCCAGAACGCGCGCGCGTTGTCTTCGGATCGGCCAAAGACCTGAACCTTGACCCCACGTGCAGCGGCTTCTCCCTGAAACGCGCCGATCTGGTTGTGGTCCATGCCTTCAAGATTGAATTGAATTGAATCCGGCGCGCGTTCCTCTGGCCCCAGTTTCGCCGGAACATTGATCCAAGCTGATCCGTTCAAACGCGCAGCGACATAATCGTGGTTGGCGCGACCGTCGCGAACACGGCGGGCAACTTCTGGTAACTGAGGCCGGATCACCGCAGCGCTTAGATTGCTCATCCGCAGATTATAAAGCGGTAGCTTGTTCTGCCAGCGGGCAAAGGCGTCTACTAGTTCGGACGAAGCTTCGTCCCGTGTGTCTTTGTGTTTCTTCCACATATGTTCATACGCGCCGGACATGATAATCGCTTGGGCGACAAGGTCTGCATCATCAGTGACCATAACGCCGCCTTCGCCAGCGTTGACCAGCTTGTAGCTTTGGAACGAGAAACAGCCTATTTTGCCGATCGTCCCGATCTTCTTGCCGTGCCAAGTCGTGCCCAGCGAATGCGCCGCGTCTTCGACAACTGGGATGTTGCGCGTGTTACACAGCGCCATGATCGAATCCATGTCCGATGTGTGACCCCGCATATGGCTGATTATGACCGCCTGAATGTCTTGGCCGTCGAGCTTGGCTTCGAAGTCAGCAAGGTTCACGCGGTAATTTTCGCCCACCTCACACAGCACTGGCTGGCAATCGGCATGAACAACTGCCGACGGGACGGCTGCGAACGTGAACGCGGGGATCAAGACTTTGGCACCGCGTGGCAGTCCCAAAGCTTTCAACGAAAGAAACAGCGCCGCCGAACAGCTTGAAACGCAAAGCGCATATTTGGTGCCCATGAATTGCGCAAACTCGCGTTCCAGTATGGCGACCGGAGCGTCTTGCGGTGCGGTGTAGCGAAATAGATCGCCAGACTGCAAAAGACGGTCGATTTCTGCGCGCGCAGCTTCGGGGATCGACTCGGCGTCATATACGTTCGGGGCAAGTGTCATATCTTCGGCTTTCCTGAAACTTGTTTTCAGAAAACGCATAAACTATTTTCGGATTTTCAAAAAGTATTTTTTAAGAAAGCCTAAAAACCGATGCGATCACGCAACGCGAACCAGGTCATACCCAGCACCAAAAGCGGATATCTTAGCGCCATTCCACCGGGGAAGGGGGCAATCGGGACCGATCCTTGCAGATCGAACCCTTCAGCCTGACCGTTGATCGCCATTGCAACCAATTGCCCCGCATGGGTGGCCGACCCGACACCGTGGCCGGAATATCCCGAGGCGTTGAAGATGTTCGGTGCAACCCGCCCAAGGAATGGCATGCGGCGCATTGTGATCCCCAGCGTGCCGCCCCAAGCGTAGTCGATCTTGGCGTCTTTCAGTTGGGGGAATATCTGGGACATCGGTTTGCGGACATTTCCTGCGATATCGCTTGGGAACCTGTAGCGATAGCTTTCCGTGCCACCAAACAGCATCCGCTTGTCGTGGGACAGGCGGAAGTAATTGACCACAAACTTGGTGTCCGCGATGGCGACGTCTTTGGACAACACTTCATCGGCCAAATCCCCGAGAGGTTCTGTTGCCGCGATGTAGTTGTTGATCGGCATCACCCGACGCGCCACCTCGGGCACCAGATCGCCGAGATACCCGTTTGCAGCCAGCACCAGATGATCGCATGTGACCGAGCCTTGATCGGTATGAACAACCGGCTTGGCCCCGCGATCAATACGGGTGACCTGACTGCGTTCATGGATCGTCACTCCGGCAGCTAACGCCGCCTTTGCCAGCCCAATCGCGTAGCGCAAAGGGTGCAAATGCGCAGCACCTGTATCCAGATACCCACCGTGATACGCGGGCGAGCGGCACAGATCGTACCCTTGATCCTTGTCCAGAAACTGCAGCTGGTCGTAGTCGTAGCGGGTGGATAGGTCTTCGGCCTCTTTATGAAGCGCGTCCATTTCGCGACGGTTCAACCCAAGATGCGCGATCCCAGGTTTCAGGTAACAGTCGATCTGATGCTTTTCGATCAGCAATTTGACGAGCGCTTTTGCGTCCTCGGCCAAGTCCCAAAGCAGTTTGGCCTTGTCGAACCCAAAGTCGCGTTCGAGCTCGTGCTGATCATTGCGTTGACCTGAACCCA
Source organism: uncultured Rhodobacterales bacterium (assembly GCA_964476515.1). Classification (GTDB taxonomy): domain Bacteria; phylum Pseudomonadota; class Alphaproteobacteria; order Rhodobacterales; family Rhodobacteraceae; genus JASMHC01. The sequence goes on from CAYZAY010000004.1 coordinate 14,315, forward strand.
GCTGCCCCCCGTTTCGGCCCGACGCCCCAAAGCCAACACGCTGGGCTTCAAGCACAACGACCTTGTGGCCCATTTCAGCCAGATGCAGCGCCGCCGACAAGCCGGTGAAACCAGCACCGATCACGCAGACATCCGCAGATACAGACCCCGTCAGAGCATCTTGCTCGGGCAAAAACTCCGACGTCGCGGTGTACCAGCTATCAGGATACGCCCCGGGACGATCGTTCACATGCAATAGGTCCATGGATCACACGTTCATCAAAAGGTGTTCGCGTTCCCAAGGGGAAATCACCTGCAGGAACTCGTCATACTCTGCCCGTTTCACGATAGAATAGACGCGGGCAAATTCTGGCCCCAACACGTCGTGTAGTTCGGTGGCTTCACCAAACAGCCCAAGTGCTTCGCCAAGCACACGGGGCACTTCGCCTTGGCCTTCGTACGCATCGCCTTTGAACTGCGCTTCAGGGCGAATGGAATTCTTCATGCCCAGATAACCACAAGCAAGCGATGCAGCGATACCGAGGTACGGATTGCAATCCATTCCGGCGATCCGGTTTTCAACACGGGTTGCAGCAGGGCTAGAGATTGGAATACGAATACCAGTCGTGCGATTATCGCGGCCCCATGCCAAATTGATCGGTGCTGCGTGGTCTTTCACATAGCGACGATACGAATTTACATAAGGTGCTAGAACGGCGATGGCAGCAGGAAGGTATTTCTGCAGTCCGCCAATGAAGTAAAAGAACGCATCGGTGTCACCACCCTGTGGTCCCGAAAAGATATTCTGTCCGGTTTTACGATCCACGACCGAGTGGTGAATATGCATCGCACTGCCCGGCTCGTCCGCGATAGGCTTGGCCATGAAGGTTGCAAAGCAATCGTGGCGCAGCGCGGCTTCGCGGATCAGGCGTTTGAAGTAGAACACCTCGTCGGCCAGTTTCACGGGATCGCCGTGCAACAGATTGATCTCTAACTGGCCAGCGCCGCCTTCTTGGGTGATGCCGTCAATTTCGAAACCTTGGGCTTCGGCGAAATCATAGATGTCATCAATGACTGGCCCGAATTCGTCTACAGCCGTCATCGAATACGCCTGCCGTGCAGCCGCTGGACGACCCGAGCGGCCCATCATCGGTTCGATTTCTTTCGCCGGATCAAGATTGCGCGCCACAAGGAAGAATTCCATTTCTGGCGCGACGACCGGTTCCCAGCCTTCTTTGTGATAAAGATCGACAACCCGTTTCAGCACATTCCTAGGCGCAAACGGAATTGGCTGGTCTTCGCGATCATATGAATCGTGGATCACCTGAAGCGTCCAGTCCGCGGTCCATGGTGCGGCGGTCGCTGTGGACATATCCGGTTTAAGGATCATGTCCTTTTCAATGAAGCCTTCGTCGCCTGCGGCTTCACCCCAACCACCGGTAATCGTCTGGTAGAAGATTGAATCCGGAAGATGGAAACTGTCTTGTTTTACGAATTTCTTCGTGGGAACGGCTTTGCCACGGGCGATGCCCGGCAGATCAGAGACGATGCATTCAACTTCGTCTAAACGACGACCTTCTAGATAGGTGCGCGCGGCTTCGGGTAGTTTGTTAGTCCAGTCACTCATTTGTCCTCGCTTTATCAAACACGTCCGCGAATTTGTCCGCGAGAACGTCGTTTGCAGCTTTTTTGCTTAGGTTTTCCATTGCCTGTGACAGCAACGACTTGTCTTCAATTACAGAGCCTCGGATTTCTATCAATCCTTCGATGGCTTCGGCTTCGAATTCTGGGTGGGCTTGTACGGTGAAAATCTGATCGCCATAGGCAATCGCCGCATTGGCGCAAAAATCGTTGGTGGCAACGGCTTTTGACCCTTCAGCCAATTCCACCACCTGATCCTGATGCCAAGCATTGAGCTTTAGCGTTTCCCCGCCAAAGTCATAGTCTTGCAGGCCAAGCGCCCAACCGTCGGGGTACTTAATGACTTTGCCACCAAGCGCCTGTGCAATGACCTGATGCCCAAAACAAATACCAACCATAGGGCTGCCGGAATCACGGATATCGCGAATTAGGGCCTCTAGCTTAGGAATCCACGGCAGGTCTTCGTAAGCCCCGTGTTTTGAGCCGGTGACAAGCCATCCATCAGCTTCATCGACGCTGTCGGGAAAAACATCGTCAACAACGTTCCATGTGATGAATTCGTAGTCACGGCCACCAAGTAGCCTGCGAAGCATCTGTTCATAGTCACCAAGCGAGTCTGAAAACTCGTCAGGCAGATGGCCTGATTGTAGGATGCCGATCTTCATGGATCACCTTTTGATCAAATTATTGTCGCTCAGAAAACCTAAACCGCGTCGATGTAGATTTTCCAAAGTTCTTCGTCTGGCACCTCGGACATGCGCTGAAGCTCTTGCCGCTTTGTGTTGCACAGGTTCTCGATCAACATATCCGGAAATATCCGGCGGTTGATTTCGCTCTGTTCAAACATCTCTATAGCGGACGCCCAATCGCTGGCCAGATGTGGCAAGTCGATTTCGTAGGCGTTTCCACTTAACGGCGCACCGGGGTCCATCTTGTCTTCGATGCCGACTATAGCCGCGCCTAGGATGGACGCCAAAATCAGGTAGGGGTTGATGTCCCCACAGGCGACACGGTGTTCGATCCGACGAGCTTTGTGTGACCCACCCGGAATGCGGATCGCCGCTGTCCGGTTTTCATAAGCCCAGCCCGCGCCGGTTGGCGCGTGGGCCCCTGCAACCATGCGGTTGTAGCTGACGCCATGGGGTACAAAAATCAGCGTCGAAGGAGGCATCGCCGCAAGACAACCACCGACCGCATGGCGCAACAGATCGGTGCCCTCGGGGCCACCATTGTCAAAGACGTTGTTGCCGTCCTGATCGACGACCGAGAAATGCACGTGCATCCCGTTGCCCGCATCATCTGCAAACGGCTTAGCCATGAACGTGGCCGCATACCCGTGCTTTCGTGCGATCCCTTTGGCCAAAGCCTTAAAGAAATAGGCGTCATCGGCGGCCGACAGCGCATCGCGGTGCAATAGATTGATTTCGAACTGCCCATGGCCCGCTTCGGATATCGCGGCCTGCGCAGGAATATCCATCGCCGCACAGCCTTCGTAGAGATCGGTGAAAAATCCGTCAAAGGCGTCCAGCTCGTTGATGCCAAGCGTGGCATCGCCCGTCATTGGACGACCGGTGATCGGGTTGGGTGTAGGCACCATAGTGTCGCCACTGTCATCGACCAGATAGAACTCCATCTCGGTCGCTGCGTGAACGTCCCAGCCGCGATCTTTGTAGCGGTTTAGGACACTGGCAAGCGCGTGGCGCGGATCGCCAGCGAATGGCGTGCCATCGTCTAGGTATAGCGACATCGGCACCAAGGCCGACGGGCTGGCCAGCCAAGGCATCGGCAACGGACCGCGTCCGGTTGGCAATAGCGCCCCATCCGCATCGCCTGTTTCAAAGACCAACGGGGAATCGACGATATCGGCCCCCTGAATGTCTAGGTTCAATGCAGACAAAGGCATACGCGCACCGCCCTTCCCGAGCTTTTCAAAGTCGGAAGCAGGTAGACGCTTGCCACGCATTTGACCGTTCAAGTCTGCAGCAGCCACGCGGATAGTACTAAGAGAGCTAAGGTCCATAAGTCACACTGTGGAATATTTTGATCAAATTTCCACGGGTCGCGCCAAATGTCCAGAGAATTGTTGCTTTTGCCTATTCAGCGGCGGGCAATTTCAGCTCGGCGGCCTCGGCCTTGGACAGCATTGCGCCCTGTTTGCGTTCAAGCAAAATCTCTCGCGCCTTGGCGTACATGTCATCCTGCCAGAAAATCAGACACCCGTTGCACCCCTTCCCGCAACACCCTTCGGTGCCTTTGCGGTTGGTCTTGTGACGGCGGGTGTTGGCGTCAGATTCAATCGCTTGAACCAACGCATCACGGCGGCGCTTATAGGCGGTCTCGTTTGTGCTGTCCTTGACCTCCATCGCCAGCGCGGTCTTGTCCAGCTTCAGACGGTTCCACTGTTCCTCGGTCAAAGCGCGTTCTTTGCGCAACACCGTATAGGGCGGAAAGTTAGTTTTCAGATCGTTAATGTCTTCCAGATCGAACAGAGAATACGGCAGGCGGATCACAGTCTTTGTGCCACCGTGAATCACATCCCTGCGTTCACCGGTCTTAGCAACCTCATAGTCGTAAGCCCGGAACAAAACCGTGTTTCGCGCAACGGGGGAGACCATTTCGATCACGTCACCCGGTTCAAGCTTGTTCTTGGCTTCAAACAAAAACGCATCGTCGGTCACTTCGGTTACCGTGCCAGCGTATTCCCAATGCGCAATCGACTGGGTTTGTTCGTACCCATGCGCCAGATTGGTCAAACGCCCCTTGTGGAAAGCCAGCGTGTAGCCGCGGTTGCCGACGGTCTCTAGCTCTTCCATATAGTTTGACGCGTCCCAGTTTTCAGGGTCCGCATAGTAGTCATCAATCGCCATACGGTATGCTCGCGCCACGACAGCAGCGTAATACTCAGACTTCCCGCGCCCTTCGACCTTGAGGCTATCGACGCCGATCCGCAGATAATCATCCAGCTTCGGCATCAGGCAGAGGTCTTTTGAATTCAGGATGTACGACCCACGTTCATCTTCTTGGATCGGAAGGAATTCCCCGGGGCGCACGCCTTCTTCCAGCAGGAATTCGAACATGTCTTGATTGGTCTCATCGACGATCAGTTCCTGAACCGTGCCGTCTTTCATCCGCAAATGGAACTTGTAGTTCCAACGACACGAATTGGCGCAGTTACCTTGGTTCGCACCGCGTTCGGCCATGAAGTTCGACAGCAAACAGCGGCCCGAATAGGTCATGCACATCGCGCCGTGGACGAAGGCTTCAAGCTTCACATCGGGGCATTCAGCGCGGATTTCCTCTAGCTCGGGGAAAGATACTTCGCGTGCCAGAACGACCAGTTCCGCGCCTTGGCCTTGCCAGAATTTCACCGTCAACCAGCTGGCAATATTGGCCTGCGTCGATACGTGCAAAGGCAGCTCAGGCGCGCGTTCGCGGACATATTGGAATACACCTGGGTCGGAAATGATCACCCCGTCCGGTTTCACCTTGCGAACTGTGTCGATATATTCGTCAAGCTTCGGGATGTCTTTGTTGTGCGAAAACAGGTTCAACGTCAGATACGCCCGCCGCCCGTGCTCATGGCAAAACTCAACGCCTTCAATCACGTCTTCCAGCGAAAACTCGGATTTGGTGCGCAAGCTAAGATCAGGCGTGCCGAGATAGACAGCATCCGCACCATAAAGCACGGCCATCTTGAGTTTGCGCAAATTGCCTGCCGGCATAAGAAGTTCAGAGCGGCGTTCCATCGTCCAGTCCCTTTGGATGAGGGCTGCGCTATACATCAAGAATCACCTTGTGGCAAAGGCCGAGTGATGGATTGAAAACCCACCGTCCTTTCCGCCAAGCTTCCTTTAACTTCTGGTCTGCATCTTCACAGCCGTCGACAAAAGTGGCTCCGCGCCGGATCGGGTAGAACCCCGAAATGGCCGCCGAGACTCCCATAGACCACCCGGAGGGTGCAGGGAAAACCTGTGCTCGGCGAGGACACTTACGCCAACAGGCGGGCCCGCCACTTTAAATCGAGTTGGATCACTGAAACCTAAGCATTTCAGCTTGCCGGACCAGTCCGCCGCAGGCCAATCACGCACATCTTTTGTCCTGTAAATATTCCCGGGGGAATGCCGAAGGCAGGGGGCAGAGCCCCTAAGATCAAGGTTCGTGACCCTAATTTGACCTCAATTTACCGGTAAAACGTACGTTACGATTGAAATAGGCCACCAAAATGATCGACCGACATCAGCTATTAACTTTTCTCCGCGACGAAGACGGTGTGGCGACCGTTGATTTTGTCATCATGACGGCGGCAAGCGTGGCGACGGCCGTTTCACTAACCGACTATGTGCGGGATATGGTGTCAGGTCTGGTCGACGAAGTTGGAATTGCAGCAGCAGCCGTGAATGTTAACACGACCTTCGCCGATGACACTCAACAGGATGGTAGCGGCGGCTAAGCCAAGCTATTCATCACAAAGTGCTCGAAGGCTTTCTTCACAATAGCCCAATTCAAGCCATTGGCATCCAGCGCACACATTCGTCAAATCACCGGGCTTTACCAACGACCTAATCCGCGCTTTCGCTTGTCCCCAAGTCAAACGATCACCCGGTCGAACCCCCAGTGTTTTTGAATGGGACAGGTCCAATGCCGCAATCTTTGCCTGATTCAGACATAGCGACCCGATCCGCTTGGGGCAGGGGCCGCAAATATCATCCGTGGCACCGATCACCTCGATCTCAACATCGTCTCCACCGTCAGCCCGCAAACGACCGACGACAATATCCGTCATGTTTTGGGTAAACCCATCGGAATATCCTGCCCCGCGAAATCCCAGCGAACAGAGGAAATGATGCGGGCGAAACTGAAGCGGGCGGGCCATTATTCGGCCGTCTTAACCTCAAATCCTTTTTGGATCATATCGGACGGAGCAACGGGGTATTCGCCGCTGAAACATGCGTCACAATACTGAGGACAGGATTTGTCTCGGCCCGTGGCTTCACCGACCGCGCGGTAAAGACCGTCAAGCGAGATAAATTTAAGGCTATCAACAGATAGGTGATCGCGCATTTCTTCTTCGCTCATGGTCGCAGCCAACAGCTTTTCACGCTGCGGAGTGTCCACGCCGTAAAAACACGGCCAAGCGGTGGGGGGTGACGCGATGCGGAAGTGAACCTCGGCGGCACCTGCATCAAGGATCATCTCTTTGATCTTGCGTGATGTCGTTCCGCGAACCACCGAGTCGTCCACCAGAATGACCCGCTTGCCTTTGATCAAGGCGCGGTTGACGTTCAGTTTCAGACGCACACCCATGTTGCGGATCTGCTCGGTGGGCTCAATGAAGGTCCGGCCCATGTATTGGTTGCGCACGATGCCAAGCCCAAATGGAATGCCGCTTTCATGGGCATAGCCAATCGCAGCTGGTGTGCCGCTGTCAGGCACAGGGCAAACAAGATCAGCATCGACCGGATTTTCGCGAGCAAGCTCAACGCCGATCTGACGGCGGGTTTCATAAACAGACTGGCCGCCAATGATGCTATCAGGACGCGAGAAATAGACATGTTCAAAGATACAGAACCGCGATGGCTGTGGGCGGAACGGATAATGGCTCTGGACACCTTTATCGGTAATCACGACCATCTCGCCCGGTTTGATCTCTCGTACGAACTCGGCACCGATAATATCGAGCGCACAGGTTTCCGAGGACAACGCCCAGCCGTCACCAATCTTGCCCAATACCAGAGGGCGAACCCCCAGTGAATCGCGCACACCGATCAGTTTCGTGCGGGTCATCGCCACAACCGAGAACGCCCCTTCGACACGGCGCAGCGCGTCTTCCATCCGCTCGGGGATGTTGCGCTGAAGCGAACGGGCCATCAGGTGGATAATGCATTCGCTGTCTGAAGAACTTTGGAAGATCGAGCCGCGTTCGATCAGTTCCCGCTTCAGGGCATCGGCATTGGTGATATTGCCGTTATGCGCAATCGCCGCTCCGCCCATCGAGAATTCGCCGAAAAAAGGCTGCACATCACGGATGGCAGCCCCTTTAGATCCAGCAGTCGAATAACGCACATGACCAATCGCGAGAGCCCCCGGAAGGGTCTCCATCAGCGAAGCCTTGGTGAAGTTATCGCGGACATAGCCAAAACGACGGGCTGAATTGAACCCTTGGATCGGATCGTGGCTGACGATGCCGCCAGCTTCTTGTCCGCGGTGTTGAAGAGCATGTAGACCAAGGGCCACAAAGTTCGCCGCGTCGTTGACGCCGACGACGCCGAACACACCGCATTCCTCTTTTAGTTTGTCATCGTCAAAAGGGTGGGCAGGTGGCATCTGCAAGGACAAGGGGCAGCTCCGAATCCAGATTGTGAATGTTCGTGCCCTCTCATAGTGGCATGAAGCTTGGCTGTCACGAAAGTTTCACGAAGAATGTTCAGCGAATTTGACTGCACACACTTATTTGGTGCTATTATTACTTAAACGCAACAAAAGGGAGAGTGCAATGGCCTCGGGAATATTCTGGAGAATTGGTCTAAGTGCATTCCTGTCAATTTCGGCACTGCACGCGTCTGCGGACACGATCTGCTGGGAAGATGTGCGGTCGTTGAAGTTGGAAGCTGACGCAGAAAAAGCAAAGGCTAAACGGTTGCAATTTTTGCTGTGTTTGGCGCGCGAGCACCATACGGAAACGTCAAATACACGCTCGCTCGTTAATTATCTCGCACCTTACTCCTATGTTATCACTGCCAGTAGCCCCCCATCTTTCCAAGCACAATTAGAGTTCGATCTGGAGAAGGATGACGAAAACGGCGGCGGATCAAGCCTCAGTTCCGCTGAACTACCTGACGCGTGTGAGCTAATTTGCGCAACAAGATTTGCTGCACTGGGCGGAAGCCCTCGGACCAATTCAATGACAGTTGATTTCTCGGTTGAATATGATCCGCTAAATCCAACATTCTTGGCTCCAGATACTTGGGCAGACGTTGCACGGAGCCTTCAATTCGATTCGGATTCCTACCAAAGTTTATTTAACCAGCCTGCGGTTGAAGCTGCTTAGATGCTTTGGGGAGAAGACTGGCAGACGCAGCTCTCGATGTCATTGATGGACGACGGAACAATCGTGCAAGCAACGTTGCAAGACAATCTCTGGCTAAGGGAAAATACCGACCAAAGTACAGCGATGATGGATTGTCCGTGTTTCGGTACCGGAGGAATAGTCGCGCCAATTAATCCAAGGCGGATTGTAGCAAGTTCATTTGTGGCCGATGCGTTCACGGGGTTCCAAGTTGATCAATACGGCATCGTAACCGGAATTGAGGTGCAAATTAAAAATCTTCTTGAGGCCGAGTAATAGCGATGCTCGACATACTTTTTAACGAAGCAAGGATGATCGGAATGGCCGCAAGCATTCCGGCTGGGTTGGCGCTTTTCGTAGCTGCAGCATTCGATCATGACAAAGACTTCAAAATCGCTTTCATTCTTATTTCCGGTTTGTCGCTTATTGGCGGTGTGGCAGGAATTAATGGTGGGCTCAGTCGAGTTGGCGCAGTTGGTGACATAATTCCAGCATCGTTGGCTCTGATAGGCAGCGTTTCGCTGTATATCTTCGGAATAAAATCCCAAGGCGGACCGTTGGCTTCCTTATGCGCCGCCAGTTTTGCGGTCGCACTTGGCTTTGGGTATGCTCTGGGTGCAACTGAACGCGGTAAGAACGACAATTTCGACTACTCAGTTGCTTTTTGTAGCGAATTGTTTAGCGACCATGAAATTCTGGCGTCGGATACGGCTTACGAACGCTCTGCTCAAATATTCGGACAAGCTTGCATGGAAGTTTTAGGATCCAAATTCAATACAATCATCCAAGATGCCGACGGAGACGCAACTGAGTCGTCCCAAAAGAATTTCATTCTGCAATTTCAGTTTGGCTATGATCTAACCCTTGACCGGTTGTATTGGCCCAAAGACTAACCCTCACACGCCCCAACCAATTCCTCGTACTGCGACGTAATCCATCCCAGCGCCTGTTCTGGGTCGCGCTCTTCAACCTGTTTGGTCACGTTGGCGAAGATTTTCGCCGAACGGCTGTCGTCTACCATTTCGACGGCTTGATTGCTCATGATCGTGTCATAGGCAAAGAACGCCACCGCGACGAGGATCACGCCGCGTAGGGCGCCGAAGAGAAAGCCTAGACCTTGGTCTACGCCACTGATTTTCGATTTTTGGATCAGGGATGAAAAATACGGGGTGATCAGCGACACGATCACCAGAGCGACGGCGAACACGGCGGCAAAGCCTGCGACCATGGCCAATTCACAGCTGTCGGCCAACAAGCTACCGATGATGGGAACTTCTCCGACAAGCGGTTCGACCGTTGGGGCGAAGGCAAAGGCAACCATTGCGGCGACGATCCAGCCCAGGATCGCCAGACCTTCACGGACAACGCCGCGTGAGAATGCCAAAATTGACGACAAGATGATGACGATCGCAACGACCGCGTCGATCAATGTAAATCCGTCCATAGTCTCTCGCCTTACTGCATGCGCTATCCAGCGCCGAAAATCTCGCCCACAAATCCGGTCAGGTCGCTCATTTGCCTGAGCTGTAAACCGGCCCCGCTGCCTGTCTTACCCCCAGACGGTACAATTGCCGAGGAAAAACCAAGTTTTTGCGCTTCTTTCAACCTGTTTTCCGTCTGGTTCACCGGTCTGAGGGCCCCTGAGAGCGAAATTTCCCCGAAAACCACGCAATCCGCGGGCAAAGCGGCGTCTTCCCGCGCACTCAGAAGCGCGGCGGCGACGGCTAGGTCGGCGGCGGGTTCGGTGATCTTCATGCCTCCAGCGACGTTCAGATAGACGTCGAGACCGGCGAAGGGGATGCCACATCGGGCTTCTAGCACGGCGAGGATCATCGCGAGGCGACCGCTGTCCCAGCCAAGGACAGATCGTCTGGGTTGGCTATGGGGTGAAGGTGCGACGAGCGCTTGGAATTCACACAGCACGGGGCGGGTGCCTTCGATGCCGCTGAATACGACCGAGCCGGGGGCGGGTTCGCCGCGTTCGGATAGGAACAGGGCCGAGGGGTTTGTGACTTCTGCGAGGCCTCTGCCTGTCATTTCGAACACGCCAATTTCGTCAGCGGGGCCAAAACGGTTTTTCACCGCGCGCAGGATGCGGAACTGATGGCCTCGTTCGCCTTCGAAATAGAGGACGGTATCGACCATGTGTTCCACAACACGGGGCCCAGCGATCTGACCTTCTTTGGTGACGTGACCAACCAGCACGACGGCTGTACCGGTGCGTTTGGCAAAGGTGGTCAGCTCATGCGCGGCGGCACGGACTTGGGAAACGCTGCCGGGGGCAGAGTCCACGGTATCAAGCCACATGGTTTGAATTGAGTCGATGATCGCAAGATCGGGCTTTTCGGCCTCTAGCGTGGTCAGGATATCGCGGAGATTGGTCTCACTGGCCAGCTTGACCGGCGCGTCTGCGAGTCCGAGGCGCTGGGCGCGGAGACGGACTTGCGCCGAGGCCTCTTCGCCCGAGACATAGACGGTGCTGGTGCCTTGTTGCGCAAATTTCGCGGCGGCCTGAAGAAGCAGGGTCGATTTGCCGATCCCCGGATCACCGCCGACCAAAATAGCCGAGGCATCCACCAGACCGCCACCCAAAACGCGGTCGAGTTCTTCGAGACCAGAGCGGCTACGAGGGGGCGGCGCTTCTTGCGATGCCAAATCATGCAGCGGAACTTTGCTGCCGCGTTTCGCCCCGAGCGATTTTGCCGTTGGCCCTGTGGTCAGAGGTTTTTCTTCGACGATGGTGTTCCACTCTCCACAACTGTCACAACGCCCCGACCATTTTGAAAAGGACGATCCGCAGGAGGTGCAGGTGAAGGAGAGTGATTTTGCCATGGATGGAGTGATGCCCGATGCAGGTCAGGGTAGCAAGTTCGATTGAGAGTGAAGCGCCGGATTAGGCGAATGCTGCGTCCAGCGCGATTTCCACCATGTCGCCAAAGCTGCGCTCGCGGTCTTCGGGGGGCAGGGCTTCGTGGGTCAATAGGTGGTCGCTGACGGTCATGATGCCAAGGGCGCGGGCCCCGTGGCGGGCGGCGACTGTATAAAGCTCGGCCGCTTCCATTTCGACGCCAAGGATGCCGTGGCGGATCATCAGCTCGTTCAGGTCTGGGCGTTCGTCGTAAAACACGTTCGACGAATAAATGTTGCCCACGTGGGTGCCAGTATCCATCGTTTCTGCTTTTTCAACGGCCGCCTTGAGAAGACCCCAATTTGCGCAGGGTGCGAAGCTGAGTTCTTTCAGGATGCCGCTTGAGGGCGTTGAAAGGGTTGTGGCCGTCATCGCGATAACAACATCGCGGACTTTTACATGATCCTGCATCGCACCGCACGATCCGATCCGGATCAGGGTTTTTGCACCGTATTGGGAGATCAATTCGTTGGCATAGATCGAGATCGACGGCATCCCCATTCCTGACCCGTGGATGGTGACCGGATTGCCTTTGTAGGTGCCGGTAAAGCCCAGCATGCCACGGACTTCGTTTACCAAACGCGGATTATCGAGATATGTCTCGGCGGCCCATTTTGCGCGCAGGGGATCGCCCGGCATCAGGACGGTTTCAGCGATATCGCCCTTGGCGGCGTTAATATGAGGGGTCATTTGGGTCTCCGGCTGGCGAAACTATAGTGTTGCCAGCCAGAGTAAATCTATTTGGCCCTAAATGGCCAGATCACTTTCGGATGCCCCATTGGCAAGGGCATCACGGAACCATACAGGCTGGCGTCCGCGACCGGACCATGTTTGGCTAGAATCCGCAGGGTTGGCAAATTTGGCTGCAACCTTTTTGACAGGTTTTGCATCGCCGGTAAGCTCGGCAAGTGTAAACCCGTGCTCTTTCGCGGCTTCCTGCGCTGCTTTTAGTGCGTCTGCTTTGCGACGGGCATCAAGCGACTTCAGGGCTTTGTCAACTTCGCCGCGCAGTGCGAGAAGGTCGCCTTTGGGCATGGAATTGAGATCAACGCTCATTATTATAATCCTAATTTAATAATTGCCGGCTATTATTAATATGCGAATTGATGAATTGTAAACAGAATTATTTAAAAAGGCCGGGATATTTCCGGCCTTAAAATTATTCTGCTGCGATTTCTTTTGGGTCGGCTAATTGAATTATATCCGACATAATCGCGTTTAATTCAAAGTCTTTTGGTGTGTAGACCCGTGCGACACCCATCGCCAAAAGCTTGGCGGCGTCTTCATCCGGAATAATGCCGCCAACAATGACCGGAGTTTCTGACAGGCCGGCTTCGTGCATCCGCTGCAGGGTTTCTTCGACCAATGGCAGGTGCGAGCCTGACAGAATCGACAGTCCAACCACATGCGCGCCGGTTTCCTTGGCGGAATTCACCAGCTCTTCCGGCGTCAGGCGGATGCCGTCGTAGTTGATATCCATACCGCAATCGCGGGCGCGGAAAGCGATTTGTTCAGCTCCGTTCGAATGGCCGTCGAGACCTGGTTTGCCGACGAGGAAGTTCAGACGGCGGCCCAGCTTGTCGCTGACTGCGTCCACGGCGTTGCGGATGTCATCCAACCCCTCGGTTTTGTTGCTGACCGAGCGGGAAACGCCGGTTGGGCCGCGGTATTCTCCGTAGACACTGCGCATCTGGGCGGCCCATTCGCCGGTGGTAACGCCAGCCTTGGCGGCTTTGATCGACGGTTCCATAACGTTACGGCCTTCACTGGCAGCGGCGCGAAGTTCGGCTAGGGCGGCATCAACTGCGGCCTGATCACGGTTGTCGCGCCATGCGTTCAGGGTGGCGGTTTGTTCAGCTTCAACAGCCGGGTCGACGGTCATGATGCCACCGTCTTCGGTCATCAACGGGGAAGGTTCGCCGTTCTGCCAGCGGTTCACGCCAACAACGATGGTTTCTTCGCGCTCGATTTTATTCAGACGCTCGGCGTTGGAATCCACGAGGCGGGACTTCATGTATTCGATCGACGATACAGCGCCGCCCATGCTGTCGAGGTTGGCCAGTTCGTGACGGGCGCCGTCTTTCAGCGCTTCGACTTTGCGATCCACGGCTGGGTTGCCGTCAAACAGGTCTTCGTATTCCAGAAGGTCGGTCTCATACGCCATGATCTGCTGCATCCGCAGCGACCACTGTTGGTCAAACGGGCGTGGCAGGCCAAGCGCTTCGTTCCACGCAGGTAGCTGAACGGCGCGGGCGCGGGCTTTTTTGGAAAGCGTGACGGCCAGCATTTCGATCAAGATGCGGTAGACGTTGTTTTCGGGTTGCTGTTCGGTCAGTCCGAGGCTGTTCACCTGAACGCCATAGCGGAAGCGGCGGAACTTAGAGTTCTCGACACCGTAACGGTCGCGCAGAATTTCATCCCACAGATCCACAAAGGCGCGCATTTTGCACATTTCGGTGACGAAGCGGATGCCTGCGTTGACGAAGAACGAGATGCGACCACAAAGGGCGGGGAAATCTTCGGCGGGAACGCGCGGACGGAGTTCGTCGAGAACGGCGGTTGCGGTGGCCAAGGCAAAGGCCAGTTCCTGTTCCGGTGTCGCGCCAGCTTCTTGCAGGTGGTACGAACAGACATTCATCGGGTTCCATTTAGGCACGTTGGTGTAGCAGTACTCAGCCACGTCAGCGATCATCTTAAGCGATGGTTTAGGTGGGCAGACGTAAGTGCCGCGCGATAGGTATTCTTTGATCAGGTCGTTCTGGACGGTGCCTTGAAGCTTAGAAACATCCGCGCCCTGTTCTTCGGCCACGGCGATATAAAGCGCCAGCAACCAAGGGGCCGTCGCATTGATCGTCATTGATGTGTTCATCTGTTCAAGCGGGATGTCGTTGAACAGGGTGCGCATATCACCAAGGTGACAGACAGGTACGCCGACTTTGCCAACTTCGCCGCGTGCTAATGTGTGGTCGCTGTCGTAACCGGTTTGCGTTGGCAGGTCGAAAGCAACCGAAAGGCCGGTTTGGCCCTTGGCAAGGTTCGAGCGGTAAAGCGCATTCGATGCGCTTGCGATGGAATGGCCTGAATAGGTGCGGAACAGCCAGGGACGATCTTTTTGGGTCTCGGACATCGGGGCCTCGTGAATCGGAGTGGGTAATTATCTTGCGTTGTGGGATTGATACTTGGAATTTTATACCAATGTCAATTCGCTGCGTTGCGGCGTCCCCGCGTCACTTTGGTATGACGATTTGAGTGGAGTATCTGCGCCGAAACCGTTAATAAGCGTAAAATTCAAGGCTATGGGCCAGACAAAGAAGCTGGTCCCGATGATCTCTGGGGATGCCTATGTTGAGAAATGCTGCTATCGGGTTTGGCGTGGTGTCGGCGTTGGTCGCTTCCATTGGACCTGCATTCGCGGATGGGCGCGAGATGCAGATCGTCAATCAAACCGGCTTTGAAATCGTTGAGTTTTTCCGTGCACACAAGGACGCAGCCGATTGGGGCGAAGAGCTTTTGATGGGCGAAGCGATTGGCGGATACGCCGAACGGCTTCTCGATCTGGAAGATGGATCCGGCTATTGTTTATATAGTTTTCGCGTTATTTTCGACGATGGCGAAGAATTGATCAGCGAAGATATCAATATTTGCGACCTTCCAACGTTCACATATTACTGATCCCAACCAGACAGGTTTGATGTAACCCCGCTTTGAAGCGGGGTTTTTTGCATCTGCAGCTAAATTTGCTGCATTCGCTGGGTTATAAAATTACAAATTTGCGTATTGAGGTGTTGCATTGTTGCGCGACCGCCGATATTTCAGGGGCAATACGCAATGATTCTGCACCGCAGCAGACACAGTAACAGGAGACCGACATGCCTTTGGATAACGAAGCAGGTATCTACGAATACACCGCAGAGAAAAAAGATCTCTACGAGGTTGGTGAAATGCCGCCCATGGGGCATGTGCCAAAGCAAATGTATGCTTGGGCCATTCGCAAGGAACGCCACGGCGAACCTGAACAGTCATTCATGCAGGAAGTCGTTGATGTCCCGACGTTGGACGCACACGAAGTTCTTGTTCTCGTGATGGCTGCAGGCGTGAACTACAACGGCGTTTGGGCTGGCCTTGGCAAGCCGATTTCGCCTTTTGATGTGCACGGTCAGCCGTACCACATCGCTGGATCAGATGCCGCCGGTATCGTTTGGGCTGTTGGGTGCAAGGTTAAAAAGTGGAAAGTCGGCGACGAAGTTGTCATTCACTGTAACCAAGACGACGGTGACGACATCGAATGTAACGGAGGCGATCCGATGTATTCGGACACCCAGCGTATCTGGGGCTATGAAACACCTGACGGGTCGTTTGCTCAGTTCACCAATGTTCAAGCGCAGCAGCTTATGCCACGGCCCAAGCACCTGACTTGGGAAGAGGCCGCTTGCTACACTCTGACCCTTGCTACCGCATACCGTATGCTGTTTGGCCACCCTCCACACGAGTTGAAGCCGGGCATGAACGTTCTGGTTTGGGGCGCGTCGGGCGGTCTTGGCACCTATGCAATCCAGCTGATCAAAGCGGCTGGTGCAAACGCGATTGGTGTCATTTCAGACGAAAGTAAGCGAGACTTTGTAATGGGGCTTGGCGCCAAAGGCGTTATCAACCGCAAAGATTTCAGCTGCTGGGGTCAGTTGCCGATTGTGAATACGCCAGAGTACAACACGTGGTTCAAAGAAGCGCGCCGCTTTGGCAAGGCGATCTGGGACATTACCGGTAAAGGCAACAGCCCTGACATCGTGTTCGAACACCCGGGTGAATCGACGTTCCCTGTATCCAACCTCGTCTGCAAAAAAGGCGGCATGGTTGTGATCTGCGCAGGTACGACAGGCTATAACCTGACGTTTGACGTGCGCTACACTTGGATGCACCAGAAGCGTCTTCAGGGGTCGCACTTTGCGCACCTCAAGCAAGCCTCGGCTGCGAACCAGATGATGATCGAAAAGCGCATTCATCCGTTCCTGTCTGAAACATTCCCGTGGGATGAAATTCCGGCGGCGCACACGAAAATGCTTCGTAACGAACACTTGCCGGGCAACATGTCGGTTCTGGTTCAATCACCAAAACTGGGCCTGACGACTCTGCAAGAGGTTGTAGAAGCCGGCTAATTAACCAGCTTTACTTCAAATAAGGCCGCGCGAATCGCTTAGGGTTCGCGCGGCTTTTTGATTCCGGAATGGGCTCTAATATTTTCAATGACTTACCCCGCACAACCCACGATTAATGGGGGGGTATTTCCGCGAATATCGTCAATAAACTATTTCGTGCTAGGGTTGTATTAACCCTTCGTTAACCCCTGTGCTTGAGGCTGAAAATGAAAAATGAATGGATTATCGACGTTCTGGCAGATCTAAACAGCTTTGCGAAAGCTAACGGATATCCAGCCTTGGCCAAGCAGTTAGAAGATACCGCTATTCTAGCTTCTGTGGAAATGACGTCGTCGAACGCAGGGGCGGGTTATGTCGACACAAGATCTACGGCTCAACAAACTATTCAAGACGCTGGAAGAGGCTACGGAACTTGAGCAGCTGCAATCCGTTGCAGAAGCAGCGCGCGATCAGTTTGATGTTTCACATGTCGTCTATCATTGGGTGAGTTCTGCAGGTGAGCAGTATGGTTGCGGCACCTATGAACCCGTGTGGGTTCAGCGATATATTGAAAAGGACTATTTGCGCGTCGATCCGGTCATCAGTGGTTGCTATCAGCGTTTCCACCCCGTTGACTGGCGCAAACTTGACTGGAGCCAGAAACCGGTTCGCGGATTTCGCAATGAGGCGCAGCAATTCGGGGTAGGTCACCAAGGTTATTCTATCCCGATCCACGGACCACACGGGCAGTTTGCTTTGTTTACGGTTTCGGATCATCGCAAAGACGAAGACTGGGATGCGTTCACGGTTGATCATCGGCGCTCACTGATTTTGCTGGCCCATGCATTCAACGAAAAGGCTTTGGAATTCGAACCCGATAAGGCAGATGAAGGCGCGACCCATCTATCCCCCCGCGAAGTTGACACGATGACCCTGTTGGCGATGGGGTATAACCGTGCTCAGGTGGCCGACACCCTATCCATTTCCGAACATACACTGCGGGCGTATATCGAATCCGCGCGGCTAAAGCTGGGCGCGCAGAACACGCTTCAGGCTGTGGCTAGGGCGATGTCACGGGGGATGATCGTGGTGTAACGTTCGGTCGTGGAAGGGTTCGTTTACCCTAATGCTTAATCTCATGCGTCACTCAGATTTCTGGATGGCTCATGATCAGATTTATAATGGCAGAGGACCTGCCCAAGTTCCCCCGACTACAAGACAGCATGTTCAAAGATCGCGCAGATCAGTTTTGGCGGCGGTTGGATTGGGACGTTTCGGTGGATGGCAATGGGTGGGAAAAGGATCAGTATGACGATCTGAACCCTCTCTATGTCATCTGCGAAGGCGCGCAGGGTGAACACCTAGGGTCGATGCGGTTTTTACCGACGACGGGGCGGACGATGATCAGGGAACATTTCTCGGAATTACTGGGCGGGCGGGATATTCGCGACCCCCAGATTTGGGAATGCACGCGGTTCTGTCTGGGACCGGACGCAGGGCCGCTTGTGGCTGGTAAGCTGATGTCTGCGGGCGGGGAAATCCTTCGTGGCTTTGGGCTGACGGGGTTTGCAGGTGTGTTTGACGAACGGATGGTGCGGATCTATCGCAGGATCGGTTCTGGACCGGAAATCCTGGGGCAGACGGGGCAGGGTCGTGATCGGATTAGTGTTGGCATTTGGCGCTTTAGCGGCGATGCACGCCAGCGGGTAGCAAGGCGGTCGGGTATGTCGGTGAACCTTGCAGAGCATTGGTTCAAATGTCGCTTTAATTTGCCTGCTGTGAACCCATTTTCCAACGCAATCGCCTGATAGCTGTTTAACATTTCGGACCCATTCAGTAGGGTCCGGATATGACCCTTCCCGCGCTTCAGTTTTCGCATGATCAGGCAGATGCCTTTGACACCATTACGGAAGAATTGCGCAGTGCTGGTATTGATCTTGATGACAGTTTACTGACGCCACCGCGCGACAGGAAAGACAGCGTTTTGGCTGTGGTTGGCAAGGCTGGGTCGGGTAAGACCATGCTGTTGGCCGAACTATATAAAGCGCTGGATAACGCCGGTGTTGATGTTGTGTCGGGCGATTACGAAGGGCGCAAACGCAAGGACCGCCGGACACTGGCGATTCTGGCGCCGACCAACAAAGCGGCGAGTGTTTTGCGAAATCGTGGAGTGCCGGCGACCACCATCCATCGCATTCTCTACACGCCTGTTTATGACCCCGAATACGAAAAGATCGCTGAGTGGTTGGCCGGTCAGGGCGAAAAGCCCGAAATTGAGGGGCTGAGCGAAACGGCCCTTGAAAGGGCCAAGAACTTTTACGCAGCAAACAAATCCATTCCTGGTGCTTTGGCTGCTGCGGGTTTGCGCGGCTCGGACTTTATTACCGGTTGGAAGCGGCGGGACGAACCCTTGGACATCGGGTTTGTCGACGAAAGCTCTATGCTGGATGAAAAGCAGTTCGAAGACCTACAGGAAATCTTCCCGACGTTGCTGTTGTTTGGCGATCCGGCGCAGTTGGCGCCTGTGAACCAATCCGGTTCTATGGTGTTTGACGGGTTGAAGGATGAGCGCAAGCTGATCCTCCATCGCATCCACCGACAGGACAAAGACAACCCGATCCTTGATCTGGCCCATGCGCTGGGTGATCCGAAGATTGGGTTTGAGGATTTCGAAAATCTGGTGCGGGAAAAAGCGGCGATTGATGATCGGGTCGTGTGGGGGCAAAGGGTCGAGGTCGATCTTATGGCGCGCTCGCCCGTTCTGGTCTGGCGCAATGCAACGCGCATCCGTTTGATCAATGCGTTCCGCACGGTTTATGGCGCGCCGGATGACATGCTTTTAGAAGGCGAGCCGTTGATTTGCGACGGGCTTGAGCTACCGCTGAAGCATCGCAAGAAACGACTGGATCTTGAAGCGCGGGGCCTGATCAAGGGTGCGCAGGTCATTTACCTTGGGGCGGGGCGAAAGCCGGGGTTTTCGCGGCTGCATGTGATGGGTGCCGAAGACCCTCAGGTCAGTGCTGCATCCATTGTGAAGATCGAAATGCCAGGTGAAGAAGAACCCTTCATCCCCTACGCCGCCCGAATGGGGGCAACGTTTCTGCATGGGGCGGCTGTGACTATCCACAAGGCTCAGGGGTCTCAGTGGGACACGGTGCAGGTCTTTGCGCCTGATCTATACGCAGCGGCCCGTGCGGGGCGCTCAGAGGCCGGTGTGCCGCTTTGGAAGCGCCTGGCCTATGTGGCAATAACGCGGGCCGAAGAGCGGTTGATTTGGGTCGTGCGCAATCGCCTGTCAAAGCCGTCGGGCGCACTTAGGACAGACGACTTGAAAGCCCCGACGCCGAAGTTTTCGCTAGAGGCCCAAGAACCGGAGCTTTGATCAGGTGCGGCGGAAGATCTGGAAGACTGCAGATGCACCCCAGCCTGCGATAATTGCGATAGCTAGTGACAAGATCCCGTAAACCAGCGGCTGTTGGCGGCTGAGGTTATAGAGGAATTTTTCGAGTCCAACCTTGCGCACGTCCAGCGCTGTTTCAAAGGAAGATACGATTTTGCCGCCACGGGTCAGGAAGATGCGGGTTGCGTAATTGCCTTCGGTAAGGTCAGCGGGCAAAGCGATCGAAGTCCGGAAAAGGGTCTGCTGGTCCAGACTGACTGTGTTTTCGTTCAACTGGTAAAGATCGCTTTTGGTGCGAATGCGGATCAGCGCCTCGGTAAAGCTTTGCGAGTCCGTGACGGTCATCGGAGCACCGACCGAGCGGATGGCACGCGGGATCGAGATGTGGTGACGCAGGTCTTCGACGTCGCTTAGGATTTCCTTGAACGGACCGGATGTCGAGATCGCGTAAAAGCTGGGTGCAAGATCGATATCCACGTGATCAGCGTTGATCCAGATACCGAACTTCTTTTCTTTGCGGCGCAGCGTCAGGGGCTCTTTTGGCCCTTGGACGGCGATGATGACTTCTAGTGGTTCGCCTTGTGCAATTGGCACTTCGCGTTTGACCGCACCAAAAATGAGAAGCTCTGAACCATCAAAGCTTGTGGTGATCGAAATCGTATCGCGGCTCATACCAAGAACGACTTCTTCGGCTTTAAGCGGAAGCGCGGTGATCAGCAGCAGAAGGAAAGCACGCAGGAACATCAGTGACCCCCCGTCGCGCCGATTGAGTACAGCTCGCTTGGCATGATCAGCAGATCAAGGGCCAGCTTTAGGCAAACTGCCATGACCATGATTGCTAACAGGATGCGTAGTTGCTCGGCCTTTAGGTGGACGCCGATGCGGGCGCCGACCTGAGCGCCAATAACACCGCCGACCAGCAGCAGAACCGCCAGCGCCATGTCCACCGTGTAGTTGGTGGTGGCGTGCAGAAGTGTTGTGAAACCGGTCACAAAGATGATCTGGAACAGCGATGTTCCCACAACAACCTTGGTCGGCATGCCTAGAATATAGATCATTGCCGGAACCATAACGAACCCGCCGCCTACGCCCATGATGGCCGCAAGGATACCGACAAACAGGCCAACCATAATCGGAGGAATAACCGAGATATAAAGGCCAGATGTGCGGAAGCGCATTTTGAAAGGCAGCGCGTGAACCCAAGTGCGTTCGCGGCGTTTGGTGCTAACGGCGGCAGCATTTTTTGAACGGCGGATAGCGTTCAGGCTTTCGACAAACATCAGCGATCCGATGATGCCAAGAAACACGACATAGCAAAGCTTTACCAACAGATCGACTTGGCCAAGCTGTTTTAGATAGTTGAATATCCAGACACCCAGTGCAGCGCCGACAAGGCCGCCCACCAGAAGAACCGATCCCATTCTTAGATCAACGGTTTTTCGCTTCAAATGCGCAAGAACACCGGAAAAGGAAGATGCAACAATCTGGTTCGCTTCGGTCGCAACGGCGACCGCTGGCGGAATTCCGATGAAGAACAGCAGAGGTGTCATCAAGAAACCGCCACCAACGCCGAACATACCGGACAAAACACCAACAAGGCCGCCCAGTCCGAGAAGGACAAAGGCGTTCACAGATACTTCGGCTATGGGCAAATAGATGTGCATGATGCTCTCTACGCGTCCTATTGCCGCCTTTGCAAGCGTGCTAACGCCGCATAACGGCAAAAACATGCAATTTTATGATTATGTTAGTTCTCTTTGACGTATGGCTCCCCGCCCGCACGGGGTGGAATGGCCTTACCAACGAAGCCTGCAAGGATCACAACCGTCAGGATGTAGGGCAGACTTTCGGTGAACTGAACAGGGATTGTGAAGCCTGCGATCTCGATGTTTTGAAAGCGCACGGCGATGGCCTGAAGGAAGCCGAACAGAAGCGTTGCTGACAGAGCGTACCAAGGTCGCCACTTGGCAAAGATCAATGCAGCAAGGGCGATGAAGCCACGTCCTGCGGTCATGTCCTTAACGAAGCCCGCCTGCAGACCGGTCGCAAGGTAAGCGCCAGCAATGCCACAAAGCACGCCGCAAATGGCCACGGCTGCAAAACGAAGCCCAACAACCGAGACACCGGCAGTGTCTACGGCTTCGGGGGCTTCGCCGACTGCGCGTAATCTAAGACCAAAGCGTGTGCGGTAGAGAAGCCACCAAGTGGCTGGAACACAGGCTAAGGCCAGATAGACAAGGAATGTATGGCCAGAAATCAGCTCGCTATAAACCGGCCCCAATATTGGTACGTTTTCGACCGCATTAGCAAAGGGCAGGGTGATCGGATCGAATCGACCGTTGCCCATCAGCGATGGTGTGCGACCGCCCTGACCAAACCAGGATTGCGCTACAAGAACAGTAATTCCAGCCGCTAGGAAGTTGATCGCGACGCCGGAAATAAGCTGGTTGCCGCGAAAGGTGATGGACGCCACGCCGTGTAGCGCGCTGAGGATCATAGACGCGCCAATTCCGGCGAGCAGTCCGACCCAAACTGAACCGCTGACCGCAGCAAAGGCGCCCGCGAACATGGCGGCCGCCAGCATTTTGCCCTCTAGCCCGATGTCAAAGATACCTGCGCGTTCCGAAAAAAGTCCTGCCAGACAGGCCAGCAAAAGTGGTGTCGCAAGGCGGAGCGTCGAGTCGAGGACTTGGATGATCGTTAGAAAGTCCATCAGCCACGCTCCTTCCGCAAACTCAGGAAGACGCGTTCAAGCGGCATCCTGACCATGTTGTCCAAAGCGCCCGTGAAGAGGATCACAAGGGCCTGAATAACGACGATCAATTCGCGTGGAATATCCGTCCAAAGCGCAAGCTCTGCACCGCCTTGATAAAGGAAGCCAAACAGGATTGCGGCCAAGACGACTCCGAACGGGTGGTTTCGACCCATCAGGGCCACAGCGATACCGATAAAGCCCGCACCTTCGGTTGCGTTCAGGACCAGTCGTTCCGCTTCGCCCATGACGTTATTGATAGCCATACAACCAGCAAGCGCGCCAGATATCAGCATTGTGATAACCGTGATACGAACAGGATTGATGCCAGCGTATTTCGCAGCGGTTTCAGAATGACCAAGGGCCCGGATCTCGTAGCCCAGCTTGGTGCGCCAGATTAGATAGTAGACCAACACACAGGCAAGGATCGCAATGGCAAGGCTTACGTTGGCTGGGGCGGCTTTTGAGAACTTGATGCCCAGTGGCGTGAGCATATCATGTAGCGTCGGCAGGTGGGTCGCTTCCGGAAATTTGCCTGTGGCGGGATCCATAGCTCCCTTGGGGCGCATGACGTTGACCAGCATATAATTCAACAGGCCCGCTGCGATGAAATTGAACATGATCGTGGTGATCACGATGTGGCTACCGCGTTTTGCTTGCAGGTAGGCAGGGATCAACGCCCAAGCAGCCCCCATAAGACCAGCCAAGACGATGGCGCCGAGAATGGCGATGCTCCAATGCGGCCAGGGAATGTAGAGACAGGCAATCGCAACGCCAAGCCCGCCAAGCAAGGCCTGCCCTTCGCCGCCGATGTTGAACAATCGCGCGTGAAAGGCGACCGAAACGGCAAGGCCGGTAAAGATGAAGTTTGTCGCATAATAGAGCGTGTAGCCCCATCCGTAGGTCGAGCCCAAAGCGCCGTTGACCATCATTTTGACCGCCGCAATGGGGTCTTCGCCGATGGCGACAATTACGAGGGCCGATATTATGGCCGCGAGAAGAAGGCTAATGAACGGGATCAGGAATACGTCGGCCCAGCGTGGCATCTTTTCCATTACGCGGCCTCCTCGTTGATACCGGCCATTAGTAGGCCAAGTTCTTTTTCGTCGGTTTCATTGGGTAGGCGTTCGCCCATGATTTGGCCGTCGAACATCACCGCGATGCGGTCCGACAGGCTGAAGATTTCGTCCAGTTCCACGCTGACAAGAAGGATCGCTTTGCCTTCGTCGCGCAGTTGGATGATCTGTTTGTGGATGAACTCGATAGCACCAATATCGACGCCTCGGGTTGGTTGGCCGATTAGCAAGACGTCGGGATCGTTTTCAATTTCGCGCGCCACAACGATCTTTTGCTGATTGCCGCCCGAGAAGTTTTTGGCGTTCAGTTTTGGGTTCGGTGGGCGAACGTCAAAGCGTTCCATCTTGGCAAGCGCTTCTTGCTGGATGCCAGCGTTGTCCATCAGGATGCCCGACTGATAGTCGGGTTTGTGGTGGTATCCAAAGGCGATGTTTTCCCACGCCATGAAGTCCATGATCAGGCCTTCGTGCTGGCGGTCTTCTGGGACGTGGCCAATACCCGCTTCACGACGCGACTGCCCGTCAGCGCCTTTTCCTGCCAATGGCAGTGGTTGGCCCTTTAACGACGCTTCGCCAGTTGCACTGGCGTAGCCGCCCAAGATTTCCAGCAATTCAGACTGTCCGTTACCAGCCACACCTGCAATGCCAAGGATTTCACCAGCGCGAAGGTTGAAATTGATCCCCTTCACACGCTCGACACCTTGTTCGTCGATCAGTTTGAGGTTCTTAACTTCCAAAACAGTTTCGCCCGGATTGGCGGCGGCTTTGTCGACACGCAAAAGAACCTTACGGCCAACCATAAGTTCAGCAAGCTGTTCGGGGTTGGTTTCGGCGGTCTTAACGGTCGCAGTCATTTCCCCGCGACGCATCACGCTGACCGTATCCGTGATATCCATGATCTCGCGTAGTTTGTGCGTGATCAGAATAATTGTCTTACCCTCTTCTTTCAGGCGGGCAAGAATGCGGAACAGCTGATCCGCTTCGGCAGGGGTCAGAACGCCCGTTGGTTCGTCAAGGATCAGGATATCTGCCTGACGATACAACGCCTTGAGGATCTCAACGCGCTGTTGTCGGCCGACTGACAGCTCTTCCACACTCGCGTCCGGATCGACGTTCAATTCATATTCGGTGGCTAGGTCTGTCAGCGACACTCTGGCCTTGACCAGTGACGGCTTTAGCAGCGCACCATCTTCAACACCCAGAATGACGTTTTCTAGCACCGAGAAGTTCTTAACCAGCTTGAAGTGCTGGAACACCATGCCGATACCGGCGGCAATGGCCGCTTGGCTGTCGGGGATTTCGGTTTTGGTACCGTTGATAAAAATCTCGCCCGCGTCGGCTTTGTAGAAACCGTAAAGGATCGACATCAGGGTCGATTTTCCAGCTCCGTTTTCACCGATAATTCCGTGGATAGTGCCGGGCATGACACGAATGGAAATATCCTTGTTGGCCTGCACTGGGCCAAAGGCTTTTGAGATTCCACGTAGCTCAATCGCAGGAGCGGCCGTTTCCGGCCGCTCCCTTTTGGATGCGTCTGTCATAAGATCAGAACGATAGCGATGGGCAGCTGTCGCTGCTTGTGTAGTCGTGAACGACCAGATCGCCTGCAATAATTGCGGCTGCTGCAGCATCGACTTGCGCCTGCATATCAGCCGACACGAGAGACGCGTTGTGCTCGTCCAGTGCGTAGCCAACACCCATGTGGGCAAGGTCCATAGCACGGAAACCACCGGTCAGGCTTTCACCCGCTTTCATGGCGTCATAAACGGCAACGTCAACACGCTTCATCATCGAGGTCAGAACTTTACCTGGGTGCAGGTAGTTCTGGTTGCTGTCCACGCCGATCGACAGGATGCCTTCGTCAGCTGCAGTCTGGAGAACACCAACACCGGTGCCGCCTGCTGCTGCGTAGACGATGTCTGCGCCCTGCGCGATTTGCGCTTTCGTCAGCTCGGAACCCTTCACGGGGTCATTCCACGCTGCTGGGGTGGTGCCGGTCATGTTCGAAATAACCGTCGCATCGCCGTTCACCGCTTTTACGCCTTCGGAATAACCGCAAGCGAATTTACGGATCAGCGGGATGTCCATACCGCCGATAAAGCCAACGGTGCCGGATTCAGAAGCCAGAGCCGCCATCATACCAACAAGATACGAACCTTCGTGTTCAGCAAAGCCAACGTTCAGAACGTTATCATGAGGTGCCCATCCGTCGATAGTTACAAATGTCGTGTCAGGATAGTCAGGTGCGACTTCTGATAGTGGCGAAGACATCGCGAAGCCCATTGTGATGATCGGGTTCGCGCCGACTTCCGCAAAGCGACGCAGCGCTTGCTCGCGCTGGGCTTCTGACTGAAGTTCGATTTCCAGATACGAACCACCAGTTTCGGCTGCCCATTTTTCAGCGCCATTATATCCGGCTTCGTTGAATGACTTGTCGAATTTACCGCCAAGGTCAAAAACGATGGCTGGATCCGCAATCGATGCACCAGCAGAAAGCGCAAGTGCCGCCGTAGCGCCAAGAAGTTTTTTAGTTAAGGTCATTATTTTCTCCCTGTTAAAACCCAATACGCGCGCGGAATACGCGCGCGGGTCATCTTCGATCATTTGTGATCTAATTGAAATACTGCGCTTTTTGACCATTTTTTGACCATTTGGTCAACCGATTCTTTAGGTTTTTCTCGTAGACGCAAGGGAAAGCAGACTGATCGCCTTTAATTTGTTAAGTTTTTAGCGTCATCAAAACTGCAGCTGAACGAGAGCCATCAATGTGTGGATAATATTCCTCGCGCCGTCCGGTTTCTTCGAATCCAAGCGAGGCATAAAGAGCGATTGCGCCCGAATTCAATTCGTCAACTTCAAGAAATACGCTTTGCGCTTCACCCAACCTGCATTGATCAATAAACCCTTTCAGGCACTGTCTAGCATGGCCTTTGCGGTGCTGCGATGGGACAGTTGCGATTGTGATCAACTCGGCTTCGTCCGCAATCACTCGTCCTAAGGCAAAACTAACATCGCTGCTGGTTACTAAGAGGGAATAATCGGATGCAATAAGCTCTGAGAACTCGTTTTCTGACCAAGGCCGTTTGGTATCGAATGCAGCAGCGTAGATAGCCGCCATCCTAGCAGGGGTCACGGAAGAATAACCGGTGCAGGATCACGGGGAGGCGCGGCATCGGCGGCACGAATGTACAAAGGTGCAGGCGCAACAAGGGTCTTTGACCTGACCGCTCTGCGTGCGATTTCCTGTACAAGCTGATCTGCAGCAAGGGCAGATCCCAAGGGTATTTTACGCGTGGCAGCCGTTGCTTTGGCGTGGTCCATGCTGACCAGTTCCGGCGAACCGGCGCCTCCTCCGAACTGTTGAATATACGCCTGATCCCTAGGGGCTGGCACGCTTGCCAGCACGGGATCGCCGGTAAACTGAACCTCAAGCGACGACACCCCGATGGCCGGAATGCCGAGCGAAAATGCCAACCCGCGCGCTGATGCGACCGATATCCGAATGCCGGTAAAGTTGCCTGGCCCAATGCCCACGCCGATGCGGGTCAGATCGCTCCATTTCACGTTGTTTTCAGCAAGCATGCCTTCGAGCATCACGAACAGGTGCTCGGCTTGGCCACGCTTCATTTCATCAACACGACAGGCCACAATCCGGTCGCCCAAAAGCAATGCGGCGGCGCAATGCGCCGCCGATGTATCAAACGCCAATACTGTCTGATCAGACGGCAACAGGGCGCACCTCGGTTACTTCGGGGATGTAGTGGCGCAGCAGGTTTTCAATACCCATCTTCAACGTCAGGGTCGATGATGGACAGCCAGCACATGCGCCTTGCATATGAAGATAAACAATTCCGCGATCAAAGCCATGGAACGTGATGTCACCGCCGTCTTGTGCGACTGCAGGGCGGACGCGTGTATCCAAAAGCTCTTTGATTTGGCCAACGATTTCGCCATCTTCTCCGGTATGTTCTGCATGGCCAGAAGCAACGTTTGCTTCGCCTGCCATAACCGGCTGACCCGATTGGAAATGCTCCATAATCGCGCCGAGGATCGCAGGTTTGATGTGATCCCACTCAACCGCATCGTCTTTGGTCACAGTGACAAAATCCTGTCCAAAGAACACACCCGCCACGCCTGACACGCCAAAAACGCGCGACGCCAGAGGGGACCCAGCAGCGCCATCCGCGCTAGGAAAGTCCGCCGTGCCGATCTCAAGAACGGTTTGGCCAGGAAGGAATTTCAATGTCGCCGGATTGGGCGTCGATTCAGTTTGGATGAACATAACAGACCTCTTTTCGTCCTTTGGGATATGCGGACGAGTAATGCTTAAGTCAAGATTAGAACAATTCTAATCTAGATACCAGCTACACATTTTTGTGTCCCTAAATATCCCGGGGTTCGGGGCAGAGCCCCGCCGGACCATCGTTCAGGTGATCGATTGCAGTTGTTCTTTGGTCAGATCGCCAGGAACTACGGTGATTGGAACAGGAAGACTGCCAGCATTGCGCATGAGCTGCGTCACAATCGGTCCCGGTCCACCTTTGCCAGTACCCGCCCCAAGAACCAGAACGCCGACATCTTTGTCTTCGCGGATCTGGGCAAGAATTTCGGCAACGGCTTCGCCTTCGCGGATGACCAATTCTGGTTTAACATTCAACCGATCGCGCATCCATTTGGCGAAAACTTCGTAATGCGCAACGATGCGTTCCCGTGCTTCTTCTTTCATGACATTGCCAACGCCGATCCAGTGGTTGAACTCATCCGGAGGAATGACCGACAAAATTTCCACGCCACCCTGTGTATGGGATGCGCGCATGGCGGCAAAACGCATGGCGTTTAGGCATTCACGGCTGTCGTCAAGGACGACTAGAAACTTGCGCATAGTTGGTTCTCCTAACAGCGCGGATCATGACGCAATGCCGGACCCTTCGCAATAGATCACGGTAATGGATCAGGCGGAATGCGCCCAATCCCAATAAAGCTCTCTTACCCGCCGCGTCATAGGTCCAATTTGGTAGGAAGTGTCGTCAAATTCGGTCACAGGCGTGACTTTTGACATGTTCCCCGACAAGAAAACTTCGTCCGCGTCGTGAAAATCTTGGAAAGAAAGGATGCATTCGTGCACCGAAATGCCTTCGGCTTTCAAATTGGCGATATGGCGGGCGCGGGTGATGCCGGCAAGGAAAGTGCCATTTGGTACGGGGGTGAAAACCTCGCCGTCTTTTACCATGAAAGCGTTGGTTGTTGCGGTTTCGGCAACGTTGCCCAGCGCGTCTGCGACAAGGGCGTTGCTAAAGCCTTTTGACTTGGCTTCCATCAGCATGCGTGCGTTGTTTGGATAAAGACACCCTGCTTTTGCGTTCACAACCGCGTCTTCCAGAACAGGTCGGCGAAATCTTGTTTGCGTCAAGGTCGCAGCCGCCTGAGGCGGGGCCATCGGGATTTCCTCAAGACAGATCGCGAAGCCGACGTTGTTTGCCCCTGGAATGATTGCCGTTCCGTCGTCGTCAATGCCCCAATACATGGGTCGGATATAAACAGCGCTGTCTTTTGAGAACGACTTCAGCCCCTCGTGAACGATGCCAACCATGTTTTCAGCAGTTTCGCTGGGGGTCAGCATCAGGGCCTCAGCCGAGCGGTTCACGCGTTCGCAATGCGCACCAAGGTCCGGTGTGATGCCTTCAAAATACCGCGCCCCGTCAAAAACGGTCGAGCCCAGCCAAGTCCCGTGATCCGCGGCCCGCATAATCGAGACGTCTTCATCGTGCCATGTGCCGTTGAAATAGGTGCGGATATTTTTGCCGACTGCCATTTTAGAGTCTCCCTTTGCGCGGACGGTAAATCTTAGAATGCGCAACGTCCAGCATACAAAGACGGAATCAAAAAGCGGCGCTGGGGTAGCGCCGCTTTTATCGTTTTGTCAGCGGGGCTGTTAAGACTTCAAAAGCCCGACGATGTCGTAGGTTTGATCCAGAATTGGCGCCGCAATTGCACGCGCGCGTTCAGATCCCGCAGCTAGAATGCGGTCAATTTCGGCCGGATCGTCCATGTAGCGGGACATTTCGGTCGAGATCGGTGCCAGCTTGTCTACTGCAAGGTCGGCAAGTGCTGGTTTGAACTTGCCCCAGCCTGCACCAGCGTATTCGGTGATGACCGCTTCTGAAGTTGTGTCAGACAGAGCAGCATAGATGTCTACCAAGTTGCGCGCCTCGGGGCGGTCTTTCAGCCCGTCGAGCGTATCTGGCAGCGGTTCAGGATCGGTTTTCGCCTTTTTGAACTTCTTGGCGATTTTGTCGGCATCTTCAGTCATGTTGATGCGTTCCATATCGCTTTCGCCCGACTTGGACATTTTCTTGGTGCCGTCGCGCAGGTTCATGATCCGCATGGCTGGACCTTCGATCACCGGTTCGCACAGCGGGAAGAAGTCGGTTTTGAAGTCGTGATTGAACTTGCTGGCGATGTCTCGGGTCAGCTCAACATGCTGCTTTTGATCGTCGCCCACAGGTACGTGGGTGGCGTGATAAAGCAGGATGTCTGCTGCCATCAGGGATGGGTAGGCGTATAGCCCCAACGATACCTGTTCCGAATTTGCACCGGCTTTGTCTTTGAACTGGGTCATGCGGTTCATCCAACCAACGCGTGTAACGCAGTTGAAGATCCAGCCAAGTTCGGCGTGCTGGCTAACCTGAGATTGGTTGAATAGGATCGACTTGGTCGGGTCGATGCCCGACGCAAGGTATCCAGCTGCTACTTCGCGGGTCGCGGTTTTCAGCTCAGCAGGGTCTTGCCAGACGGTGATTGCGTGCAAATCAACCACGCAATAGATCGTTTCAAACTCTGGGGACTGCATATCTACGAAGCGCTTGATCGCTCCAAGATAATTGCCAAGAGTAAGGTCGCCCGAAGGCTTGATGCCAGAGAACACGCGCTTGGTGAACTTGCTGGTAGAGGATTGCGTTTGGACCGCATCCGTCATTTTCGATACTCCGTCTGGATTTATGGACATGGGTCGATTACCCATGCGGCCAAGCCCCGTCAAGCAAAGGCACGAAAATGAGCAATCCTGACAATCCGGCACCAGTGAATCCGTTACCGCCCGTCGTGGTAGCTCTGTTCCTTTTGATCGTGGGGATCGAACTGGTGATGTGGCTTGGCGCACAAGGCATCGCTGGTGGCGAGGATGGGGTAGGTTGGCGGATTGCGTCGATCCAGAAATACGGGTTCAGCAGCGAAATTGTTGATTGGATGGTGCGCAATAGCATCTATCCAGCCGAGCATCTGATCCGGTTCTTTGCCTACGGGTTCATCCATGTGTCGTTCACGCAGACTGTCTTTACCTGCGTCTTCCTACTGGCGCTTGGAAAGTCGGTAGGAGAGGTCTTTGGCGGCCCTGCAACGCTGGCCGTATTTGTGGTCTCGGGCATCGGTGGGGCTCTGCTGTACTGGCTGTTTTTGGACGAACCCTATCCGTTGATCGGCGGGTTTCCCCATGTTTACGGTCTTATCGGTGGCTTCACCTATTTGATGTGGGTAAGGCTTGGTCAGCTGGGTGAACGCCAAGTCAGGGCATTTGCGCTGATCGGAGCGTTGATGGGCATCCAGCTATTGTTCGCAATTCTGTTTGATGCCCAGCCGGTCTGGGTCGCCCGTGTTGGCGGGTTTGCAACCGGCTTTTTGTTGTCCTTCTTCGTCAGCCCCGGGGGCTGGACGCGACTACGCCGAATGATCCGGCACGATTAAGGGCTAGCCGCGACGAAAGGCTGATTTCAGTTCGGACTTGTTGAAAGCGCCCAGAAGGACGCCCGATCCAAAGTAGGACACAGCGGCAACCAACAGCAAAATAACGAGCGCAAGGTAGCGGATTGTATCCGTCACTAGCCAGTCTGCCAGAACAATGGACGCGCCGTATAAGCATGCGCCCATGATGACGGCTGCTGCGGTGATCGAGATCAGACGTTTGCCAAACTGTTCGTCAAAGCGGGCCTCTGCCCCCATCAATTTGCGTCCTTTTGAAAGCTGCCAGACCATCGTCCATGCGGCTACGGTTGTGGCTATTGCGGGCGCGAGCCATCCAAAGAAGGGAATGCCTCCGATTGCGATTGCGGCGTTCACGACCATCGACACCAGCGCATAATTGAACGGGCGCTTGGTGTCTTCGCGCGAAAAATAGAGCGGTTGCAGGATTTTTTGCATGACGAAGGCGGGAAGACCGACTGCGTAGATTGCGACCGCTTGGGCCATAGCCAGTGAATCTGCAGAAGTTGTTGCTCCGCGTTCATAGAGGACCGAGACCAAAGGCAGCGGGATAACAATCATAGCAACAGCGGCCGGTATCGTCAGAGCCAGCGCCATTTCACCGGCGCGGGACAGGGCCTGTTTTGCGCCTTCTCCGTCGTCCGCTTTCAGGCGGCGGGACAGGTCGGGAAGCAAGACAATGCCGATGGCAATTCCGACGACACCAAGCGGAAGTTGATAGAGACGGTCTGCTGCAAAAAGCCAGCCCACGGCGTTGTCAAACTGCGACGCCGCTTGCTGGCCGACCAACAGGTTGATCTGCATGACCCCACTTGCCAGGGCTGCCGGAACGGCCACTTTGACAAGATGTTTCATCTCAGGTGTCCAGCGTGGGCGACCCGGTCTGATACGAACCCCTGCGCGTGAAGCCGCGACCCAAACTAACGCCAGTTGGGCAATGCCAGCCACCGGAATGGTCCAGACCAGCCATTGAACCACGGACCCGCCGGTCGTGTAGCCGATAAGCATCGTGATGATGACCATGATGTTCAGCATCACGGGTGCGGCGGCTGCGGCCGTGAAGCGGCCCTTAGCGTTTAAAACGCCTGAAAACAGCGCCGCTAAAGACATCAGCAGGATGTAGGGAAACACGATCCGGCCAAAGCCGACTGTCAGGTCAAACCTTTCATCGCCTTCAAATCCCGATGCTGTCGCCCATACAAAGGCAGGCATAAAGATCATTGCGATTGCGATGATGATTAAAACGACAAACGCCAAACCGTTCAAAGCGTCAGAGCCGAACTTGTCCGGATCTTCGCCTGCTTCAACCTTTTTGGAATACATCGGCACAAAGGCCGCGTTGAATGCGCCTTCTGCAAAGAACCGTCTGAACATATTGGGCAGACGAAACGCAGCAACAAAAGCATCCAAAAGCGGACCGGGGCCGATAAGCCCCAGGATCAGGATTTCACGTGTGAAGCCCAGAATGCGGCTCAGCAGGGTCCAGACACCTACCGTCATTGCGTTTCTGGCTAAACGAGATT
Source organism: uncultured Rhodobacterales bacterium (assembly GCA_964476515.1). Classification (GTDB taxonomy): domain Bacteria; phylum Pseudomonadota; class Alphaproteobacteria; order Rhodobacterales; family Rhodobacteraceae; genus JASMHC01. The sequence continues at coordinate 47,547 of CAYZAY010000004.1, forward strand.
GCTTCACAGCGCGGCCCTTTCTGCACCTTTGACAATCGCGTCACGCAGCTTTTTCTCAAGAGCTTTTCGTTTGTTTTCCGAATGGAATTTCAGCCCGAACATGTCTTTGACGTAAAATGTATCAACGACCTGCTCTCCGTAGGTCGCGATGACGGCGCTGGCGATATAGACGTTGGTGTTAGCAAGGGTTTTGGTCAGATCGAACAGCAAACCCGGGCGGTCGCGGGTGTCGACCTCGATGATGGTGTAAATCTCGGATCCTTCGTTGTCGAAGGTAATGGTCGTAGGGACTTTGAATGCCCGTTCGCGTTTCTTGATTTTGTCGCGGCTTTTCATAGCCTCGGTGGTGACCACTTGGCCCCTAAGTGTTTTGCGGATCATCTGTCTGAGGCGATTCAGCTTGGCTTTTTCATAGGGCGTGCCTTCGGAATCCTGAATCCAAAAGGCCGCCGTGGCGTAACCGTCTTTTGACGTAAACGTCCGTGCATCGACAACATTGGCCCCTACCAGCGTCAACGCCCCGCACATGCGGCTAAAGATGCCCGGGTGATCAGCCATTGCAAAACAGGCCCGCGTGGCGTCGCGATCCTCATCCGGATGCAGGTCAATTCGGACTTCGTCGTCGCCGATGTCTTTGAGCAATTCTGCAAACACCTTATGCGCGGTGACATGCAGACCCTGCCAATAGGGTGCATAGTGGCGACCGGTTTCTTTGCGCAGATCCTTGCTTTCCCAATTTGGTAGCGCCGCGCGCAGCTTTTTCTTGGCATCCGTACCGCGCTGTTCGCGGTTGATCGCTTCCATGCCGTCCACAAGCGCAGTTCTGGTTTGGCCGTATAAGGCACGCAGTAGAACCGCTTTCCAGTTATTCCATGTATCCGGCCCAACGCCGCGGATATCGCAGACCGTCAGCACGGTCAGAAGGTCCAGACGTTCGACGGTCTTTACGACCTTGGCAAAATCCCGCACGGTCCGAGGGTCCGCGATGTCGCGCTTTTGCGCCATATCGGACATGACAAGATGATAGCGCACAAGCCATTCGGCGGTTTCGGCCTCGGCCTTGGACAATCCAAGGCGCGGTGCCACTGATCGGGTGATTTGCGCACCAAGGATCGAATGATCAATGTCGCGGCCCTTGCCGATGTCGTGCAGCAGCATGGCGACATATAGAACCTTACGGTTCAGCTCTTTCTTATCAATGATCTCTGTCGAAAGAGGCAGGTCATCAACGCGGTCGCCACGTTCAATATCCGCGAGGTTTTTAATCACCTGAATCGTGTGCTCATCAACCGTGTAGCTGTGATACATGTTGAACTGCATCATCGCCACGATAGGCTCAAATTCAGGAATAAACGCCGACAAAACGTTGAGTTCGTTCATTCGCCGCAAGGCCCGTTCGGGATTACCGTGCTTGAGCAATAGATCAAGAAATATCCGCGTTGCTTCTATGTCAGACCGCATCGCGTCGTCGATCAAATCAAGGTTTGCCGTCACCAGACGCATCGCGTCGGGGTGGATCAACAGACCGGTGCGCAGGCCTTCTTCAAACAGCCGAAGAAGGTTAAGCTTGTCCGCAAGAAACGCTTGTTCATCTGCGATGGCGAGACGATTTAGGACGATTTTATACCCATCCTTAACCTTCCGGCGTCTCCGAAACAGGCCAGCGATCAGCGGTTCCTTTTTCTGCTGAGTGGCTTCAAGCTTGGTCAGGAAGATGCGAGTCAGATCCCCGACCGATGTTGCGTGGCGAAAGAAATCCTGCATGAAATGCTCGACCGCCCTGCGTCCTGCGCGATCTTTGTAGCCCATGTTGGCAGCTACTTCGACTTGCATGTCGAACGATAGCTGATCAGTGCCACGGTTGGTTAGGAAATGTAGATGGCAGCGAACAGCCCACAGGAACCTTTCGGCCTGAATGAACGTATCAAATTCATCCGGCAAAAAGACTTTGGTGTCGGCTAGATCGTCGGTGTTTCGGACGCGGTACACGTATTTCGCAATCCAAAAGAGCGCATGTAGGTCGCGCAGACCGCCTTTGCCTTCTTTGACGTTGGGTTCGACCATATAACGCTGGCCACCTTGCTTGGTGTGGCGCACATCGCGTTCTTCAAGTTTGGCTTCGATGAATTCGCTTTCCGAACCATGGAACAGATCGCTCCAAAGCCTATCGCTTAGCTCTTCGGCCAGCGCTTCATCCCCAACGATATAGCGCTGTTCAAGCAGGGCCGTTCGGATGGTGAAATCTTCGGCACCCAGTCGAAGACAATCCTTTACCGTCCGGCTGGCGTGCCCAACCTTTAGGCGCAAGTCCCAAAGGATGTAGAGCATGTCTTCGATCAGGCTTTCAGCCCAAGGCGTGATTTTATAGGGCGTCAAGAACAGCAGATCGACGTCAGACTTTGGGGCCATTTCCCCACGGCCATACCCGCCAACGGCTACAACCGATAGCCGCTCGCCTTCTGTGGGCGTGGGGTTGGGATGCAGATGCGTAACCGCAACATCGAAAATCGTTCGCACGATACAGTCCGTTAGCCACGCGAACGACCGCACTGTCCGGCGGGATGCAAAAGGGTTGGCTTCAAAGCTACGCTGGATCGTCTTGTGGCCGGATTTATGGGCCACAAGCAGGATTTTCGCGATCGCTCTGCGAAGTTCGGGTCCGGTTAGGTCATTGTCTTCAACTTCGACACGGATCGCTTCGTTTACCGCAGCGGCGTCGAAAATTTCTTCATCTGCGCAAATCAGATTGTCCCTGACCGGCGCGGCGTGGGGACGTGCGTTGGCCAAACCTATTCAAGCCCCGCAACTGAGAACACCTGAGGGGCCGGATCAATAACCACGACCTGCTCGTCGATTACCTGAGCCACGGCTAGTCCGCGTTCGATCGTACCGTCGCGGTTCAGACGGAAAACACCATCGACACCCTCAAAGCCCTGCGTTTGTGTCAAAGCCGTAGCTGTTAGCGCGTCACGCCCCTGAGACGCGACGAGCGCGCCAATCGCTGCGATGCCGTCGTAAGCAAGGCTACCGAAACGGTGCGGCTGGGTGCCATAGGCGAATTCGTAGCGCAACTGGAAGGCCGCTGTGCGGTCCGGATCAGGAAGTGCAAACCAACCGCCTTGGACACCGGGAAGTTCCAGCGTTTGGGCCGGAATATCCCAACGGGTCAGGCCGATATACTGAACCTCTTGGGGATCAATGCCCGCCTCAGGCAGCAACTGGCTTAGGAATGGCAGCGCACCGGCGGTGTTGGATGTCAGGAAGATCGCACTAGCACCGGTTTCTTCGATTGCGTCGCGAACTTGCGGGACCGCCTCGATAACGCCTTCTTGGGTTAGGGGATACGCAACCTCGGCCACGACAATCGCGTCCGCTTCAAGCGAGGCTCGTGATACAGCAAGGCCTGCGATGGATCCTGCGTCGTTTGTTGAATGCATCAGGGCCAGTTGGTCTCTGCCCTGACGAACAGCGTAGCGGGTCAAACGCTCGGCCGTGTTTTCAAAGGTGTGACCAAGAACAAAAACGTTTCCACCGGCGATGGTGGTGTTGTTAGAAAACGACAGGACGTTGACGCCATCATCTGCAACCGCTTCGCCAACTGCCGTTGCCGATGCTGAATACAGCGGCCCCAGAATGATCTTTGCGCCGCTATCGACCGCAAGCTGCGCCTGTTGCGCCGCAATATCGGCGTTCGCTGCCGTGTCGTAGATGCGCAGATCAATCGATACCCCCTGAAGATCGGAAATTGCCAGCCGCGCCGCGTTTTCAAGGCTTTCGGCAAGGATCGCATCATTGGGGTCTTGAGATCCCTTAGGGAGCAGCATCGCCACCGGAACTGGCACGCGTGTGTCAATTGATGGACCGTCCGAGACTGTGTCTTCGCACGCAGTTAGCACAAGGCCGGCGCCAATTAGAGATAAAGGCGCAATCAACTTGCGGGCGGTGATGAAACGGGCAAACATAGACAAACTCTTCCCTAGAAAATGAAACGCAAACAGGCGTATGGATTTGTCGGGGATAATAACGATGCGGAAAGGCGGGTCCAGTGGTGAATCATGAAGTCAAACCCATAGCACCAGGGCTGTATTTCGTTGCGACACCAATTGGGACGGCAAGGGACATCACTTTGCGCGCCTTGGATATTCTGGCTTCGGCTGATGTTATTGCCGCTGAAGATACCCGCAGCATGAAGCGACTATTGGAAATCCACGGCGTGCCGATGGGGACCCGTCCTGTGATCGCCTATCACGATCACAATGGTGACAAAGTCCGCCCAAGGCTTCTGGCTTATCTGGCTGATGGCAAATCGGTGGCCTATGCGTCTGAAGCGGGCACTCCGTTAATCGCTGATCCCGGCTTTGATCTGGGCAAAATCGCACGCGCCGAAGGGTATGAGGTTACGGCAGCCCCTGGTCCCTCTGCCGTGATTGATGCGCTTACGCTCGCTGGTCTGCCGACGGATCGGTTTATGTTTGCGGGGTTTCTTCCCAATGCGAAAAACGCCCGACGCACCGCGATGAGCGAGCTTTCTGACATCCCTGCAACAATGGTTTTTTTTGAATCCCCCAAGCGGATAGCTGCAATGCTGCAGGACGCAGCCGAAGTTCTTGGACCTGACCGCGAAGCCGCCGTGTGCCGCGAATTGACCAAACGGTTTGAAGAATGCGTGAACGGCACGTTGGGATCATTGGCCGAGGAATTTGCCGAGCGATCCGTGAAAGGTGAAATAGTTGTCCTGATTGATCGCGCTTCAGGGCAATCGGGCGAATTCGATCTGGAAGCGGGCTTGCGAGCGGCGCTTGAGACGATGTCCGTTCGTGATGCAAGTGATGTTGTTTCCAAGGCAAGCGGATTGCCTAAACGCAAAGTTTACCAAATGGCTTTAGAGATTCAGAAAGACGGTAACTTGGGAGACTAGATTTGGCGTTATCAGGTCGGAAAGCATTGCAAGGACAGGCCAATTATTTGGCGGGGCTTGGGGCAGAAGATATCGTTGCGCGCAATTACGAAGATCGTGGCTTTCGTATCGTTCAGACACGCTTTCGGGGTCGGCGGGGCGAAATCGACCTTGTTGTTCAAGAAGGGCAGACAACTGTTTTCGTCGAAGTTAAGCAATCTCGGTCGCATTCATCCGCCGCTCTAAGGGTCACAGATTCTAAGGTTCAGCGATTGTGGACCACTGCCGAAGAATACCTTGCGCGATTTTCTCTCAGTCTTCTAACGGACATGCGATTTGATGTTGCTCTTGTGGATGAACAGGGCCGCGTCAAAATCCATGAAAATGCTTTAATGGCCTAGCCCCATTGTACTTGCGCCGTCCATGCGCCATGTAACTTGCACCACTTTTGCAGGAGGCTCGCATGGCTTTAAAGGTCGCATTCCAAATGGACCCGATTACCAATGTCGACATCAATGCCGACAGCAGTTTTCGAATTGCGATTGAAGCTCAGGACCGGGGGCATGAGCTGTTCTATTACTCACCCGACAAATTGGCCTTTGACGAAGGGCGCGTGACGGCCACCGGACACCGGATGGAGCTTCGCCAAGAGCAGGGCAATCATGTTACATTGCAGCCGGAAGAATCCATCGACCTTGCAGATTGGGACGTGGTCTGGCTTCGTCAGGACCCGCCGTTTGATATGGGTTACATCACGACGACCCATATTCTGGACAAGCTTGCTGGGCGGGCAATGGTGGTGAACGATCCGTTCTGGGTTCGAAACTATCCC
>CAYZAY010000004.1:53290-53988 GCA_964476515.1 uncultured Rhodobacterales bacterium
GGTTCTCGATTTCAAAGATCTGACCCCGCCAACAACAATTGCGCGTGATTTAGCGGCGATCAAAGCGTTCAAGGATAAGCACAAAGACATCATCCTGAAGCCGCTTTACGGCAACGGTGGCGCAGGGGTGTTCCGGCTGGATGAAAACGATCGCAACCTGAATTCCCTTCACGAATTTTTTACAACGTATTCGAACGAACCCCTTATCGCTCAGAAATTTCTTCCTGACGTGTCGAACGGGGACAAAAGGATCATTCTTGTTGATGGCGAACCTGTCGGCGCAATCAATCGCGTCCCTGCTGCTGGCGAAACACGGTCAAACATGCACGTCGGTGGTCGGCCTGAAAAGATTGGCCTATCCGAGCGCGATTTAGAGATTTGCGCGGCGATTGGTCCTTTGCTTAAAGAAAAGGGCCAGATTTTTGTCGGGATTGACGTGATCGGGGACTACCTGACCGAAATCAACGTGACCTCGCCGACCGGCATTCAAGAGCTTGAGCGTTTTGACGGAACCAACGTTGCCAAGAAAATCTGGGAAGCAATTGAAGCGAAAATTGCCTAGCGGTTACGCAAATTCGTTAGCCCGCATCAATCGAAAGCTCGCGGCTTCGCCGATGTGATGGCGTTGCACAGTCTCGCATCCTTCTAAATCTGCGATAGTCCGAGCAACGCGAATAACCCGATGATAGCCTCGGGCG
>CAYZAY010000005.1:0-53627 GCA_964476515.1 uncultured Rhodobacterales bacterium
GATGATCGGGCCCACCGGGGTTGGCAAAACCGAGATTAGCCGCCGGCTTGCCCGGCTTGCCCGCGCGCCGTTCCTCAAAGTTGAGGCAACCAAATTTACCGAGGTTGGCTATGTCGGTCGTGACGTTGAGCAGATCGTTCGCGACCTTGTGGACAACGCCATCATCACCACCCGCGAATTCATGCGCGAAGAGGTAAAGGCCAACGCCCACAACGCCGCCGAAGAGCGTGTGATTGAAGCGATTGCAGGCAAAGACGCCCGCGACGGCACCCGCGACATGTTCCGCAAAAAGCTAAAATCGGGTGAACTTGACGACACTATGATCGAGCTTGAGTTATCGGACACCTCAAACCCAATGGGCGGGCTGTTCGATATTCCGGGCCAGCCTGGAAGCCAGATGGGGATGATGAACCTTGGCGATATGTTCGGCAAAGCCATGGGTGGGCGCACGGTTAAGAAAAAACTGTCCGTTGCAGAAAGCTACGAAATCCTGATCGGGGAAGAAGCCGACAAGCTGTTGGACGACGAAACCGTGAACAAAGCGGCGCTTGAATCGGTCGAACAGAACGGCATCGTGTTTCTTGACGAGATCGACAAGGTTTGCGCCCGCTCTGATGCACGCGGCGGCGATGTGTCCCGCGAAGGCGTTCAGCGTGATCTGCTTCCATTGATCGAAGGCACGACCGTCAGCACCAAACACGGTCCCGTCAAAACCGACCACATCCTGTTCATCGCTTCTGGCGCATTCCACATCGCCAAACCGTCGGATCTGTTGCCCGAACTACAGGGCCGTCTGCCGATCCGTGTTGAGCTGCGTGCGCTGACCGAAGAGGATTTTGTCCGCATCCTGACCGAAACCGACAACGCGCTAACCCGCCAGTACACAGCATTGATGGGAACCGAGGAAGTCACCGTCGACTTCACCGAAGACGGCATCGCAGCGCTGGCCCGCATTGCGGCTGGCGTGAACCAAACCGTTGAAAACATTGGCGCACGTCGTCTTTACACGGTGATGGAGCGTGTTTTTGAAGAGCTCAGCTTTTCCGCGCCTGACCGTGGTGGAGAACAGGTCACCGTAAATGCCGCCTTTGTAGAAAAGCATCTGGGCGATCTGGCGAAATCCACAGATATGAGCCGGTACGTGCTTTAACTAAAGCCGTGTGGTCATCGTCCCGCTGGGGTGGCGACCGACGCTCGTGGCTGGCGATTTATATCTCCAAATTCTTGCTCACTGGCGATTGCATTTGACCCCTCCAATCGCCGCCCCTTGGGGGCGGGACGGCGATCGCGCGGCGGCCTTTGGCCTTGTTCCGCGCATTCCCCCCTTGCCAAATCAGCATTTCCAACACCAACTGCCAGCATGGTGTCTCTCTCGTTTCTCCGTTCCAACATACGTTGGTTGTCAGCTGGCTTTCTGCTGACGCTGCTGTCGGGTTTCGGGCAGACCTATTTCATCTCTCTCTTCGCCAGTGAAATCCGCGCCGAATTCGGCCTGACACATGGTGAATGGGGTGGCATTTACACACTAGGCACCGGTGCTTCTGCGGCGTTGATGGTTTGGGCGGGTGGCTTAACGGACAAGTTCCGCATTCGGGCGATGGCAATGGTTATCATGCCATTGCTGATGCTCGCCTGTTTCATGATGGCGGGTATCTCGGCGGCCTGGATGCTGCCTGTCGTGATCTTCGCGCTGCGCTTTACCGGCCAAGGCATGATGAGCCATCTATCCGTCGTCGCCATGAGTCGTTGGTTCATCGCTGCACGCGGTCGTGCCCTATCTGTTTCAGGGCTTGGGTATTCCGTGGGCGAAGCATTTCTGCCGATGCTGTTCGTTGCGTTGCTGGCCGTTTTCGACTGGCGGCTTTTGTGGGTTGTCGCGGGTGGTGTCGCTATCCTTGGGTTGCCTGTGCTTCTGGGGTTGTTGAAAACCGAACGCACCCCACAGTCATTCGCAGAATCCGACCAAAGCCTTGGGATGCAGTCCCGCCACTGGAGCAGGTCAGAGGCGATACGCCATCCTCTTTTCTGGATGATGTTTCCTGCGCTTCTAGGGCCATCGGCATTTGGCACCGCGTTTTTCTTTCATCAGGTCTATTTTGCCGACCTTAAGGGGCTAAGCCACTTTGAACTGGTCGCCCTGTTCCCGATTTATACCGGCGGGTCGATTGTGATGATGGTGATTTCGGGCTGGCTTCTAGACAAGCTGGGAACGGCACGGTTGATCCCCTTGTATCAAGTGCCGATTGGGATCGGGTTCGTGATTTTCGGTTTAACCGGTTCATTGTCGGGCGTTGTTGTCGGCATCCTGTTCTTCGCTATGACATCTGGTGCCAATGCGAACCTACCCAACGCGTTTTGGGCCGAATTCTACGGCACCAAGCACATCGGGTCGGTCAAAGCGATGGCTACCGCGATCATGGTATTGGGGTCGGCAATCGGGCCGAGTCTAACCGGTGCGTTCATAGATATGGGCGTGGATCTTGAGGCTCAGTTTGTTTGGGTCGGAGCATTCTTCGCTGTGGCAACGGTGATGATGGTCATCGGCATAGGCCGCGCGAAACATGATCTAGCGACGGCGGCGTAGATAGACGTAATAGGCGCCACCACCGCCATGCTTCAGATGCGCTTCGGACACCTGCATAATCGCCTGGCCAACGGGTGCCATTTTCAACCACTGGGGAACCTGATGCCTTAGTGCGCCCATACGTTCAGGGATCGGGCCGCCGGTGTCTTTGTCTTTCCCTTTACCGGTGATCACCAAAACCAACCGGAATCCCCGCATTTGAGACTGTAGGATAAACGTCGTCAGTGCCGGATGCGCCTGGGCAAGTGTCATTCCGTGCAGGTCGATCTTGCCTTCGGGCACCAGCTTGCCACGTTTCATCTTTTGGAACGCCTTGCGGTCCATTTGAACGGGCGCTTGGGCTACTCGATCCGAAATCGAGGGCAACAGGTCATTAACACTCGATTTACCCTTGGACTTCTGGCCGATCTTGAATTGGGGGATCGGTTCGGGGCTTCGTTTGATTTCGGGGGTCTTCGGCTTGGGGCGTTTCGTCTCTGTTTCCGCCAAAAATGATGGTTTTGGGGCGTGAAGACGCTCGGTCGTTTCGGCGACCCTGTCCCAAAGCGCCTCTTCTTCGGGGCGAAGTTTGCGGCGGCGGCTCATTCTTTGGCCTCCTCAGCCATGGCATAGGCACGCTGGATCGGGACAAGCTGTATCAGCCTGCCTGTATCGAGGATCTTGCCCGCAACCCTTCCCGCTACATAGCCAGTTCCCACGAATATGTCCGCCCTTTGCGCGCCCTTAATGGCCGACCCTTTATCCTGCGCGATCATAATACGACGCAAGGCCAATGCCCCGTTCTTTTCCACCCATATCGGTGCGCCGAGTGGCACATATTCGGGGTCAACCGCAAGCGTCCTAAGTGGGGTCAGCGGCCAATTCATCGCGCCAAGCGGGCCTTCGTGGCTTTTGGCTTTGGTGACTTCGGCAAAGAATACATACGACGGATTATGGCGCAAAAGCTCGGGCCCATCGCTTGGATTGCGACGAACCCAGTTCTTGATAACTTCTGCCGAAACCTCGTGCGGCTCGAACACTCCGCGTCGAACCAATTCTTGGCCTATCGACTTGTACCCGTAACCATTTGCCGACGAAAATCCGAGCCTGATTGAGGTTCCGTCGGTAAGTCGAACGCGAAAAGACCCTTGTATCTGGGCAAAAAACAGTTCGCCCAAATCATCGACCCAAACGATTTCAAGACCCCTGCCCTTTAAGACATCCGTCGTCTCAATCTCTCGACGTGTCGGCCAATTGCCATTCAGATGGGTGGGCGTTTTATAAACCGGATAGCGAAAAGCCGCCGTTTGAACGCGCGACCCTTTTAGCTCTGGTTCAAAATAGCCGGTGAACAAAGGGGCCGAGCCGTCCGATATCTCAACCGGCCGAAAGAACAACTCAAAGAAGGTTTTCGGGATTGTCGGATTCAGCCCCATCGCACAAAGCGATATCCAATCGGGGTCGGTCATATCCGGACGGGTCGATAGAAAGACCTCTAGCGCTGTTGCGTGGTCGTCTTCGTCCCAGCCATCAAGTTGATCAAACGAGAGCACATGAACATGTGCGATCTCGGCGCGGGCAAGCCCGGTTGCTGCGAACAGGGCGAAAACCGCTGTTCGCAGACGTTTTGTCATTCGCCCGTCGCGACCAACTGCCAGTTCGGGTCGCCGCTGTTCATCACGCGAGCAAAGGTCCAGACGTCGCGCTGGCGTTTCACGGCTTTCTCGTCGCCTTCGACGATGGTGCCTTCGCCGTCTTTAACGACCGAGGTCATTTCGCCAACAAAACGAACGCTGACTTCGGCCTCTGCGGTGGTTTCGTCAAACGTCGCATCCGACAGACCAAGTTCACGAATGCCGATAAACTTGGCGTCGATGGTAAGGCCCTGTTCTTCGCGCATCTTAACGACATCGTTGAAGCTCTCGAAAATCTCGTCTGAAATATACGGCTTGATACCGTCCACATCGCCGGCCTCAAAGCCCATCAGGATCATCTCGTATGCGCCGCGCGCACCCTGAAGAAATCCGGCAACCTCAAACGACGGGTCGGCGCCCTTCATCTTGGTCAATGCATCAGCAGCTTCACTGCCTTCGGGTACATGGTCGATAATATCGCGGTCTGGTCCGCCTTCGATTACTTCGAAATCGTGGTTGGCCGCACGCTTCATTGGCTCGGCCTTTGAAATCGGTGGCTTTTCAAATCCCTCGCGCGTTCCCAGAACATTTCTGAGACGCAGGATCAAAAACACTGCGATCGCTGCGAGAACCAGTAGTTGAATAATAGATGTGCTCATCTTTACCTCTTTTTGGGGCAAACCATAGAAACCCCTGCCAACAGCACCTATGTAAGCGAGCGTCAGGGTCAAGTCCACACCGACACAGACCCAATAAAAGAGGTTCACTATGTGGTTATTCTTCGCATTTGTCGCAGTTCCGATCATTGAAGTCGCCCTGTTTATCCAATTGGGCGGCGCAATCGGGGTTTGGGCGACACTTGGCATTGTCATTTTGACGGCTGCTATCGGCACCGTTTTGGTTCGCGAACAGGGCCGTCAGGCGTTGATGAATTTACGGTCGAGCTTTTCCGAACTTAACGACCCGTCAGAGCCACTTGCCCATGGGGCGATGATTTTGCTGGCGGGTGCGCTGTTGCTTACGCCTGGGTTTTTCACAGATGCCGTTGGTTTCGCGCTGCTGGTTCCTGCCTTCCGCAAGGCCGCGTTTAACTACATCCGCTCGCGCGTTCAGGTTCAGAGCTTTCAGATGGGCGCGCAGGCCCGCACTCAGTATTCGCCGCAAGATGACATCATCGACACCGAGTACCACGAGGTTAAAGACGGCGATGACGTCCCTCCTCATCCTAAATCGCCAACGCACCAGCCGTCAGGCTGGACGAAGCATTGAGGCGTCCCGCACAACCTGTTACACGCGTTTCGATCTAATTCTTGAGGAGATTTCACATGGCCGAAAACGGCACCGAGGCAGGGGCAGAGGCACAACCGCCAGTTCCACCAAAAATGAGCGTTATGACGCAATTCATCCGCGACCTATCGTTTGAAAACATTCTGGCCCAAAAAGGCGTCAGTGGCGAAGTTGCGCCCGAGGTTGCTGTGAACATCGCTGTTGAGCCGCGCAATCGTACCGTTGAAAACCAGTACGAAGTTGCGATAAAGCTAAACGTTGAAAGTAAGAACAAGGGCACCGAAGAAAAGCTTTTCATTCTTGAAATCGACTACGCTGGTGTGTTCGCAGTTGAAAATGTTCCTCAGGATCAGCTTCACCCATATCTGATGATCGAATGCCCACGCATGATCTTCCCATTCCTGCGTCGCGTTGTTCACGACGTAACGCGTGACGGTGGCTTCCCGCCGCTGAACTTGGAAAATGTCGACTTTATTCAGCTGTATCGAAACGAACTTGCGAAGCGCGCTGCTGAAGCACAGGCACAAAAAGCCGACGCTTAATCGCTAAGCTTTTTCCACAATGCGCCGTCGCCCATCGCCTCGACAAAGGCTGTATGGGCGGCGGCTTCTTCATTTGTAAGCCTTGGTGACAGCTTGCTTGGGCGCGGCTGAGGCCGCCAAGCTTCGCCATTTGATCCAGCGCCGCCTGCCTGTTGACCCGATAGATCCATTCCGGGCTGACGCCCACCGATCAGTTCCAGATACACTTCGGCCAAAATTTCGGAATCGAGAAGCGCGCCGTGAAGCGTTCGCGCTGTGTTATCAATCGCGAAGCGTCGGCAAAGGGCATCCAAAGACGCAGGAGAGCCTGGAAACTTTTTGCGGGCAATCGCCAGCGTGTCGAGCGCTTGGGAAGTCGGCAGCTTCTGCATTTTCAGCCAGCCGAGCTCCGCATTCAGGAACTTCATGTCGAAAGCCGCATTATGAATAACCAGCGTGGCGTCCCCAACGAAATTGACGAAATCCTGCGCTATCTGGGCAAATACCGGCTTGTCTTTAAGCGTAACCTCGCCCGGTTCGGCCTTGCGGGGCGGAGACAGCAAATCCGGCCCAATCCCGTGTACGCCAAACGCTTCATTCGGCATGAAACGTTCGGGGTTGATGTATTGGTGATAGGTTTTGCCGGTCGGAACGTGGTTATAAAGCTCGATCGCGCCGATTTCTACGATCCGGTCACCGTCGTTGGGCTCAAAACCCGTGGTCTCGGTATCAAGTACAATCTCACGCATTAATCCGGCCTTTAATTTCTGCCAAAATGGCTTTCACCTGTTCTTCCGCATGGTCCGGCGTGTCGGTGATCACCACATAATCGGCCCCTGCCCTTTTTTCGGCGTCTGGAGCCTGTTTGGCAAGAATAGTCTCGAATTGTGCTTCGGTCATGGTGCCGCGCTCAAGAACCCTTTGGCGTTGGGTGCCTGCATCAACCGACACAACCACGACCGCGTCCATATTGGCGGCAGCGCCCGTTTCGAACAGCAAGGGAATGTCCAAAACGACGATCTCATCCTGATGATTGCTTAGAAAATCGGCGCGGTCCTGTGCGACCAGCGGATGAACGATGGCTTCGATCTTTTTCAAAGCCGATGCGTCTTGCGCAATGATCGCTTTCAGCTTCACCCGATCAACGGCCCCATCTGTGATTGCGTCGGGAAAAGCGGTTCCCATCGGCTCAGCCGCCAAGCCGCCGGTCGCATAGAGTCGGTGAACCGCTGCGTCCGCATCCCAAACGGCACAGCCGTACTGGCGGAACAATTCCGCGGTCGAGGATTTGCCCATCCCGATTGATCCGGTGAGACCAATGATGAAAGTCATCGCAAAACTGCGGCGCGGGTTTTTTCGTTCACTTCGGGGCGAATGCCAAACCAGCGATCAAACCCTGGAACCGCTTGGTGCAATAGCATTCCCAAGCCATCAACCGTCCGGCACCCGATTTCAGCGGCATCCTGAAGCAGCTTGGTTTCCAACGGCGTGTAAACGATGTCGGTCACCACAGCTTTGGGGCTTAGGTTTTCCAGCGGCACGCGGAATTCCTGTTTTCCAACCATCCCGAGCGAGGTTGTATTCACCACGGTCGCGGCGTCTTCCAACATGTTGCCCGAATTCACCCAATCAACGACCGAGATTTTAGCCCCGAAATCCGCTTTCAGGTTTTCTGCGCGAATGCGGGTTCGGTTGGAAATCATGATTTCCGGCACGCCTTCTTCGAGAAGCGCGATTATGATAGCCCGCGATGCCCCGCCAGCCCCAAGAACAGCAGCAGGTCCCGCGCTAGGCTCCCAATCGGGGGCACCTTGTTTCAGGTTTTCGATAAATCCTGTGCCATCGGTGTTGTCGGCGTAGATCCGTCCATCATCCCCGAAGCTAAGCGTGTTGGCCGCGCCGACCAAAGTTGCGCGATCCGAAACCTTATCCGCAATGCTTAACGCATGCTCTTTGAGCGGGATCGTCACATTGCAACCAACGAAACCCATCTTCGGCATAGTGCGCAGAACGTCTTCTAAATCCTGATCGACAACATCAATCGGAACGTAGTGACCGCGAACACCCAGTTCACGGAACCAATGACGGAACAGAGCAGGGGATTTGCTATGGGCAATTGGGTGTCCAATCACGCCTGCCAAAGGAATTTTCACGTCGCTCATACTGGTAAGGTTCCACGTATCGTCAAATAAGAAAGTAATTCTAAAAGCGGAATGCCGAGGATTGTAAAGTAATCTCCGTCAATGCGCGAGAAAAGCCTGACGCCTTCTTCTTCCAGTTTATATCCGCCAACCGAGTGCTGAATGCTGTCCCTGTTGCGTGTCAAATAGTCTGTCAGATAGTCGTCCGAGAAGTCCCTCATCGTCAATCGGGCCACCCCGACATGCCGCCATTTTGGTTCTCCACCTTCATACACCACAGCAGCCGAGAGTAATTGATGTGTATCATTCCGAAGTCGGCGCAATTGGTCGGCAGCCTGTTCGGGGGATTTCGGCTTTGACAGCATACTTTTGCCAGTTGCCAGTATCTGATCGCAGCCAATTACCAAAGCGTCGGGGTTCTTAAGGCTGACCTTGCGCGCTTTCCCTTCGGCCAACGCATCCGCGATGTCACGGGGCAGGGCGCCGTCTGCTATCAGGGCCGCTTTGATGGTGTCTTCGTCAATCCGAGCGGCCTGAACTGTGACCTCAACCCCGGCGTTCTGCAACAGAGTCCTGCGGATTTCGGATCCTGAAGCCAGAATGATCTGCGACGCCATGTGGATAACTCCGTGGGAAAGTGGGGGCATGAATTGCTTACTGATCTATGAAGAATTTGAACACTTTCCACCAGTACCAACTACCTTTGGATAAAACCCCAAGTCTCAGGCAAACTCAGGGAAATTATACAGTGTGGGCAAGGATTGATTTTTCCTGTGGGTTGGTTGGGATTTTGCGGATTTCTGAAAGTTATCCACTGAATACGATAAGTCATAACATACTGATTAATAACAATTAAACTGCGTTATAATCTCTTTATCCGCAACTCTATCCAGATATATTTAAGCTCGGGACAATCTCGTGGATAGATCAATAATCCACAGAAAACGACCTTACCTACAAAATCATCATCCTTTCTTTTCTTTCTTATTTATTATTAAGAGGGGCTAAGAGGAGTGCCTATCTTGATCAGTGATTTCCTGTCCCTGACCTATCCTTGGGTCAAAGCCATTCACATCATGGCTGTAATCAGCTGGATGGCAGGATTGTTCTATCTTCCAAGATTATTCGTCTATCACGCTGAACGGGTTGAAACCGGAAGCGAAACCGATGGTTTGTTTCAGGTGATGGAAATCAAGCTTCTCAGGTTCATCATGAACAATGCCATGATTGCGTCTTGGGTTGCAGGGCTTCTTATGGTCCTAACCCCGGGTATCATCGACTGGAGCGCCGTGTGGCCCTATGCCAAGGGTATCTCGGTCATTGCTATGACATGGTTCCATATGTGGCTTGCTGCGCGTCGTAAGGACTTTGAGCGCGGTGAAAACGTGCTAACTGGCCGTCGCTACCGGATGATGAACGAAGTTCCGACATTGCTGATGCTGGTCATTGTTGTCTCAGTTGTTGTGAAACCCTTCTGAGCAGGCTTGAAACTTTTCAGGATTAAAGACACTCCACGATCCAAGAGGATCGAAAATGTACCAGTGCGGTTATCAAACAGGAGAAGAGTTTTCTTCAACGCGAAGTAATTGGACCAACAACGGTCCGCGCCCGCTGAAATGGTCGGCTTGGTATCCCGCGACTGATATTGAAGGCCGTAAGACCGCAAAGGATTTCTTTGACCTTGAAGGGGCCGGTTTGAACGCTCCGATAGCTGAAGGGCGATTTCCGCTTGTGATACTGTCCCATGGAACCGGCGGATCAGCCGAAGGGCAGGCGTGGCTGGCGACATTTCTGGCCAAGCATGGGTTCATCGTCATCGGTGCCAACCACCACGGCAATTCAACGATGGATACCTATACCCCCGAAGGGTTTTTGTGCTGGTGGGAACGGGCCGAAGATTTTACCGAGCTTTTGAATTTCCATTTGGCGGTAGGTCCGTTTCACCAATCAATCATCGCGGATCGTATTTCGGCTGCGGGGTATTCACTGGGTGGGTATACAGCGATGTGTCTGGCGGGCGGCATCACCCAAATGGATGATTTCTTGGCGTGGAGGGGTCCAGATGGGCCCCGCGCAACCGGACCGTCAGAATTCCAAGACGCCGAAGACAATATCCCCGAGATGATACAAACGTCGCCCGCTTTCCGCACATCGTGGGAAGGGCAATCGAGGGATTTCACAGACGGTCGGATCAAGTCGCTTGTTCTATTAGCACCAGCTCCCCCAGTTCAGGCGTTTGAGGGGGCAACGATTGAACAGATCGACCTGCCAATCCTGATCATCAGCGCAGGCGGTGATACAGCGGCCCCAAAGAAAGACGGTGGCGATTTCCTTGTCGGTGTGAAACCTGACTGTAAACACGTCGATATTGGTTGCCACGCGGATCACTATACCTTTTTGTCTCTCCCGACCCGCAAAGATCTGATCGAGCGTGTCCATATATTCCACGATCACGCCACGGTGGACCGTCAACAGATTCACGCCCAGATGTGCGCACTTGTCCTTCCGGCCCTAGCTTAACCGCTTGTAAACTTGACTCATCCCAGTCCTAGGGATAATCCCTTGGCTAAACCGCACCCGTCCGGGACCGCGGGCTTCCGAATTTTAAAACTGAATAAATCTGCCACCCCCATGGGGGCCTTCAGGAGTCTGACTATGACTGACCGTTTGAACCTTGCTGATCTCAAAAGACAAAGCCCCAAAAACCTGTTGGCGATGGCCGAAGAGCTTGAGATCGAAAACGCCTCGACCATGCGCAAGGGCGAGATGATGTTCCAAATCCTTCGCGAGCGTGCGGACGAAGGTTGGGAAGTCTCGGGTGATGGCGTGCTTGAGGTTCTTCAGGACGGGTTCGGATTCTTGCGCTCACCAGAAGCGAACTACCTGCCGGGTCCGGATGACATCTATGTTTCACCCGGCATGATCAAGAAATTCTCTCTACGCACAGGCGACACCATCGACGGTGAGATCAAAGCGCCTGACGGGGAAGAGCGTTATTTCGCACTGACGAACGTGTCGACAATCAACTTTGAAGAGCCTGAGAAGGCCAAACACAAGATCAACTTTGACAACCTGACGCCGCTTTATCCTGACGAGCGTCTGAAAATGGAAACCGACGATCCGGCGACCAAAGACCGCTCGGCGCGGATCATCGACCTTGTTGCCCCAATCGGTAAGGGTCAGCGCTCCCTGATCGTGGCGCCGCCACGGACTGGTAAAACAGTGATCCTGCAGAACATCGCCAACTCGATCGAAAAGAACCACCCCGAGTGTTACCTGATCGTTCTGCTGATCGATGAACGCCCAGAAGAAGTGACCGACATGCAGCGTTCGGTGAAGGGTGAAGTTGTTTCTTCGACCTTTGACGAACCCGCGACCCGCCACGTTGCCGTTGCTGAAATGGTCATCGAAAAAGCCAAGCGTTTGGTCGAACATAAACGAGATGTTGTTATTCTTCTCGACTCTATCACAAGACTTGGTAGAGCGTTTAACACTGTCGTGCCGTCCTCGGGTAAGGTTTTGACCGGTGGTGTGGACGCAAACGCATTGCAACGCCCCAAGCGTTTCTTTGGTGCTGCCCGTAACATCGAAGAGGGTGGATCGCTGACCATCATCTCGACCGCGCTGATCGACACAGGGTCGCGCATGGACGAAGTTATCTTCGAAGAATTCAAAGGCACCGGTAACTCGGAAATCGTTCTGGATCGCAAGATCGCCGACAAGCGCGTCTTCCCAGCCATCGATATTCTGAAATCAGGCACCCGGAAAGAAGACCTGTTGGTCGACAAGATCGACCTGCAGAAAACCTTCGTTCTGCGTCGCATCCTGAACCCGATGGGAACAACTGATGCGATCGAATTCCTGATCTCGAAGTTGAAGCAGACCAAGAACAACACCGAGTTCTTCGATTCAATGAACACCTGATCCACGGGTCAGGCGTCTTAAAAGGGCGCGTTTCTATGGATACGATTTTCGCACTCGCCACCGCACAAGGCAAAGCGGGCGTCGCTGTGGTCCGGATCTCCGGCCCGTCGGCGTTCTTGGCGTGCAAGACCCTTTGCGGGGCCGTACCAGAGCCGCGCAAAAGCGCTCTACGCCGGCTGACAGCGTCTGATGGGGTCTTGCTGGACCAAGCTCTGGTTCTGGCCTTTAAGACCGGTCACAGCTTCACTGGCGAAGATGTGGTAGAGCTTCATCTGCACGGTTCTGTCGCCATCGTCCGCGCCGTCTTGGCCGAGCTTGGCGCAATGGATGGGCTGCGCATGGCTGAGGCGGGCGAATTTACCCGCCGCGCGCTAGAGAATTACCAACTGGACCTCGCACAGATCGAGGGTCTGTCGGACCTGATCGAAGCCGAAAGCGAAGCACAGCGCAGACAGGCGATCCGTGTTTTCGAAGGCAAGCTTGGCGACAAAGCAGAAGATTGGCGGCGCGACCTAATCCGCGCGGCGGCCCTGATCGAAGCAACCATTGATTTCGCCGACGAAGAGGTCCCGGTAGATGTGATGCCTGAGGTCAGTGAACTACTGATCAAGGTTGAAATTTCGCTTCTGGAAGAGGCCGAAGGCGCAAAGATTGCCGAGCGCATCCGCGAAGGCTTTGAGGTCGCCATCATAGGCGCGCCAAATTCAGGAAAATCTACTCTTCTCAATAGGTTAGCAGGTCGAGAGGCCGCAATAACCTCGGAATACGCTGGCACGACGCGGGATGTCATTGAAGTGCGGATGGACCTGAACGGTTTGCCCGTGACGCTTCTGGATACCGCTGGATTGCGCGACACGGATGACCCCATTGAGGGCATCGGAATTGACCGGGCCGTCGAGCGCGCGACAAAGGCTGACCTACGCGTATTTCTGTTGTCGGACGAACCGCTTTCTCTTGAGCCTAGCGACGAAGACATTGTGCTGCGCGGCAAGGCAGATGTGACCTCGGGCGCGATGCCGGGGATATCCGGGAAGACTGGCGAAGGCGTTTCAACTCTCGTTGATCGGATTTCCGACATACTCAGCGAACGGGCCTCTGGCGTTAAAACCGCTATCCGTGAACGCCATAGGGTGGCGATTGAACAGGGTATAGCTGGAATAACGGCTGCCAAACGATCTCTTGATCTGGGGGGCGAGTTTTCAGATCTCGCAGCAGAGGACATCCGAAGTGTCGTTCGATCTCTTGACTCGCTTGTCGGGCGTGTCGATGTAGAGCATCTACTGGATGAGATTTTTTCGAGCTTTTGCATCGGAAAGTAAGGAGTGTTTCACGTGAAACAATTCGACGTCATCGTTATCGGAGGCGGCCATGCAGGCGCCGATGCGGCCCACGCAGCCGCGCGGATGGGTGTGAACACCGCGCTGGTGACTCTGAGCAGGGGTGATTTAGGCGTTATGTCCTGTAATCCCGCTATCGGGGGGCTTGGGAAAGGTCATCTAGTCCGCGAGATTGACGCGCTGGACGGGGTGATGGGGGTTGTCGCTGACAAGGCCGGCATTCAGTTCCGCTTGCTTAACAGGCGAAAAGGACCGGCTGTACAGGGGCCGCGCGCACAAGCGGACCGCAAAATCTATCGCCGAGAGATGCTTGCACTGACCGAAACGCAAGAAAAGCTAACAATAGTTGAAGGCGAGGCCGCTGATTTCATTATGAACGACGACCGCGTTTGCGGCGTAGTTCTTGCCGATGGAACCGAGCTGGCGTCAAATTCGGTTATCCTGACTACCGGAACGTTCCTTCGCGGTGTTATTCATATCGGCCCAGAACAAAGCCAGGGCGGCCGGATGGGCGATAAGCCATCAGTTAAGCTTGCCGAGCGCATCGAAGAGTTCGGGCTTCCACTTGGCCGATTGAAGACCGGTACGCCGCCAAGACTGGACGGCCGCACCATCAAGTGGGATCTACTGGACGCCCAGCCCGGTGATGATGATCCCGTGCAGTTTTCATTCCTGTCTGAGGGCGTAAGTGCGCCTCAGGTAACCTGTGGAATTACCCACACAAACGAAAAAACTCACCAGATAATTCGGGATAACCTCGATAAATCAGCGATGTACGGCGGCCACATCGAAGGCGTCGGACCGCGCTATTGTCCGTCAATTGAAGATAAGATCGTCAGGTTCGCGGATAAAACATCTCATCAAATCTTTCTTGAACCGGAAGGTGCGGATGACCACACAGTTTATCCCAACGGAATCTCGACATCTTTGCCGGTTGAGGTCCAAGAAGACTATGTCCATTCGATCTTTGGTCTAGAAGATGCAGTCATACTTCAGCCCGGATACGCGATTGAGTACGATTACGTCGATCCGCGCGCGCTAAGCCGCACTCTAGAGGTCAAAACGGTCCCGGGGCTTTATCTTGCAGGGCAAATCAACGGAACCACCGGGTATGAGGAAGCCGCAGCGCAGGGTCTGGTTGCTGGCCTGAATACCGCGCTGGCCGCTCAGGGTAGGGATCAAATTACTTTTAGCCGAACCGACAGCTATATTGGTGTGATGATCGACGATCTGGTTACGCGTGGCGTTGCCGAACCCTATCGTATGTTCACCTCTCGCGCAGAATTCCGGCTTGCACTGCGTGCGGACAATGCAGATCAACGGCTAACGCCCCTAGGAATTGAGCTTGGACTGGTAGGCGAGCACCGGAAAAAGGTATTTGAAGGCAAGATGGGGTTGCTTCACGAAGCTAGAGCGAGAATATCAGACAAGGCTTACACGCCAACCCAACTAAAGACAGCTGGGCTATCCGTTAATTTGGACGGCACAAAGAGATCAGGCGTTGATTTGCTGTCATATCCCGATTTCACATTTGAGACGCTGATAGGGCTAGAGCCAACGCTAGCTGACATCGAGCCTGCGATCCAAGAACAGATTTCCCGCGATGCGCTGTATCACAATTACATCGAGCGGCAGAAACGCGATGTCGAAGCGATGAAGAGAGACGAAGGACAGAAAATTCCCGTAGATTTTGCGTTTTCACACGTCGAAGGGCTTTCAAATGAATTAAAGGGAAAGCTAGAACGCGTTCGGCCTGAAACCCTCGGGCAGGCGGGTCGCATTGATGGAATGACACCGGCGGCACTTACTCTTTTACTCGCAAAAATTCGCCAAGCATCTCGAAAGCGGGCTGCGAAATGAACGAATACGATATCGGACTGGATGTTTCACGTGAAACAAAAGAGAGACTAGGGCAGTACCTTGAACTGCTGAAAAAGTGGAATCCTGCAATCAATCTTGTGGCTAAATCCACAATCGACGACGCGTGGTGCCGTCATTTCGTGGATTCCGCGCAAATATTCAAACACGCCCCCAATAGGTGGCGGCACTGGGCTGATTTTGGTAGCGGAGGCGGATTTCCGGGGGCCGTAATTGCCATCTTGGCCAAAGAACTAAGGCCCGGTGCGCAAATCACACTTGTGGAAAGCGACCAGAGAAAAGCGGCATTTCTTCGAAGCGTGTTGCGCGAAACGGGCGCAACTGGAGAAGTTATTGCGGGCCGAATTGAAGATATCCCAGCGCTTGAGGCAGATGTAATTTCCGCCCGTGCCTTGGCCGGCTTAACTAAACTTTTAGGCTTCGCGAAATATCATGGGCGCGCCAGCTCTACGTACCTGTTTCCAAAAGGCGCCAATTGGCAAAAAGAAATCTCGCAGGCCCAAGAATCGTGGTCATTCGAATGCTCGGCGATTACAAGTGAAACCGACCCAACTGCTACCGTTCTGAAAATCCGAGGTCTTGCCCGTGTCTGAAACCACCACAACGAAGCCGCGAATTATATCCGTAGCAAATCAAAAGGGTGGCGTGGGCAAAACAACAACGGCAATCAATCTGGCGGCGGCAATGGCCGAGCTTGGTTTTAAGGTTCTTGTTATTGACCTCGATCCACAGGGCAATGCGTCAACAGGGCTTGGTATTCCCAGCACCGCACGCGATATCACGACCTATGATTTGTTGGTTGAAAAGGTCGATCTAGACAAAGCGATTCAGGAAACGCAGACAGAAAACCTGTCGATAATTCCCGCGACAACCGATCTGAGCTCTGCCGATATGGAGCTGTTTTCAAACGATAATCGGTCATCTTTGCTAAAGTCGGCGCTCCACTCGAAGGTTATGACCGACAAGGGGTTTGACTACATTCTGATCGACTGCCCGCCGTCGCTAAGCCTTTTGACGGTTAATGCGATGGTGGCTTCGGATTCGGTGTTAGTGCCGCTGCAGAGCGAATTTTTCGCGCTCGAAGGGCTTTCTCAATTGATGTTGACAATTCGTGAGGTACGCCAGACGGCGAACCCCGGCTTACGGATCGAAGGTGTTGTTCTGACGATGTTTGATCAGCGTAATAACCTGTCGCAAATGGTGGATGAAGACGCACGAGAGCACTTGGGTGAGCTGGTGTTTGAAACGCGTATTCCGCGGAATGTGCGCGTATCTGAGGCACCCTCTTTCGCGCAGCCGGTTTTGGCATATGATACGAACTCAAAGGGCGCGATTGCGTATCGTGACCTTGCAAAAGAAATACGACAGCGCCACGCGAGCGCTGCATAGACGGGTTGGAAAAACGCATAATGGCTAAGAAAAAAGGATTAGGTCGGGGATTATCTGCGCTGATGGCGGATGTGGCTGAAGCGCCAGAAAAGCAGGCGGAACAGGTGGATCAAGCATCAGAGCCACGCGGCGATATGGTTGTGCCGATCGAAAAGATTTCGCCAAATCCTGATCAGCCGCGCCAGACATTTGCCGAGGACGATCTAACCGATCTTGCGAATTCGATCCGTGAAAAAGGCGTGATCCAACCGCTTATCGTTCGTCGCGCTGGGGATGACTATCAAATCGTCGCGGGTGAACGCCGTTGGCGTGCTGCTCAAAGGGCGCAGCTACACGAGCTTCCTGTTTTGGTGCGCGATTTCGATGACACCGAAGTTCTTGAGATTGCAATTATCGAAAACATCCAGCGCGCCGACTTGAATCCGATCGAAGAAGCACAGGGTTATCGTCAATTGATGGACCGGTTCGGCCATACACAAGAAAAAATGGCCGAGGCTCTTGGTAAAAGCCGGAGCCATATCGCCAATTTGCTTCGCTTGCTGACCCTACCGGACAGTGTTCAGGGCTTTTTGCGTGCTGGCAAGCTTAGTGCGGGGCATGCGCGGGCGCTGGTGACGGCGGATCAGCCTGAAAAACTGGCAAAGCGCGTCATTTCCGGCGGACTTTCGGTGCGTCAGACGGAAGCGTTGGTAAGAAACGAAGGAAGCGAAGCCAAACCCAAGCCAAAAACGGCGAAATCAGGCGATAAACGCGACGCAGATACCGTTGCGCTTGAGGGCGATCTATCCGCAGCCTTGGGCATGAAGGTATCGCTGAATCATCCTTCTGGGGCGGAAACAGGGTCGATTACGATCAAATATACGAATCTCGATCAGCTCGACGATCTGTGCATGATGCTGACTAAGGGCGCACTAAGCGAGTAGTTCCCTAAGAATACCGTTTAGAACGGGGCGGCCCTTTGGTGTGGCGCGTATTGCTTCTCCGTTAACCTCGATCAAGCCAAGTTCGGACAGCGATCCAATGGCCGATTGGTCCAGGGGCATTCTACTAAGTGATTGATATCGCGTAATATTGCTGCCTTCGGACAAGCGCAGGCTCATCATCAAATACTCAACCGCCTGATCTTCACCCGATAGTGGGCTTCTTAGGGATTCGCCTGAACTCGCCTCGGATTTGGCCAGCCATACGGCGGGGGACTGGTGCGTTTCGGTGGAGAGGCGTTGCCCGTCAATAGTTAGCCGTCCATGCGCACCCGGGCCGATGCCAATGTAATCTCCGTAGCGCCAATAGATCAGGTTGTGACGGCTTTCCTGGCCAAGTTGGGCGTGATTAGAGACTTCATAGGCAGGCATGTCGGCTTTGTCGCAAATCTCTTGCGTGGCTAGATACATATCAGCAGCGGCGTCATCTTCGGGCAGTCCACGAAGCTTTCCAGCGTTGTAGCGATCACCAAAAGCCGTGCCTTCTTCGATGGTTAACTGGTAAAGTGAAAGGTGATCGACCGCCATTGAAAGGGCTTGTGTTAACTCTGACTGCCAGTCGGCAAGTGTTTGATCCTGACGGGCGTAAATCAGATCAAAGCTGACCCTATCAAAGTTTTTTCGTGCAATATCAAAAGCTTGCTGTGCTTCGCGAACAGAATGCAACCGCCCAAGCCGCTTTAGGTCGCGATCATTCATCGCCTGATTGCCCATTGAGACACGGTTAACGCCTGCATCGGCGTATCCAGCAAATCGGCCAGCCTCGACCGAGCCTGGATTGGCTTCCAGTGTCACCTCAAGATCGTTGGCAAGCGTCCAGTGTTTGCGGACCTCGTCCAATATCGCGTGAACGGTTTCAGGTTCCATCAAGCTTGGCGTGCCGCCACCAAAGAAGATCGTGTTCAGTACACGCCCCTTGGTTTGGGCCGCGTAGCGCTGAATTTGGCGGGAATAGGCTCGAATCCAACGATCTTGATCGACTGACAGCGCGACGTGGGAATTGAAGTCACAATAGGGGCATTTGGACTGGCAAAACGGCCAGTGAATATAAAGGCCAAAGCCCCCGTTGCGCCAATCCTCAGTCAAAACAGCCAGCGACCAATTTGCGGAACGCGTCTGAGCGGTGGCTCATCGACTTTTTGCGTGCCGGATCCATTTCGCCGAAGGTTTCGGTTTCGCCGTTAGGCAAAAAGACAGGGTCAAAACCAAAGCCTTCTTCGCCGCGCATTGGCCAAACGACCTGACCGTCAACGCGACCCTCAAAGATTTCGTCGTGGCCATCAGGCCAAGCCAAGCAAAGCGTGCAATTGAATGCCGCGTTGCGTGGTGCGGGCGCTTTCTTTTCTTCGAGCAGGGTCCAGACCTTGGTCATCGCTATCGGAAAATCGCGGCCACTAGGCGTTTCGGCCCAATCGGCGGTGTAAACGCCCGGCGCTCCGTCCAATGCGTCGACCGTAATGCCGCTGTCATCTGACAGGGCGGGCAGGCCGGTAGATTTGGCGGCGAAATGCGCTTTGATGCGGGCGTTGCCGATGAATGTGTCTTCGGTTTCTTCCGGCTCATCCAGATTGTGATCGGCGGCAGAAGTCACCGTCACGCCAAACTCGGCCATCAGCTCGGCCATTTCGCGGAGCTTGCCTTTGTTGTGGCTGGCGATGACCAGCTTGTCGCCGTCAAACTTACGCACTGGTTGCGGCTTTCTGGGCGGCGACCAATTCGGCGACGCCTTTGTCGGCCAGATCCATTAGCTGGTTCATCTGGTCGCGGCTAAAGGTTGCGCCCTCGGCTGACATTTGCACCTCGATCAGGCTGCCATTGCCGAGCATGACAAAATTGCCGTCGGTTCCGGCTTCGGAATCTTCGGGGTAGTCGAGATCAAGAACCGGCTGACCGGCGTAGATACCGCAGGACACCGCCGCAACCGGATCAACAAGAGGATCGCTGGTGATGTCGCCCGCTTTCAACAGCTTGTTCACAGCCAGTTTCAGTGCAACCCAACCACCGGTGATAGACGCACAGCGGGTGCCGCCGTCTGCCTGAATGACATCACAGTCGATGGTGATCTGACGCTCGCCCAAGGCAACGCGGTCAACGCCAGCGCGAAGCGATCGGCCAATCAGGCGCTGGATTTCAACGGTGCGACCGCCTTGTTTACCAGCCGAAGCTTCGCGACGCATACGTGATGTGGTCGAGCGGGGGAGCATGCCGTATTCAGCGGTGACCCAG
The DNA here is from genome assembly GCA_964476515.1 of uncultured Rhodobacterales bacterium. Taxonomy (GTDB): domain Bacteria; phylum Pseudomonadota; class Alphaproteobacteria; order Rhodobacterales; family Rhodobacteraceae; genus JASMHC01. The sequence goes on from CAYZAY010000005.1 coordinate 19,881, forward strand.
CCAAGACCGGACCCTTTGATAAATGGCGGAACGCGCGCTTCCAGCGACGCGGTGCAAAGCACGTGCGTATCGCCCATCTTGATCAGGCAAGAGCCTTCGGCGTGTTTGGTAACGTTGGTTTCAATCGAAACCGTGCGCATTTCATCTAAATGTCTACCAGAAGGTCGCATGAAAAATCCCTTTGTCATTTGGTTTGGGGATACAAGGGGGCAGCACATAAACGCAACCCCGATTGACCTTTGGGGCCAAGGCTCTTTAATTGGTCGTGATATGACTGACGGCAAATCCATCCTTTCCGAAATGAACGATCGCTCGCGCGAGGTGTTCCGGCGCGTGGTTGAAGGCTATCTTGAATCTGGTGAGCCTGTCGGGTCGCGCACTTTGACCCGCATGCTGTCCGAAAAGGTCAGCGCCGCGACGATCCGCAACGTGATGCAGGACCTTGAATTCCTCGGTCTGCTCGACAGCCCGCATGTGTCTGCTGGTCGCATTCCGACCCAACAAGGGTTGCGGATGTTTGTTGATGGGTTGTTAGAAGTCGGGGATCTGAACGAAAACGATCGCCAAAAGATCGAAGGCACAACGGACCGGAATTCAGACGACGTGTCTCAGGTTTTGGATCGCGTTGGGTCTGCGCTTTCGGGTTTGACCCAAGGGGCGAGCCTTGTTTTGACGCCCAAGCATGAAGCGCCGATCAAGCATATCGAATTTGTGTCGCTGGCGCCGGGGCGGGCGCTGGTGGTGTTGGTCTTTGCGGACGGTCACGTTGAAAACCGCGTGTTTACGCCACCGGTCGGGCAAACCGCTGGCGCGATGCGCGAAGCGGCAAATTTTCTGAATTACATGATAGAAGGCAAGACGCTTTCCGACCTTCACCGGATGTTAAAAACTGACATCGCATCCCGGCGGCAGGAAATTGATGTGCTGGCGCATCAGATGGTCGAAGCGGGCCTTGCGGTGTGGGACAACGAAGGCGCGAATTCAGAGCGGCTGATCGTTCGGGGCAGGTCGAATCTTTTGGGTGGAGACGCCGAAGAAGGTGATTTGGATCGCATCAAAACGCTGTTTGATGACCTTGAGCGCAAGCAGGACATCGCGGAATTCCTTGAATTGACCGAAGAAGGCGAAGGCGTGCGCATTTTTATCGGCTCAGAGAACAAACTTTTCTCACTTTCGGGTTCCTCTTTGGTCGTAAGTCCTTATATGAACGCTGATCGAAAAATTATTGGTGCGGTCGGCGTCATCGGACCCACGCGCCTGAACTATGGACGAATTGTGCCGATTGTAGATTACACGGCGCAGCTGGTCGGGAAGCTGATTTCTGACCGGAGTTAAAGGTGAAATATGGCTGAGCAAAACGCTAACGAATTCCTCGATGATCTGGCCGCTATGGAAGCTGAAGAGTTTGGCGAAAAAGATCCGACCGAAGAAGAGCTTGAATTTGACGAACTGGAAGCAGTCCGCGCAGAACGCGACGAATTCAAAGACCGGTTTATGCGTGCTTTGGCTGACGCGGAAAATTCACGCAAGCGCGCAGACCGGGACCGCCGCGAAGCCGAAAACTACGGTGGCTCTAAATTGGCCCGCGATATGCTGCCGGTTTACGACAACCTTGTTCGCGCTGTTGAAGCCATGGGTGGTGACGACGAAAACGCATCAGACGCGCTACGCGAAGGCGTTGAGTTGACGCTGAAAGAGCTGCTGCACGTGTTCAAAAAGCACGGGATCGAACCTATCCTGCCGGAAGTGGGCGATAAGTTTGACCCACAGGAACATCAGGCGATGTTTGAAGCACCGGTTCCTGGCACCAAAGCTGGGGACATCATTCAGGTTTCCGCGACAGGCTTTATGTTGCACGACCGTTTGCTGCGGCCAGCGCAAGTAGGGGTCTCGTCCACGCCCAAATGATGGGTTGGATTTGAGTATTTTTGGAAAGATGAAAAGCGCGTCAGTTTTGGCGTGCTTTTTCTTTGAGCGCATAGAGTGCCTGAAGCGCTTCGCGCGGAGTCATTTCGTCTGGGTGGATGGCGGAAAGCGCATCTTCGATACCTGAAGATTTTGCCCGTGGCGCTGGGGCGGGTGACGGCGTCGCCGCAAACAGCGGAAGATCGTCGATCAGGGCTTTTTGGGTCGCGCCGCCTTCGCGCTCGCCTTTTTCCAGCGCTTCAAGAACGACGCGGGCGCGGGCGACGACGGCGGGTGGTAATCCGGCAAGCTGGGCGACCTGAACGCCATAACTTCTGTCGGCTGCGCCCTTGCGAACTTCGTGGAGGAAGATGACTTCGCCGTCCCATTCTTTGACGGCGACCGTGGCATTTTCGACGCCGTCCAGCTTACTCGATAGCGATGTCATTTCATGGTAGTGCGTCGCGAACAGCGCGCGGGATCGGTTCACATCGTGCAAATGTTCCAACGTGGCCCATGCGATGGACAGGCCGTCGTAGGTGGCTGTACCGCGGCCAATTTCATCGAGGATCACCAGCGCGCGATCGTCGGCTTGGTTCAGGATCGCGGCGGTTTCTACCATTTCGACCATGAAGGTCGAGCGTCCACGGGCGAGGTCATCTGACGCTCCAACGCGGCTGAACAACTGGCTGACAACGCCGATTTTTGCTGATCGGGCCGGAATATAGCTGCCCATTTGGGCAAGAACCGCGATCAGCGCGTTTTGACGTAGGAAGGTCGATTTACCCGCCATGTTCGGACCGGTCAGCAGCCAGATTGCAGCATGCTTATCGGCGCTAAGGCCACAGTCGTTGGCTATGAATGGCTCGCCCGTCGCCTTCAGGGATTGTTCGACGACAGGATGGCGGCCGCCTTCGATGTGAAGTGATCGGGAGTTGTCGACCTCGGGGCGGCACCAGTCTTGGGTACGGGCAAGTTCAGCAAGGGCAATCGCCAGATCGAACTCGGCAAGCCCCCGCGCGGCGTCGCCAAGGGGGGCGTGTTGTTCAAGAATGGCCTGTCTTAGGCGGGAATAGTGACGTTTTTCGATCTCAATCGCGCGACCGCCGGCATTGAGGATCTTGGTTTCCATTTCGGACAGGGGCACTGTGGTGAAGCGCACCTGATTGGCGGTTGTTTGGCGATGTTTGAACGTGTCGGACAGGGGCTCGGACAGCATTTTGTCGGCGTGGGTCGCTGTGACTTCGACAAAATAGCCCAGAACGTTGTTGTGTTTGATCTTGATGCTCTGGATGCCGGTCAGCTTGGCGTATTCGGCCTGCATTCCAGCGATCACACTGCGGCCTTCGTCGCGCAACCGACGGCAGTCGTCTAGTTCTTCGTCGTAATCGGGGGCGATGAAGCCGCCATCGCGTGCCAAAAGCGGGGGTTCGCCAACAAGCGCCTGATCGAGCAGGTCGAGAAGCGCGTCGTGGCCAGTGAGCGACTTTGAAGCGGTGGCCAATAGCTTTGGAAGATCGGCAGGCAGGGTTTGTGAAATGTCAGATGCCTGTTCCAGCGTGTTTCGGATAACCGCAAGGTCCCGCGGTCCTGCCCGATCCAATGACAGCCTGGAAAGCGCACGATCTAGGTCTGGGACCTTTCGTAGCGAATTGCGCAAACTTTCAGAAATTCGACCCTGTTCCAGTCCAAAAGCCACCGCATCGTGTCTTTCACGGATCACATCCAGCACGCGGGACGGGCTGGACAACCGACGCTCAAGAAGGCGCGCGCCCCCTGCGGTAACAGTGCGATCAATCACAGAAATCAGCGATCCAGCGCGACCACCGGACATTGAACGCGTCAATTCAAGGTTTCTGCGGGTGGCGGCGTCGATCTGCATCGTGCGCGCTTCGGCTTCGCGTACCGGAGGGCGGAGAAGCGGCAGCTTACCCTTTTGTGTGATCTCTAAGTACTCGACGATGGCCCCCATCGCCCCCATTTCGGCGCGGGTGAATTGGCCGTAGGCCTCTAGCGTGCCGACATTATACAGCGACGTCAGGCGGCCTTCGGCTGCTGTGCTGTCAAACGCGGCGCGACCCAATGATGTCAGCGCAGCCCCGGATTCAGAGACTATTTCCGCCAAATCTGCCTCTTTGCTTTCTGAAACAAGCACCTCTCGCGGGGCGAGACGGGCCAGCTCCGGACCAAAGCGGACGGGTGCGATAGGCATGACGTTGAACGAACCCGTAGAAATATCGACCCACGCAAGGGCACATTCATCTCGCACTTCGGCAAATGCGGCCAGAAAGTTGTGGCGGCGGGCTTCTAGCAGGGATTCTTCGGTCAATGTTCCCGGAGTGACCAAGCGAACCACGTCGCGCTTCACGACAGACTTGTAGCCACGCTTCTTTGCCTCTTCTGGGCTTTCCAGCTGTTCGCAAACGCCAACGCGAAAACCTTTGCGGATGAGGGTCAGCAAATACCCTTCGGCGGCGTGAACGGGGACGCCACACATGGGGATGTCATCGCCTTCGTGCTTGCCACGCTTGGTTAATGCAATATCCAACGCTTCGGCCGCTGCAACCGCGTCGTCAAAGAACATCTCGTAAAAATCGCCCATCCGGTAGAACAGCAGCGCATCAGGATGTGCTTGCTTGATCTCTAGATATTGCGCCATCATAGGCGTTACTTTTGAAGTGTTTGCGCTCACAGACTACCCCCCGGTTGTCAGACGTGACATTAGAGCCGTGAATCCGCAGGTTAAACCAGAAAATTTGGCTTAAATGGCCAAAGGAAGACGAAACAGATGGCAAAGACAAAATTCACCCGCGAAGAGGCGCTGGCCTTTCACCTAGAACCAACCCCGGGCAAGTGGGAAGTTCAGGCGACTGTGCCAATGACGACCCAGCGAGATTTGTCTTTGGCCTATTCCCCCGGTGTGGCGGTCCCTTGTGTGGACATCGCCGAAAATCCCGAGCTGGCGTATGACTACACCAACAAGGGCAATCTGGTTGCCGTGATTTCAAACGGCACAGCGGTTCTTGGTCTGGGTAATCTTGGCGCGCTGGGCAGTAAGCCGGTGATGGAAGGCAAGTCGGTTCTGTTTAAGCGGTTTGCGGATGTGAACTCGATCGACATCGAGCTTGATACCGAAGACGCGGATGAGTTCTGCAAAGCCGTGCGGCTGATGGGGCCGACATTTGGCGGCATCAACCTTGAGGACATCAAGGCGCCCGAATGCTTCATTATCGAACAGCGCCTGAAGGAAGAAATGGACATTCCGGTCTTCCACGACGACCAGCACGGCACGGCTGTTATCTGTGCGGCGGGTTTGATCAACGCTCTGCACATTTCAGGTAAAAAAATCAGGGACTGTAAGATCGTTCTGAACGGCGCCGGTGCGGCAGGGATCGCCTGTATCGAGCTGTTGAAATCAATGGGTGCGAAGCACGAAAACTGCATCGTATGTGACACCAAGGGCGTGATTTATCAGGGCCGGACCGATGGTATGAACCAGTGGAAATCGGCCCATGCGACCACCACCGACCTGCGCACACTTGAAGAAGCGATGCAGGGCGCGGACGTGTTTCTTGGTGTGTCGGCCAAGGGTGCTGTGACGCAGGATATGGTTGCCAACATGGGCGACAATCCGGTGATCTTTGCGATGGCGAACCCTGATCCTGAAATCACTCCGGAAGAAGCGCACGAGGTTCGCGCGGACGCCATCGTTGCGACGGGTCGTTCGGATTACCCCAATCAGGTGAATAACGTTCTGGGCTTCCCTTACCTGTTCCGTGGGGCGCTGGACATCCATGCCCGCGCCATCAACGACGAAATGAAAATCGCCTGTGCAGAAGCGCTTGCTGAATTGGCCCGCGAAGACGTTCCGGACGAGGTCGCGATGGCCTATGGCAAGAAGCTAAGCTTCGGGCGCGATTACATTATTCCAACACCATTTGACCCGCGTTTGATCTACCGTATTCCACCAGCTGTGGCGCGGGCGGGAATGGATACGGGCGCAGCGCGCCGTCCGATTGTTGATATGGAAGCTTACGAAATTGGGCTGAAATCGCGGATGGATCCGACGGCGAACATTCTGCGTAGCCTGAACGCACGGGCGCGCGCTGCACAAGCACGTATGATTTTTGCCGAGGGCGACGACCCCCGCGTTCTTCGCGCAGCTGTGAACTATCAGCGGGCGGGTATGGGCAAAGCGTTGGTTGTGGGTCGCGAGGCTGACATCAAAGAAAAGCTGGAAGCCGCCGGAATGGGCGATGCTTTTCGCGAGCTTGAAATTGTTAACGCGGCGAACTCTCGTCATTTGAAAACCTACAAGGCATTTCTGTACAAACGCCTGCAGCGCAAGGGCTTTGACCGGTCTGACGTTCACAGGCTCGCGACCCGCGACCGACATGTGTTTTCGTCGCTGATGTTGGCGCACGGCCATGGGGACGCGCTGGTCACTGGCGCGACGCGGAAATCGGCGCATGTTCTGGGGCTGATCAACCACGTTTTCGACGCCGAAGCCCAGCAGGGTGCGGTTGGCATTACGGCACTACTTCACAAGGGCCGCGTTGTGCTGATTGGCGATACGCTGGTTCACGAATGGCCGGACGAAGAAGATCTCGCGACCATTGCCGAACGCGGGGCCGAAGTTGCCCGCGACCTTGGGCTTGAACCACGCGTTGCGTTCGTTAGCTTCTCGACCTTTGGCTATCCGGTGTCCGAGCGTGCGCAAAAAATGCATCTTGCGCCAGCGGTGCTTGAATCGCGTGGCGTTGATTTCGAATACGAAGGCGAAATGGCCGTTGACGTTGCCCTGAATGAACAGGCGATGGCGCAGTATCCGTTCTCTCGTCTGACCGGACCAGCGAACGTGTTGGTTGTTCCGGCTCGTCACTCGGCCTCGATCTCGACCAAGCTGATGCAGGAAATGGGCGGCGCTACCGTAATCGGCCCGATCCTGACCGGCGTTGATAAGCCGATTCAGATTTGCTCGACTGTTGCGACGGCGAATGACATTCTGAACATGGCAATTCTGGCAGCCCACAAAGCGCGGTAACTTATGACGATATTCAACCTCGGCTCGATCAACGCGGATGTGTTTTACACGCTACCGCATCTGGTTGGTGCGGGTGAAACCCTAGCGGCGAGCGCGGTTTACGAAGGGCTTGGCGGTAAGGGCGCGAATATGTCCGTGGCTGCTGCGCAGGCTGGGGCCGACGTTCGCCACATTGGCGCTGTCGGGTTGGATGGCGGTTGGGCGATTGATCGGTTGGCTGGCTTTGGGGTCGAAACCCAGCACATTCAGCTTTCCAGCGAAAAGACGGGCCACGCTATTATTATGGTCGACGAAGGCGGTGAAAACGCAATTGTTCTGTACCCTGGTGCCAATGCAGCAATCACCGAAAGGGCGATTTCAGCGGCGTTAGAGACTGGTTCGGCGGGCGATATACTGCTTTTGCAGAACGAAACGAACGCTCAACAATTTGCGGCAAAGACTGCAAAAGAGCGGGGAATGAAGGTGGCTTATGCCGCTGCGCCGTTTGATGCTGATGCCGTCAGTGCGGTTCTTCCCTACCTCGGCTTCCTGGTTTTGAACGAGGTTGAGGCCGAGCAGTTAGAGGCCGCAACAGACCTAAAGCCCAACCAGCTGTCGGTTTCAGATGTGGTTGTAACGCTCGGATCAAAAGGGTGTCGCTGGTACGCGAATTCGGCGGGAACAGAGACTGAATTTGCCGCGATGCGCGTTGAGCCTGTTGATACCACAGGCGCTGGCGACACGTTTACCGGATACGTTTTGGCGGCACTGGATAATGAGGCCGAAATGCCCGAGGCGATTGATCTGGCAACGAAAGCAGCCGCGATCATGGTGACCTGCAAGGGGACCGCCGATGTTATCCCTTCATTGGACGATGTTCTCGCGTTCTGATCTTGGCACGGCTGTCGATTGTGCTAGCGTCGCGGCATGACTGAAAATGTGACCACCCACCAAGCCGAAGAAGATGCCCGCAACGAGAGCATCCTCATTTATGTTAACGGAGACCTGAAGCCGCGCGCCGAAGCTACGGTTAGCGTCTATGATTCCGGCTTTATGCTGGGCGATGGCGTCTGGGAGGGGCTGAGGCTCTACGACGGGTGCTGGGCTTTTATCGACGAGCATTTGGACAGGCTTTTCGGGGCGGTCAAAGCGATTGATCTGGACATCGGCATGGACCGTGACGGGGTCAAGGCGGCAATCGAAGCGACCCGCCAAGCGAACGGCATGACAACCGACGCCCACGCGCGGGTTATGGTAACGCGAGGCACGAAAATTCGCCCGTTCCAGCATCCTGGTCTTAGCCGCAGCGGCCCTAGCTTCGTTATTATTATGGAGCATTCCAAGCCCAAGATCCCACGGCCTATCAATTTGGCGACAGTCCCCCATGTGCGCGGGCTGCCCATGACGCAGGATCCGAAACTGAATTCTCACTCAAAGCTCAACTGCATTCTGGCTTGTATAGCCGCTGAGAAGGCTGGTGCAGATGAGGCGCTGATGCTTGATATCAATGGGTTCGTGAACACCACCAATGCTTGCAACTTTTTCATCGTGAAAAAGGGCGCGGTTTGGACCAGCACGGGCGATTACTGCATGAACGGGATCACGCGGCAAAAGGTGATTGATGTATGCCGCGCCGACGGCATTCCGGTTTATGAGCGGAACTATTCCTTGGTTGATACTTACGACGCGGACGAAGCGTTTTTGACCGGAACGTTCGGCGCGCAAACTCCGGTGGGTGAAATTGACGGGCGGATGATTGGTGCTGGCCAGATGGGTCCAATGACTGAGCGCATTCGCGGGCTATATAAAGCGCTGGTCGCAAAGGAGTGCGGGCATTGAAAATCGCGATGTGGAGCGGGCCTCGGAATCTGTCGACGGCCATGATGTATTCGTTTGGCGCACGGTCAGATTGCGCAGTCGTTGATGAGCCCTTTTACGCGGCGTATCTAGAGCGCACCGGAATTCAGCACCCGATGCGGGACGAAATCCTTGAATCCCGTACGGCGGATGTGGACAAAGTAGTTGCGTCACTATTAGGCACTAATCCCGCCCAAAAGCCGCATTTTTATCAAAAACACATGACACAGCACATGGTCCAAGGGGTGCCTCGGGGGTGGATGTCTGATGTGGTGAACGTGTTCCTGATCCGTCATCCCGCACGCGTGGTGGCGAGCTTTGCCAAGAAGTACCCTGCTGTAGTGGAATCCGATATCGGCTTTTTGCAGCAGGTCGAGCTTTATAACCACGTACTTTCGCTTGGGCAGGAGCCGGTTGTGATCGACAGCGCAGATATTCGGGAAGACCCAGAGGGCCGACTAACCGAGCTTTGTGAAGCGATCGGAATTTCTTGGGATCCGTCGATGCTTAGCTGGCCCGCTGGGGGTCATGCCGACGACGGCATTTGGGCCGCGCATTGGTATGATGCGGTGCACCGCTCGACAGGGTTTGCCGACGCCGAAGGCCCCTTGCCCCGGCTGACAGGTCGGTTGGCCGAATTGGTCGAAAGCGTGCTGCCAGCCTATAACCAAATGGCCAGTCGCAAGATCGGTTAAGCATGCAGGGGACGGCGGCAACAGCACGCTTCGAGGACACGAAACGTTAGAAGTGATGTCAAAAGGTCGACACCCCATTGAGATTGCAGAATGGAGCGCCGATGATTTCATATTCTAAGACTAAGTCTTGGCGCCTTCATACGCATGTGAAAACGCGTCTCTTAGGTCGCTGGCACCGGTAATTTCACCGGTAGCTATTTGTTCACCCACCAATCGCTCGGCCTGAAAACAGGCTTGAACATGGGCGTTTAGCAACCACAGAATTTGTCGAAGCTGGTCTTTGCCAACGACCTCCCAACCGGAAAGCGCTTTCCATGCTACAGGGCCTGCGATGGTGCCAAGCTCAAGATTGGTAAGCAGCGACGTCATTTCGGCCCGCGTGGTGCGATCGCTTTGAAACCGAGCATCTTGGGTTACGTTGACGCCGCTGTTTTCACATAGCCAGCGATGCTCAGAAAGAAGCAGCATCAAGCGGGCTTGTGCAGTTTTTGTTGCTGCTTCGGGGGTAACGATCTGGCTGAAATCGATATTGGTCATTTGTAGACGCGCTCGACTTTGCTCAGGTCAATCAAACCATTGCGGTCTTGTTGAAGCTTGCCCGGAAAGCGTTGGTTTGTCGGCGCGTCGGGTCCAAGGGGAAGCAAGATCGCAACGTGGATTTGCCCGCTTTGTCTTGTGACGGGTCCGGCGAACCAATCAGAATTTATGGCAGCTACAGGCAGCGTGACGCCTTCTTCTACCGAAGAGAAATCAAATTCATCTCCGTTAACCTCTAAAACATCGTCAGTCATTCGGAGTGTCAGGGTTTTTTCGCTTCGTTGCGGGTGCAGTGTGAAAATCACGATGTTCCCCTATTTCCAACGGCCAAAGGCAAGCGTTGTGACGGTGACATTATCGCCTGATACAAAGTCGGTTTGTCCCGCTGCGCGCATCAATCTGAACTGGGCGCTGGAGCTTGTGGCACCTTCGATTGTCGCGGTTGAGATCGCGTCAACATCGGGCGTGGCTGAGGTGAGAAGCGAATAGAATTCGACGTTGCAAAACACCTTTGCAGGCGAAACAAATGATGCGGGGAAGGTCCAGCTGCCGTACAGCTCTCTGGCCCAGATGTAGCTTAACGATACCTCGTGCCAGCAGAATTGCGTGCCATCCGCAAGGCGGGTGTAGTCCCCGTTTGCGTTGGTTCCGCGCTCGAACAGGGGAGCTGAATCTGTGGAAGACAGGTTGCCGGTGTAGTGGTTCGACGTTGCGACCTGTTGCCAGTTTTGCCATGCTCCATTGCCGCGGGTGCGATAGAATATCGACCCGTCGTCTTCGACCATAACAAGCTGCGTTTCACCACCCACGCTTGAGCGGCGCGAATGCATAAGGTGTTGTAGCCCTGACGCGAGGGGCGCCCCGACGGTTGAGCCGTTAACTTGATACATACCAGGGGCAATCGAATTGTCGGTCACGCTGATGTCAGACAGCAATGCACCCGGCGCGCCTAGCCCGAAGGCTCCGACCTTCATCAGCCGATCCGAAGTTGCGTCGATTAGGTTTGACTGCACAGCATTACCGGTCACAGGCGTGTCGATTTGCAGCGCGGTGTGTGATACCGAGACCGTGGTCGTGCCCGCAGGCGCAATTGTCAGGGTCTGGGCGTTCGGGTCGATTTTGAAGGGCGCATACCAGCTACTTCCGTTCGGACTGACCTTGACAGAAAAGCTCGTATCGCCCGACAGACCCATTTCCGCGTGGCCCGCCCATCCGGATTGGAACAGAAGCGATGCGGTATCACCGGCGCTTGCCTTGTTGATCTTTAGTTGGTGGCCGTTGCCTGCGTTATTCAAAAGGGTCGCGTCGCTGGAAACGGATAGCCGGTTGGTTGCGTCGCCGGTCGTGTTGACCCCCAACATATCGACCGAGTCCAACGATGGGATCGCAGGGTTCCACGCGGTGCCGTCCCATACCCTCAGTTCGTCATTCCCCCAAGCGCGCCAACCCGTAAGCGGAGGAATGAAAAGCCAGCCGCTACCTGTATAAAAAGCGATATCGTTGGGGTTAGATGCCCACGCCCCTGTCGGCGACGCACCCAGCGCGTGGGTTTCGCCATCCACTGGTAGCGATGGGGGCGTGGTTGCATCAAAGCTCGACACGACAAGCTGGGTTAGCACGTCTAACTTTTCGACGGCCTCGTTGTGCGTGACGTGTTTTTGGGCCTGCGCCGGTTGAATATAAGGGAGCCCCAGTTTGGGAGAAGTTTCTGACATTTTACGATCCTGACAGCCTGCGATTTGGCCAGACAGCTCCAGTCACAGGTTAAAAGTTTTCCTGTGCGGCGCACTCGTTGTTAACCAATCGTAAGCCCCCAAAAACAGGCGAAACGTTGATTCAATTGCCCAACAAATGAGTCGCTTTCAGTCATGATTGCGCAAACCTCAGCCGCCAGCCTACGGATGGCGTGAGACGTATGGCGATTTGGGCGGGCTTAGATACTGAATTGGGAGTGTTTACAGGCACATGGTCGGGTGTCGGCGCGCATCGGCGGGTGACGTATGACCTGCTTTAAACATCCATCAGGATGACAAGCTCATCATCGACGACTGCACCCGTTTGGCGAAAACCAAGAGCTTCATAAAACGCCATGTTTGAGTTTTCGGACTGCACAACCGAAGACGCGAGTCTGGGCAACCCCCATTCTTGGGCGATCCGGATGCATTCCTGAATGGCAAAACGGCCGTAGCCTTTGCCCTGTTGATCCGCGGCGATCATCAACCGCCAAAGATAGGCGGCCTGAGGGTCGTCATCAGGCTCTAAAAAGGGATAAACCTGCGGATGGATCATGGCGATCAACCCAACGGGCTGTTCGCCATCCCATATTCCCCAAACATAGCTACCCGGTTGTTCGTAAGCCGACTGGGCCAGCGTGACCGCGTTCGGCGCCACAAGGTTTTCTTGATCTTCCCGAACCTTAAGTTTCAGAAGTTGATCAAGATTTCCCCGATTGGCGCCGCGCAGTTCGGGCATTACTTAACCCGACGGTTCCGCGCAGCCAGAAGCTTTAGGCGAAGCGCGTTCAACTGTATGAAGCCTGCTGCGTCTTTTTGGTCGTACGCACCGGCGTCTTCTTCAAAGGTCACGTGCGCTTCGGAATAAAGCGAATGCTCAGACGCGCGCGCCACTGTAACGGCAGACCCTTTGTAAAGCTTCAGGGTCACGGTTCCGGTCACATGTTCCTGCGACTTGTCGATAGCGGCCTGCAGCATTTCACGCTCTGGCGAATACCAGAAGCCGTTGTAAATCAGCTCGGCATAACGTGGCATCAGGCTGTCTTTCAGATGACCTGCACCACTGTCCAAAGTGATCTGTTCGATCCCACGGTGTGCTTCCAACAGAATAGTCCCGCCAGGTGTTTCGTAAACACCACGCGACTTCATGCCAACAAAACGGTTCTCAACAAAGTCGAGACGGCCGATGCCATGCTTGCGGCCATATTCGTTCAGTTCAGTCAGAATGGTTGCCGGCGACATTGCAACGCCATTGATCGAAACGGCATCGCCCTTTTCGAAGCCAACGGTGATTTCTTCAGGGGTGTCCGGCGCATCTTCCGGTGAAACGGTCCGCTGATAGACATATTCCGGCGCCTGATCAGCAGGGTCTTCCAGAACTTTGCCTTCGGACGAAGTATGCAGCAGGTTCGCATCGACAGAAAACGGCGCTTCGCCACGCTTGTCTTTGGCAATCGGAATTTGGTTCTGCTCGGCGAACTCAAGAAGCTTGGTGCGCGAGGTCAGATCCCATTCACGCCAAGGCGCGATCACTTTGATTTCAGGGTTTAGCGCATAGGCGGCCAGTTCAAAACGAACCTGATCGTTGCCTTTGCCGGTCGCGCCGTGGGCGACAGCGTCAGCACCAGTGGCTTCGGCAATTTCAACCAGACGCTTGGAAATCAAAGGCCGCGCGATCGAGGTGCCCAGCAGGTAAAGACCTTCGTAAACCGCATTGGCACGGAACATCGGGAAGACGAAATCGCGAACGAACTCTTCGCGGATGTCTTCAATGTAGATGTTCTCGGACGGGATCCCCAGCATTTCTGCCTTGGCGCGGGCCGGCTCAAGCTCTTCGCCCTGACCCAGGTCGGCGGTGAAGGTAACCACTTCGCAACCATACTCGGTTTGCAGCCACTTCAGAATGATCGAGGTATCAAGGCCACCGGAATAGGCCAGTACAACTTTTTTAGGCGCGGACATGGGGATTCTCTTTGTTTTAAACGTGTTCAGGGGCCGATAACGGGTTTTCAGCGCAGGGGCAAGATTTGCGGCTTAATCAGGGTTGAGCGAATGCAATTTCACGCTAAGCTTAGGGAAAGTTTTTTAGGAGAGTACGATTATGCAAAGCTGGGCAATACTAAGCCATTCGATAAAAATGGTTGTTAATAACTTCGGTGTGGCGTTGCGTATGTCAACCCCACTGATCGGAGCAATGGTCTTGTCGCTTATTCTTTTCGGACAAGAGGTGTTTGGCGGTTCAACATATTACAGCATGGAGATCGACCCGCTCTACGATCCAGTGAACGAGGTCAACGTTGGCCTTGCCACCCTCATACAAGCAATCGCGGCTTTATGGGTCGCGGTCGCGTGGCATCGCTATATCCTGCTTGAAGAAAAACCAGACGGTCTGCTTCCAGCCCTTCATGGTGGGCGTGTCCTGGCCTACTTTGGCTGGGGCCTTTTGCTGATGGTCGTAATAGTCGTAATCATTCTAGTTGCTACGGTCATCGGTGGAGTATTAAACTCACTTGGGGGGTTTGGCGCTCTATTGGGCGTAGTGTTGATCGCAGTGGCCGCCTTGGTCGTCTTTTACTTTGCGGCCCGCGTCTATGTGATCTTACCCAGCGCAGCAATTGGCCGAACGCTAAGCTTTTCGCAAGCTTGGGAAGTAACGCGCGGTTACGGCGGGTCGATCATTTTCGCCTACATTTTGTTCATGCTCATTGCGATTGTTTCCAGCCTGATCGTAGGCGTGATTTCGGCATTTTCGGGTTTGATCGGCACGTTGCTGATGATGGCGCTGAACTTAATCCTAATCCTGATCGGGATGAGTTTTTTGACGACGATCTATGGAGTTACCGTCGAAAACCGAGACCTCTAAAAAGAAAGGCGGCCGAGGGAGGCCGCCTTTGCCAGATGGTATTGAAAATCAGTTCAGATATGCATCGATGTGCCTCTGGAACAATGCCAACATTTCGTCCGTGATGTCATCCAACGTAAAGTCCGTCTGACCCGATGCATGCATCGCTTCGACAAAGGCTTGTAGCAAGTCTTCCTCGGTTGTGCCTTCGAATGCATCTGCGACAGCCTGAAGTGCGTCACCAAGTTCGGCACCCTTTTGGATGACGATTTCAACAGTGATGATGGCATCACTCAGGGACGCAACCAGTTCGTTATACGCGTCGATTTCTTCTTGCGTTGCTGTTTCAGGGTCGGGCGCTGTCAGCCCGCCAAGCTGGCTTTGCAGGTCAGCTAGGTCTGTCTCAGGATCCCCAGTCAGCTCCAACGCCGTATAATTCGCGTTGACAGCATCAAATTCACCCTGAGCAATCGCTAGCAAGTCCTCGGCATCAACCAGCGCTTCGTTTGCCATTAGGTAGTCGCGAAACCCTGCAACTTTTGGGTCGCTGCTATTCATCAATCCGTTGATGTTGCGCTTCAGAGAATTCAAACCCTTCATCGCGCTGGCCTGTTTGCCGGCTGAGTCACCAGATTGGCCGGTGCTTTCTGGTTTGCCGGTAGTTTCAGGTTTGCCCTTATCTCCAGGCTTTCCGCCTTTGTCCGACTTGCCTTTACCTTCGGCTTTCCCCGCGGCGAGCGCCGTATCGGCCGAAATTAGAACCGTTGCTGTGGCTATTGCGGTCATCGGTAGACTTGAGACAGCCATGACGGCGAGCGATTTTGATAAGATCTTTTTCATGCGGACTTCCCCTAAGAATTATACGCCAAGTATTTCGAGGTGAATTCTGGCGATATTGTGAAATCTATCACATTGACTGTCGCCGATATTCAATATCGCAACAATAAACCGAGGGTATAAAGACTGGGAACCATACCGCTACATTCGCAGATTCCGCGCGTAGCGAAAGAATACATTGGTATTCCTTGCCTTGGCTGCGCACATAAGGCACTCAGATGCTTATGACTGAGTTTCACGACAACGCCATCGTCGCTGTGCACCATATGCGCAGCATGTTTCCTGCAACGCCATTGCAGAAAAACGCCCATTTATCTGAAAAGTTCGATGCCGAGGTTTGGCTTAAACGCGAAGACCTGACCCCCGTGCGCAGCTACAAACTTCGCGGGGCTTTCAATGCCATGCGCAAGGCACTGGCCGAACATCCGGACACAAAGCTGTTCGTATGCGCCAGCGCTGGGAACCATGCTCAGGGTGTTGCGTTCAACTGTCAGTATTTCGGTGTGACGGGCGTGATTTTTATGCCGGTGACGACGCCGCAGCAGAAAATCTTGAAAACGAAGATATTCGGCGGTGATTGGGTCGAAATTCGGCTGGTTGGCGATTATTTCGACGACACGCTTGCAGCGGCTCAGGCATACTGCGCAACCGAGGGTGGGCACTTCCTTGCCCCGTTTGATGACGACGATGTGATCGAAGGTCAGGCCAGCGTTGCGGTTGAAATTGTCGAACAGCTCGGCAAGGTGCCGGACCACATTGTTTTACCCGTTGGCGGTGGCGGTCTTTCTGCTGGCGTCACGCAATATCTTGGCGATCGCGCCAAATACACGTTTGTCGAACCCGAAGGCGGCGCCAGTCTTAAAGCTGCGCTGGAAGCGGGCGAACCCGTAAGGCTTGATCGTATAGACACATTCGTTGATGGCGCAGCGGTGGCCCGTATTGGGTCGAAAACGTTCGAAAAACTTAAAGGTTTCAGCGGGAATATTGTCGAAATCGCCCCCGAGGACCGGATTTGCGCAACGATGATCGAAATGCTGAATATCGAAGGCATCGTTCTTGAACCCGCAGGCGCGCTTTCGGTCGACGCTCTCGGCAGCATCAAGGATCAGATCAAAGGCAAAACCGTTGTTTGCGTGACCTCAGGCGGAAATTTTGATTTTGAACGGCTTCCCGAGGTGAAAGAACGTGCGCAAAGATATTCGGGCGTTAAAAAATATTTCATCCTTCGCCTTCCACAACGGCCGGGTGCGCTAAAGGAATTCCTGGGGATTCTTGGCCCGCACGACGACATCGCACGATTTGAGTACCTTAAGAAATCGGCCCGCAACTTTGGTTCTGTTCTGATTGGTATCGAAACCACAACGCCCGAGGATTTTGACGTGCTATTCGCCAAATTAGATGCGGCTGGGTTTACGTATAATGACATCACCAATGACGAAACACTGGCCCAGTTTGTGATCTGACGAGCTAATCGCAGTTCGGATATTTCAAAAGCAATTCGGAACTTTCTGCGGTGAACGCCGTCCGGATTGAGATGCAGTCAACAACGACGGCACCATCCTGCCTAAGCGCTTCTTCCCCCAGTCCGGCAAGGCGGGCAAGATCTCTAAAGCCAAGCGTCGATGCGCTTCCACGTAAAAAGTGCAGGTCGTCTTCTGTCGGTTTATCCATTGCCGACACAGCACCCCCCACTTCGTTCAAGAACAGCGTAATAAGCTCCGGCAATTCATCCGCGCCGAGGTCATTTTCAAGTTGTGCAATACGCTGCCAATCAATCATGCGCCCAATCTGACGAAAGAAAGTGAAGCGAATGCTAACCGCGACCCCAAAATTCATTAAATTTGTAACGTTCACATGCGCTTAACCCCTTCGCCCTACCAATCGTGAGATGCAAGGATGGGAACCCATGGAACAGCCTAGATCGGAATATTCAGCTAGCCTTGAATCCCTACGGGCAAAACCCCTTCGGGCGCTCGTCGTGGAAGACAGCGTTCTTCAGCGGCGCATTCTGACATTGGCGCTTAAAAAGTGGGGGTTCGAAGTTATTGAGGCCGATTCAGGCATCGCGGCGCTGGAAATCTGCCAGACGTCGCCGCCGGATTTGGTGATCAGCGACTGGATGATGCCGGGCATGGACGGGATCGCCTTTTGCAAATAATTTCGCGCGATGGAAAGGGAAAGCTATGGCTACTTCATCCTGCTCACATCAAAAAGCGACAAGGGCGAAGTTGCTAAAGGTCTCGATTGCGGGGCCGATGATTTTGTCACCAAACCGGTCAACCAAAACGAACTGCGCGCAAGGATTTCTGCCGGTGAGCGGATCATTGGCATGGAGCGGCAGCTTCAAAAACAGAACAAAGTTATCGGCGATACCCTGGACGAGCTGACCGAGCTTCACGAAGTCATTGATCGCGACCCACAACAAGCACGGCAAATTCAACATAGCTTACTTCCGCCAAGGGAAACGGCGATTTCGGGCTCTAAGATCAGCAGTGGCCTAAAATCTTGCGGTCATGTTGGGGGTGATTTGGTCGGCATGTTTGATGCGGGCAATAACCAGATCGGCATGTTCAACATAGACGTCTCTGGCCACGGCATTACGTCCGCGTTGATGACCGCCCGAATTAGCGGATACCTGTCAGATCGCTTTCTGGACCAAAACGTAGCGCTTAACCGCGATGAAAACGGCCGTCTCACCATTCGCGAACCAGCCAAGGTGGCGGCGATTTTGAACGAACGATTGCTGGCGGAAAACGGCATCGACCAATACTTTGCCATGGCATTCGCATCGGTTGATCTGGAAACAGGCAAAGCGAAAATAACTCAAGCCGGCCATCCGGAACCGGTCGTTGTTCGCGCGAATAATGACATCGAATTTCTTGGTGGCGGTGGTTTTCCAGTCGGTCTTATCGAGGACGCCCAATTCGATCAATTCGAAACCCAACTTCACCAAGGTGATCGGCTGCTGTTTTGTTCGGACGGGATAACCGAGGCGTCGCTTAGAAACGGGAAAGCCCTTGAGCAAAGCGGGTTGCGGGATCTTGTCAAAGACAAACTGCACCTGACGGGTCAGGACTTTCTTGACGCTTTATATATCCATCTTAGGGACCACTTACCCCAAGGCGGGGCGCTGGACGATGACGTATCAGCAATCATGCTAGAACACCGATCACCCAATCCCTAGTGCGCGCATAAGAAAATGCCTGTCACCTTCATTCTGGATCAACGAAGGGGCCGTGTCGCTGGGCACGAAATGCGCGTAATGATCAGGCTCTACCGGTGGCCCCATCCTTGCAACCGGACGTGCCAGATAGACCGAACAAACCTTTTCGGCCCACAGGTCGTATTCCGGCATATAGGTAAACCTGCGAAACACACCCAACCGCTTCGGGGATGAGATTTTCCAACCGGTTTCTTCGAACACCTCTCGGTGAAGCGCCGCGATAGGGTGTTCGCCTGGGTCGATACCGCCACCTGGCAGCTGAAATTCATCGTGCGGATGCGCCTGATAAGTCAGCAAAATCTGCCCATCTCTTTCAAGAACAGCATAGATGCCGGGCCGTCTGGTATACCTCTGTCTGAGAGACGGGGCCTCTCCAAATCTTGCGATCACGTTTAGACTTCCTAAATCGAGCAGCGCTTGTGGACGCTTTTGTTAAAATGTATGGCAAGCCCAGTTTAATAAGGAAACCCCATGACTCCTGAAATCGCGCTTGAATGGGACGATACTGTCCTTCCGTTTCAGCTGGACGCAACCGACACACGCGGCCGAGTGGCGCGTCTTGACGGCGTTCTTAGCGGAATCCTTGGTCAGCACGACTATCCTCAGCCGGTCGAAGCGTTGGTCGCCGAGATGGCGCTTCTTACAGCCTTGATCGGCCAATCGATCAAACTTCGCTGGAAGCTGTCACTGCAGGTTCAAACCAACGGCCCGGTCCGCATGATCGCGACCGATTATTACGGCCCCGAAGAAGATGGCCAGCCAGCGAAAATTCGCGCCTACGCAAGCTACGATGCTGACCGCGTTGATCCGGCGGGTGACGCTTTTGCACAGCTCGGTAGTGGCTATTTCGCGGTGATGTTTGATCAGGGCACCGATATGAAACCCTATCAGGGGATTACCCCGCTAGCTGGCGAATCGATTTCCGCCGCCGCCGAAGCTTATTTTGCCCAGTCCGAACAGCTGCCAACTCGGTTTGAGCTGACTTTCGGCAAATCAACCGAGACTGGCGGCAAGGAACATTGGCGCGCGGGCGGCGTTATGATCCAGCACATGCCAAAAGCGTCTCCGTTTGCGACGGACGAAGGCGGATCGGGCGACGAAGGGGCATTAGCCGCCAAAGATCTGATTCAGGGCGACGCGTCTGAAAACTGGAACCGCGTAAACATGCTGCTTAATTCGGTTGAAGAGTTTGAATTGATCGGCCCAAGCGTTAGCTCAACCAATTTGTTGCTGCGCCTGTTCCACGAAGAAAACCCAAGAGTGTTTGATGCCAATAGCGTCGAATTCGGGTGCACCTGTTCAGAAGACCGCGTCCGTCAAAGCCTGTCGATTTACTCCGCCAAGGACATTTCGACCATGACCACAGACGATGGCCGCGTGACGGCGGACTGTCAGTTCTGCGGCGCGCATTATGATCTTGATCCGGCTTCGGTTGGCAAAGACGTCGCGGCGGGTGGCTGAGGTGTCGGGCGACACAATCGACTTTTTGCGCAAAGCCATAAGGGCGGGCGGGTCCAGCTCGTCCGATTTTGATCTAAACCCCGATGTCGTGTTGCCCAAAAACAGAAAACTGCGAAACGCGGCGGTTTTAGTTCCGATAACCACATATACCGGACGGCCAGAGGTTATTCTGACCAAGCGCGCGTCTTCGCTTAAGCACCACCCGGGTCAAATCGCGTTTCCGGGCGGTAAACAGGACGAAACAGACACTAACCTCGCCCAAACCGCCCTTAGAGAGGCTTGGGAAGAGATCGCACTGCCGCCGGAAATCACGTCGATTTTGGGCGAGCTGGCCAAACATGAAACCGTTACCGGCTTCAGCGTGACACCCATTCTGGCGCATGTAGAGCGACCCTTTGATGTGGTTCCCGAAATGGGCGAAGTGGACGAAGTTTTTTCGGTTCCGCTTGATCATTTTTTGAATGCGGATCGGTTTTTCGTCCAGTATCGTTACTGGCAAGGCGTGAAGCGGAAATACTATGCAGTTCCCTACGGACCCTATTATATTTGGGGTGCAACGGCGCGAATGCTTCGGGCTTTGGCCGACAGGGTGGCATAATGAAACTTTCCGGAAACTGGTTTCAGAACGAAGCGACACAAAAGGTGTTCGCCGTTCTAAACGACGCTGGATATCAGGCGCATATGGTTGGCGGATGTGTGCGAAACGCGCTTTTGGACGCACCGGTTTCGGATATCGACATCAGCACAGATGCGACGCCCGAAACAGTCTCTAACCTTGCCAAAAACGCTGGTTTAAAGGTTGTTCCCACCGGCATTGATCATGGCACCGTCACCATTATTTCGGGCGGTGAACCGCACGAGGTTACGACCTATCGCAAGGATGTGGAAACTGATGGCCGTCGGGCTGTTGTGGTGTTCTCTCAATCCATGATCGAAGACGCGGAGCGCCGTGATTTTACGATGAATGCGATTTACGCCGATGCACAGGGTGAATTTTTGGACCCCTTGGGCGGAATGGACGATCTGAACGCCCGGCGAATTCGCTTTATTGGCAATCCGGTCGATCGTATCCGCGAAGACTATCTGAGAATCCTGAGGTTCTTTAGATTTACCGCGTGGTACGGGAATCCGGACCTTGGTTGGGAGGCCGGCTCACTAGCGGCAATTGCATCGAATTTGGCAGGAATAGAGACGCTTTCCAAAGAAAGAGTCGGGCATGAAGTGAAAAAGCTATTGCTTGCGCCCAACCCTGCACCCGCTTTGGCGGTGATGGAACAAACGGGTGTTTTGCACGCAGTTTTGGATGGCGCGGACACCAAAACCATGCCGATTTTGGTTCATTTGGAAGAAAAAGCCGGAATGGAGCCTTCGTTCACCCGAAGACTGGCGGCACTGGGCGGTAGAAACGTTGCTGACGCGTTTCGTTTGTCTAAATCGGACGAGCGTGACCGCTCGGCCATTCAGCATGCAGCGATGAGCTATCAAGACGGGAAAGAGACAGGATATCGTCTTGGAGAAAAGCTGGGAATGGACGCGAAATTGCTTCGTTCAGCCTATTTAGAGACTGATTTCACCACTCAAGACGTCCAAGACGTTCAGGCCGGTGCGGCCGCGGTGTTTCCGGTCAGAGCGGCGGATTTGATGGACAGATTTCAAGGTGCGGCTTTGGGGAAAAAGCTGAAACGGCTGGAAGATCTTTGGATCGGGTTGGGGCTAACCCTGTCAAAACAGGATTTATTAGGCGGTTTGGATGACTAATTACGCAATAAAACGCCTTGGCCACTTGGGCGAAGGTATCGCAGACGGCCCGATTTACGCGCCGTTAACGCTTCCAGGAGAAGTCGTGACCGGCGAATTGGATGGGGACCGGCTAGCCAATATCCGCATCGAAAAGCCTAGCGAAAACCGCGTAAAGCCGCCTTGTCGCCATTTCAAATCATGCGGGGGCTGTTTGCTTCAGCATGCGTCTGATGAATTCGTTGCCAGCTGGAAGGTTGGCGTGGTTGCGACTGCGCTTAGTGCGCAAGAAATCGACACTAATATTGGGCAGATCGTAACATCTCCGCCCAAAAGCCGTCGTCGGGCTACGTTTTCGGCGCGCCGAACCAAAAAGGGCGCAACCGCGGGTTTTCACGCTCGTGCGTCGGATACAATCGTCGAGATTCCCGACTGTGTTCTTTTGGACCCCGATGTTTTGGCAGGCCGAGAGCTTGCCGCAGAGCTGGCAGTTGTTGGTGGGTCGCGAAAAGGCGAGATTGCGGTTTCTGTCACCAAGTCGGAAAACGGATTGGATATCCAAGTGCAGGGCGGCAAGCCCTTGGATGGCCAGCTACGAATTGACCTTGCCGGTTTTGTTGCGCGACGCAATTTGGCGCGCTTGGCGTGGGAAGATGAAACGATTGCCGAGGCCATGCCCGCGCATCAGGTGTTCGGAAAGGCAAATGTCCTTCCACCCCCGGGCGCATTTCTTCAGGCGACCAAGGAAGGCGAGCAAAGCTTGCTCGACAGCGTAATGAAAGCGGTCGATGGCGCGAAACGTATCGCGGACCTGTTCGCCGGAAGCGGCACGTTTTCGCTTCCGCTGGCCGAGTTGGGCGAGGTTAGAGCCTATGAGGGTGATGCAGAGATGATCGCCGCACTCGACAAAGGTTGGCGCATGGCAGCGGGTTTAAAGACCATAACCGCAGAAACGCGTGATCTTTTTCGTCGGCCATTGATGCCCGATGAGCTGGAAAAGCTCGACGCAGTGGTTATCGATCCGCCAAGGGCAGGCGCAAAAGCACAAGTGGCAGAACTTGCCCAATCGACGGTGCCGGTTATCGCGTTCGTATCCTGCAATCCCGTGACATTTGCCCGAGACGCAAAGGTTTTAATTGATGGCGGCTACACGATGGAGTCTGTTTCGGTCGTCGATCAGTTCCGCTGGTCGCCGCACATTGAAACGGTTGCCAAATTCGTGAAACCGGGGTGATCCTCGGGCGTAGCTTTTCCTTACGTCAGTGTGTATTCTACAAAAAACTGGGCAAAAAGAGACCCGTGAGCAGATGAAGATATCACGACGATTGGTTCTATTGGGCGCACCCGTGGCGTTGGCTGGGTGCTTGCCGACGGGCGGGTCGTTCCCTCAGCCGAAGATCACCGAGATTAAGGTTTTCAAAGCCAAGCGAAAGTTAAAGCTGCTGAGCTATGGCTTTCCCATTCGCAGTTACAACATTGATCTTGGGTCTGACCCCGTTGGACCGAAGCGCAAAAGGGGTGATGGAAAAACGCCCGAAGGGGCCTATCACATCACCCATGTGAATACGCAAAGCAGGTTTACCCTTAGTTTGGGGATCAACTACCCCAATGAGCAGGACGTGCAAATATCAACTGAAAAGGGCGTTGATCCAGGCGATGAGATATTTGTCCACGGTCTGCCAAACGGCTACGGAAGCGCCGTGCCGGATTGGACCAACGGGTGCATAGCGGTTAAAAATGACGAGATCAGAGAAATCGTGGCGTTGGTTAAACCAGGGACGACGATAACGATTTACCCTTAACCGTTTTCGTCGGTCGCATCTTCCAGAAGCGCAGACAGTTCTTCATCGGTAAGCAGTTCGGGTTCGGACTTCATCGCCGTAACCAGCGTCCACCAAATCTTGCCATTGCGCTCTTGATACCAAGCAAAGCCAATCTCTTGGGCGCGGGGATCAAGAATTACGTTCTTCGTATCATCCCGAGCCATCCATGCGGACAGCGTTTCAAGTTCGGTCTCAAAGGTTTCGGAAATCGTTTCGCCTAAGAAAATCCCGTCATAGCCAACGCGCTCAACCCGATCCAACGGCGAAGACCCGTCAGATCCAAAGTGCCAAGGGCGGTTTTGTAGGGACATGTCACGGGCATGGGTTGCAGCTGCTGCGTTTAGCCGGTTGCTAAGCCGAACCGGTTCGACCGAGGCAGCACCACGCAGGGCGTTGATCGAATCAAGCATGCGGTACTGGATCGTTGCTTTCTGGTCAGCGGGGATCGAATACAGCCTTGGTAGTGGCTTTTCGTTCAAAATTGCTTCTTCAGGTACTTCACACGCCGCAAGAAACATCGCGATGCCCATAAATAGTGCTGTCCAAATCCGCATTTCCGGCCCTTTTCTGCCTGCCCGTAGTCCCGCTTACCTTTAGCGGGCAAAATATTCAAATCCGCAATTCAAATCCGCGCGATGACACAAGATTGAATTGCGAGTTATACACAGGCACCATAAGGTGCCCTGAAATTCAAAGGCAGGCCGGAGACGAGTATGACTAACGATATTTTGGGGCGCATGGGGCGGCGCAAATTTCTTTTGGCAAGCGGGGCCTCTGTTTTGGGTGGCCGTGTGGTTGCTCAGGATGCGTTTGAAGGCGAAGAAACGACGGAAGTCGAAGAAGCCGTCACGCCAACCGCCCGCAACAATATTTCCAGCTTTCGCATGCTTGAATGGCAGCCGTATTTCGACAACCTCAAAAACGGTGCGATACTGGTCGATGTGACGTCACGCGCGGTACATTATTGGTCCGAGGATGAAAAAACCTATCGCTTGTACCCATCAAGCGTTCCCCTGACCGAGGATTTGACGCGACTTGGCCGTACACGCGTTGTGCGCAAGGTCGAAGGCCCAAGCTGGCGACCGACCCCCGATATGATTGAGCGCAATCCTGAATGGCCATCCTTTATCGGCCCCGGTCCAGACAATCCGCTTGGGACCCACGCACTGTATCTAAGCTGGCAGTTCTACCGGATCCACGGCACCCACGATACGCGTAAAATCGGCCGCCGTTCTTCGAACGGCTGCATCGGATTGTATAATGAGCACATCGCCGAGCTGTTCGGACTGGCGAAGGTTGGTACGCAAGTGTTGCTAATTTGACCACATTATTGTGAGCGAGCGGAAGTTTGCCTGAAGATAAGTTTGCATTCCGGCTTAATTCTTGGTTAGACATGGTTCACGAGGAAAGTCATGCCCGCTTTGCGTCGCCTTCAAATCCGACCAAGGCCGTTTAATCTGGAGGTTTCATTATGAAAAAACTCGTTATCGCAGCAGCGATCGTAGCCGCAACTGCAGCAGCAGTACAAGCTGGTGGAATGGCAGACCCTGTCATGGAAGCACCTGTTGTAGTTGAAGCAGCAGAATCAGCATCTTCGGGCAGCAGCTGGATTATTCCACTGATCCTGATCGCACTGTTGGTTGCAGCGCTTTAATTAGCGTAGACGGTTTTAACCGTCGCACAATGAATTCGGGCGGTAGGGGTAACCCTGCCGCCCATTTCTTTTGGTTAGTCCAGCCAGCCTGACAGGTTGGATTCGATCAAACGACTTAGCGCCGCGATATGCGCATCGTCGTCGTTCAGGCACGGGACGTAAGCAAAGCTTTCGCCGCCCGCCTCTTCAAAGCTTTCGCGAATTTCTTCGTTGATCTCTTCCAGCGTTTCTAGACAGTCGGCTGAAAACGCAGGGGCTATCACCGCGATGTTTTTTTTGCCGCCTTTAGCAAGGCGTGCAACTTCTTCGACGGTGTAAGGCTGAAGCCATTCCTCGGGTCCGAATTTGGATTGGAAGGTCGAGATGATTTCAGAATCGTCCCAGCCCAACCGTTCCTTCAACAGCCGAGTCGTTTTCACGCATTGGCAATAATAGGGATCGCCTTCGGTCAGGTAGCGTTTGGGCAGGCCGTGGTATGAACAGACCAACACATCGGGCTTACTGTCCAATTCAGCGTATTTCCGCTTAACCGATTGGGCGAGCGCGTCTATATACATTGGGTCTGAATAATACGGATCAACCACGCGGGCCGTTGGTTGCCACTTTTGCTTCATCAGCGCGCGGAAGAACTGGTCATTCGCGGTGGCCGACGTTGCTCCGGCGTATTGCGGGTACAGCGGGAAGAACAGGATCTTGGTACAGCCCGCGTCGATCATGTTCTGAAGCTTTTTATCGGTCGACGGATTGCCGTAGCGCATGCAGTAATCGACCAAAACCTGATCACCGTATCGCGTTTTCATCGTTTCGGTGATCTTGGCGGTTTGTTGCTTGGTGATGGTGGCAAGCGGCCCTTCGTTGGCCTCAGTGTTCCAGACCGATTTATAGGCGGCACCAGATTTCGACGGGCGGTTTGTCAGGATGATCAGCTGCAAAAGCGGCTGCCAGAACCATGGCGAATAGTCGATCACCCGTCGGTCCGACAGGAATTCACCAAGATAGCGACGCATGGACCAATAGTCCGTGCCGTCCGGCGTCCCAAGATTGGCCAACAGAACGCCAACCTTTTCAGGCGGTCGTTTAGGGTGGTCGCTTGGCGCGTGGGTTAGATCGGTCATTTTAGCGCGGATCCTGAAGTCATCGGAATTGGTCTACATGTACCTGAAACGGGGTCAATCCTTGAGTGGATTTTCAGTCGTGCCCAGCGCCTGTGCAAGTGATGCTGTTGCAGACCCTGGTCTTAGGGGCTGTTGCTGTGATTCATCGGGCGCCCAGCCCAGCAAAAAGATCAGCTCATAGGTCACAGGTAGGCGTCCGGAACCGGTGGGAAAGCTGCTGGAATAGTGTCTTTGGGTTGCATCAAACAGGGACTTTCCGACGAAAGAACGGTAACGGTCGGCAAGCGCGTTGGCTTCCCCCATTGCCCGTAGATCGCGCATCAGGTGGTAGACATCGCGATATTCAGCGTTGAGGGGAAGCGAGTCAGCTACAGGCAAAGCCAGACCTGCCCGCTGCAGCAGTGCACCCATGTCGCGAAGCTCGGCCATCGGGGCGACACGGGGGGAAAGACCGCCCTTTGTCTCTACCTCGGCCTTGGCCAGAGCTTCCCGAAGCTGGAACAGGGTCTGCCCACCGAAAGCCACAGACAGGAAAAGCCCATCAGGGCGAAGCGCACGGCGACATTGGATTATTTGACCAACCGGATCGTTCGCCCAGTGAAGGCACATCGCATGGATGACCAAATCCTTTGAATTAGGCTCTAACCCTAGGGTTTCGTCGTCACTGACAATGGTTGCAGTGGGAAATGCCGCTGACCAAACCTCGGGATGACCGGTCACAATCGCGATATCTGTAAAGTCCCGGTTAACCAAGGATAGGCGATCCTGAATATCGGCGATCGCTTCATCATGCAGAATGGTTGCACCATCGGGTTTCGCCCTTTGGCGGTTTCGCTCAAGCGACGCGCGGTCGGTTATCTGGGGGATAGAGTTCATATGCTTGGTAATAGGATCAGAACGACGGCAATTCAAACCGTATTCCAGGTGATCTTTCCACCGCAGTGTGTCGCGTGTAGCGCAATCGTGTCCGAGACTGACGGGCTGTGCCCGACCTGTTGGCGTGATACGCATTTCATCAGCGGTCTTGTTTGCGACAAATGCGGCACCCCGCTTCCGGGCGAGGATTCAGACACCGATGAGCTGTGTGACGATTGTATTAAGATCGCACGACCGTGGAATAGTGGAAGATCGGCAGTGGTCTATAAAGGAGCTGGGCGAAAGCTAGTTCTGGGCCTGAAGCACGCGGACCGGACCGAGGTTGCCAAATCTGCAGGTAAATGGATGGCCAAAGCCGGGGCGGATCTTGTTTCGCCAACTTCACTGGTGGCTCCGATTCCGCTTCACAACGCTCGTTTATTCAAGCGGCGGTACAACCAATCTGCGCTTTTGGCGCAGAGATTTGGTGTGCTGCATCAAATTGACGTGATCCCCGACCTTCTGAAGCGCACAAAGAAAACCCAACCTCTGGACGGGTTGAACAAAGATCAACGGTTCGAACTATTGCACCAAGCGATCAAGCTAACCCCCCGATATTACGATAAAATTCGGGGCGCTGATGTGATACTGGTAGACGACGTCATGACCAGCGGCGCGACTTTCGCCGCAGCGACCGAAGCGTGTTTTGCAGCTGACGCAAAGTCGGTATGTATTGTCGCACTAGCGCGCGTCATGAAAGATGCCTAAATCAGAATGCATCAAGTAACTCTCTGAAAGACCCACCATGCCAAAGATCGACATTTACACCAGACCCATGTGCGGGTTCTGTTCGTCAGCCAAACGCTTGCTGTCGCAAAAGGGCGTCGAGTTCCATGAGATTAACATTTGGACTGAAAAGGGCGCACGCGACGAAATGCTTGTGCGCTCGAATGGTGGGCAAACCGTGCCGCAGATATTTATCGACGGCGCGCATGTTGGTGGCTGCAATGAACTTTACGCGCTTGAGCGCAGCGGCGGGCTTGATCCGCTGTTGAAAGTATCCTGAGCTACATGAAAGCGGCTCTGATCCAGCTTAACTCTAGCGACGATCCAACAGATAACCTTGGTCAAACGCTGGGTTATATGCGTCAAGCAGTAGCTGGAGGGGCCGAATTTATTCTGACGCCCGAAGTCATGAATTGTGTTTCCGTCAGCCGGACCCATCAAAATGCGGTTTTGCAGTCGCAAGGTCAGGACCTCACCCTAAGCGGCATTCGCGAATTCGCTGCGGAACATAGGGTTTGGGTTCAAATCGGGTCTTTGGCGTTGAAAACATCAGATCCTGAGGGCCGATTTGCGAACCGGTCGTTCTTGATTTCTTCCAGCGGAGAGATTGCCGCGAGCTACGACAAAATCCACATGTTCGACGCAACCGTATCAGAACAGGAAACCTATCGTGAATCCGCCGGATACCGTCCGGGATCAGAGGCTGTTCTTGCCCAAACCCCTTTTGGCCAGATCGGAATGTCGATCTGTTATGACGTTCGGTTTCCCCATCTGTATCGTGATCTCGCCAAGGCTGGCGCGGACATACTGACCGTACCGTCAGCCTTTAGCCCGGTCACCGGTGCAGCCCATTGGGAACCTTTGTTGCGCGCCCGTGCAATTGAAACCGGGTGCTATGTTCTGGCGGCTGCTCAAACCGGCACGCACAAAAAATCGCGCGGCAAAGAGCGGTCGACCTTTGGCCATTCAATGGTCGTTGATCCTTGGGGGAAGGTCATTCTTGACGCTGGTACAAAACCGGGTGTGCATTTTGTTGATCTGGACCTGTCAAATGTGACAAAAGCGCGGGAAAGACTACCGTCTTTGAAGCATGACCGAGACTACACGGGCCCAGAAAGCGTTTAATGAGCAACTCGATTACCAACCTTGCCGTCACCCTGTTCAGCGAAATACTGATCGCTGACCAATTGGCGCGTGACCGTCTGAGCAAGGTGTTGCCCAAGGGCATGGAGATTTCGCATTTCTCGGTTCTGAACCATCTTGCACATTCGACGGACGAAAAAACCCCTGCGCAATTGGCGAAAAGCTTTCACGTCACACGCGGCGCGATGAGCAATACGCTGAACAAGCTTGAGGTTGCTGGCTACATCCACATTCGCCCTGATTGGGATGACGCACGGCGCAAGCAAATCACCATTAGCGGCGCTGGCCGTCAGGCGCGGGATCAGGCTTTGGCGGCGATTACCCCTTTGATAGAGACTGTTGTGAACGATCTTGGCGAAGAAAAGGTGCGCTCAGCGCTACCTATTTTACGCGAACTTCGCCTGCGTCTGGATCAGTAGTCAGGGCCGCAGGCTAGCGGTGACATAGTTCACGCTTAGATCACGATCTGAAATCGACCAGCTCCAAAGCGCCGGATTGAAGACGAAACCCTTTTTGTCGACCACGTTCAGACCAGCATCTGTCAGCAGATCGTGCAGTTCGTCCGGCGTGATGAACTTGTTCCATTCATGGGTTCCCTTGGGAAGCCAACGCATGATGACCTCGGCCCCCAGAATTGCGACCGCATAGCTTTTGGGATTGCGGTTAATGGTCGAACAAAGATGCAGACCACCCGATTTCAGAAGGTCACGGCAGGCGGTCAGATAGGACAGCGGGTCGGCGACGTGTTCGATCACCTCCATGTTCAGAACGACGTCGAATTGTTCACCCGCTTCCGCCAAGGCTTCGGCGGTGGTGTGGCGATAATCGACGGTAAGTCCGGATTGTTCAGCGTGGATGCGGGCAACGGGCAAGTTTCCGCCTGCAGCGTCGGCGCCCACAACCTCGGCACCCAATCGTGCCATGGGTTCGGATAGCAATCCACCACCACAGCCGATGTCCAGAATGCGCAAACCCTTGAATGGTAACGATTCGCTCATGTCGCGCCCATATTCAGCGGCGATCTGGCTGGTGATATAATCCAGACGACAAGGATTCATCATATGAAGCGGCTTAAATTTACCGTTCGGATCCCACCATTCAGCGGCCATCGCTTCAAATTTGGCGATCTCGCTATCGTCAACAGTGGTGTGAGGCTCTTGCATTCTGATCTCCATATGCTCTTTTGGCTTCTGCTAAACATATGGGGCACGAATGTACAAATCCGCAGGCCAAATGAGCGCAGCACAAACGCTTTATCCGCCGATTGAGCCGTTTGACCAGCGTATGATTGACGTTGGCGACGGTCATTCGGTGTATTTTGAGCAATGCGGCAACCCCGACGGGATTCCGGTGCTGGTTTGTCACGGTGGACCGGGAGGCGGATGCAGCCCCGCGATGCGGCGATATTTCGACCCCGAGATTTATCGGGTGATACTTTTCGATCAGCGCGGATGCGGCCGCTCAAAGCCCCATGCCAATGTCGAATACAATACGATCTGGCATCTCATCGCGGACATGGAAAAGATCCGAGAGCTTTTGGAGATTGATCTCTGGCTGTTGTTTGGCGGTAGCTGGGGCGCGACCCTAGCGCTTGTCTATGCGCAGTCGTTTCCAGACCACGTTCGGCACATTGTTCTGCGCGGTGTATTCTTGATGACCGAGCGAGAGCTTGATTGGTTCTACGGCGGTGGCGCTGGGCAGTTCTGGCCTGAGCTTTGGGAAAGGTTCAAAGCCATGATCCCGGCCGAGGAGCGGGGCGACCTTATCCACGCTTATCACAAGCGGTTATTCAGCGGGACGCACCACCAAGAAATCCGCTACGCTCGGGCTTGGTCGGCTTGGGAAACGGCGCTTGCATCCATCGATAGCAGAGGATCGAGCGCTTATGGTGGTTCAGGGGAATATGCCCGTGCTTTTGCCAGATTGGAAAACCATTATTTCATCAATGGCGGCTTTCTGGACGAGAGCCAGCAAGTCCTTGCCAATATGGACAAGCTTAGAGATGTTTCGGGAACCATTGTGCAGGGTCGCTACGATCTGATTTGCCCACCTCGGTCCGCATATGAGCTGTCGCGGCATTGGAAAAAGTCCGAATTGCGGATGGTCGGCAAAGCGGGTCACGCGATGTCTGATCCCGGGATTACATCCGAACTGGTGCGGACGATGAATATGCTGCCTTTGCGCTTTGGGTGGTAGGGCAATAAATCATCTTTCCCTATGTGTTTGGCATCGTTAACCTTCACCGAATCTTCTAAGGATGCTGAATGACGGCGACCCTTGCACAAACGACTGACAGAAGAAGGCTGCTAACCACAGGTTTGGCAGCCGGTCTGCTTGCGGCGTCTGGGTTGTCGATTACCGCACGGCCTCGGGTCGGCGGGCGGCTTCGGGCGGCATTGCCTGGCGCATCGTTGATGGACAGTTGGGATGCGCGCAAAGGCTTTGGCCTGTTCATGGCTGCCGCTGGACAAGGCGCGGTGTTTGATAACCTGACCGAGGTCGCGGCGGACGGGTCACTGCGTGGCGAATTGGCAACCGGATGGCACGCCAGCCAAGATGCAAAGACATGGATTTTTGATCTGCGCAGTGGCGTACAATTTCACGATGGAACGTATTTTGACGCTGCGAGTGTGATCGAATCCATCCGCCTTCATATTGATGCAGGCCCAAGCAGGGCTGGATGGCATTTGGTGTCGAATATAGATACTATTAAGGCCAATTCGCCCACTCAGGTGCAGTTTACACTTCACGCTGGTAATGCCGATTTCCCCTATCTGCTGTCGGACCGTCATTTGATTGTCTATCCGGCGGGCAAGATCGCAGAATCGATGCGCCTAGGGATCGGAACCGGTCTGTATCGCGTGGCAAAGTTCGATGCGGGTCAGCGGTTTGTCGGCTGGCGGGTTTCTGGGCATTACAAAGACGGATCTGCAGGCTGGTTCGACCAGATCGAATTTCTTGCAGCGGATGATGCATCCCAAGGGCTGGCGCTTCTTCAGACAGGCCGTGTAGATGCCGCCGCACAGGTGAATCCGGCGGAAACAGAGACTGTTTTAGCGGACTCCAAGCTACGACTATCTAGCGTTCCGGGCAATCAGCACATCGCGTTGGACACATCCACGCTTCCGAACGACGACGTTCGCTTGGCGCTGAAATCGGCGATTGATCGCGAAGATGTTCTTTTGTCCGGTCTTTACGGATACGGGCATGTTGGCAATGACAGCCCGCTTGGACCTTTCAACCAGCACTTCCAGCCTGCGAATGGTGCGGGTTACGACCCTGAAAAGGCTCTATTCCTACTTAACAAGGCTGGATACAACGGGTTTGGACTGAATTTGGAGCTGGCAAATGGCGTTCCTTCGACGGTTGGACCAGCTGTCTGGTCTTCCCTGCTTGCAAGCGGATTTGCCAAATCATTTGGGCCGACGATTAAAGCGAACCTTTGGTCTGGTCGCCCAACCGAAGACTGGATGCTTAGCGCAAACAGCGAATTAGGCGGGAATAGTGCCGAATTTGAAGCCTTACGTGCCGAAGCGCTGTCTGAACTTGATCCCGCTCGACGGGCCGAGCTGTACGCCGATCTTCAGACCCGCATGAAAGCGTCGGGGCCAATCGTGGTGCCGGCTTTTGCCAATTTCCTTCATGCGATCAGCAAGCGGGTGGCTGAGCCGCTTACCCAAGGCAACCTTTGGCCGATGGACAATGCCCGTTTTGCCGAACGCTGGTGGCAGTCCTAAGCGTTGGGCGGAGAATTTCCGATGAACAATGGCTTGGCTGATTATCCTAGGATTTCCAACGCGTTGTGGATAGAGACCCGCCTATGAGTAAGTTGCCGCAGATAGCTGGGCTTGAACCAAGCACTTGGAACGCCGCCAAGCGCGCGCTCAGGGAAACTTTAAAGCCGCGCTGGCAACTTTATCTATTGTCTATCGTCTTTATGGTTGCCGCCGCTGCCTTCACCGGTGCTTTGGCCTATTCCACCAAGCTGATTGTTAATGACGTATTTGTTGACGACAACGCCGAAGGCGCGACTTGGGTCGCTCTGATCGTCATCGGCGTTTCCATCGGTAAAGGCGGTAGTCAATATCTAGCCAATGTTCTGGCAGAACAGTTCACGCGAACGATCAGCGCCGACTACAAACGCCAGATATTCCAAAAGCTACTGCACCGTCCGGTTCAGGAATATGCAGGCGTTCATGCGTCGCGGTTTCTTGCCCAAGTCACGACATACGGACAAGCCACGGCGATTGCGGTTGTGACCCTGTCGAACAAAATGCTGATGGATGTTATCGCACTGATTGCGTTGATCGCCGTTATGATCATGCAAGACCCGATCATGACGCTTGGCTGCGCGATTCTGTTTCCGCTGATCTTCTTTCTTGTTGGGCGTCTGACCGCCCGTGTTCGCACTCTTGCAAGGGCCGAGGCAGAGCTTTCCGGCAATGTCGACGCCATTGGGGTCGAAGCGATTCAGGGCATCAAAACAGTCAAATCCTACGGGTTAGAGACGAAAACAAACCA